>CAJMOP010000016.1 GCA_905215115.1 uncultured bacterium | reverse complement strand
TTGAGGCGCTGGCCGGCGCGGGCATCGCGGCCGATGCCAAGGCGACCGAGTACGGCTCCATGCTCTACGCCAAGAAGCCGGGCGACGGTTCTGCCCGCGAGCAGGCTGCGAGCTGCCAGCGCGTGATTGGCGGCCTGGCCAACATCGTCCACGAGTACGCCACCAAGCGCTATCGCTCCAACGTCATGAACTGGGGCATGGTTCCCTTCCAGATGGAGGCCGAGCCCAGCTTTGAGGTGGGCGACTACGTCTTTGTGCCGGGTATTCGCGCCGCGCTCGATGGCGACCTGCAGAACATCGCTGCCTACGTGGTGCGCGCCGACGGTGCTGTTGAGCAGATTGAGCTCTACATTGCCGATATGACGGCCGAGGAGCGTGCCATCGTCAAGGCCGGCTGCCTGATCAACTACAACAAGTTCAAGGCCGCTGCCGAGTAACTCTGCTGTACGCCCCGGCCACACCTTTCCCTCGTGCTCACGCGCTTCGCGAGGGTCGCCCGAGGGAAAGGTGTGGCCGGGGCTACCGCGACGTTCTCGTTGGGTCTTGAGGGACGCTAGTAAATAGACTTGCTTGATGCCGCCTCTGTTAATGGGGCGGCTTCTTTTTGTCGAAAACCACCACAAAGATGCCTGCCCGACGGGTCCTTATTTCGATGGGGTCCAGGTTATTTCGTCGTCAAATAGCCAAGTGCGTGCCGAGCCACTGTTGCGCGCTGTCTGCGGATCGGGCTCGCAGGTTTGTTCGTAGGCATCTTCGGTACACTGATCCATAAAACTGACGACTGCCGTCTGGTCGCCCTCCATGACGTAGATTACGTCGCCATCCGAGATATAGACCCCCGGCCCTTCATTGTCCACATAGCCGGGGTCGTATGAGACGTTGCACAGTCTGCTCCCGTTTGCCGCATCGAGTTCAAGGGTCGAATAATACCCGCCATTCATTTGGCTGTTCTTGGCTCGATATATTACGGCGCCGTACCACCGCTTAAACGTCTTGCCTTTGAGCAGCTTGGCTGCCTTACCGATAAGCTGCTCATCTTTGGTATAGCGCTTGGCCCCAAGTTCGATACGGGGATAGTTGCTGACCCCAAGCGCTGCGGGCGTACCGTCAAAATCGACGGTGATCGAATCGGGTTTGACGATATCGGTGAGGATTTCGATGGGATAGCTTACGGTCTCAATCACCGCCTGCGTTGCAGAGGCGGGGAGAAATGCGAGATAGATAATGCCCACGCCGACTGAGGTAATCGCAAACGCTAAGACGAGCAGGCCGATATAGGTGGAGCGTTTCACGGCGGGTACCTCGCAAACAGTATGCATTCATTAATATAAGTGATACCAGCTTACGACAATATTCAAAAGAAAGCGACCGCCCGGAATGAGGGGGCTGAAAGGCCCCATTGGGCTTCGATTTGGGGTCGCCAAACGTAGGCTGGGCTTGATGCCGCCTCTTGTAATTGGGGCTGATTCTTCTCTGGACCACCATAAAGGGGGCAGGCGCCTTTGTGGTGGTTTCATTGGTCTCAATCTGTAACAGCTGGGCTGCAAAAAGCGGGTTTGGTGTTACAGGTTGAGATTTTCGGACGGGGCTCCGCGGTTAATCTCGATCTGTAACATCTGGACCCCAATTTGCCGAGTGGTTGTTACAGATTGAGACAAACGGTTGCCGTCGATCGCTTCATCTAAATCTGTAACACCTGGGACCGAAAAGGGCCGCTGGATGTTACAGGTTGAGACAGCGGGGTGTGTTGGAGCGAAAACCACCACAAAGGCCCCTTGCGGTGGTTTTTGAGGGGCCAAATGTTTTCCTGTTAGAGTCCAACGCGGACTGTTGGCACCTTTAGTTGTTAGCGGCGGGAAACGGCCGCATGATTAAATAGTTGAACTATTCTCACTACTTTCACTATTTGCACTATTGATACTATAATCACGATAACGACGACAGTAGGAAGGTGGGGACATTGAAGCGCACGATAATCAACCCGTTTAAGCCGACCGCTGGCGCTGAACCTCCGGTCCTTATCGGACGCGAGCGGGTTATTGATGATTTTAGGGACGGCATCGAAGAAGGCGTGGGCGCCCCCGGAAGGCTCATGCGCATTACCGGCCCGCGCGGGTCGGGCAAGACGGCGCTGTTGACAGAGCTCGGCGATATTGCGAAGTCGTATGGTTGGCGCGTGGTTGACGTGACTGCGGCGGGCAGTATCGTCGACGCCATCCAACATGAGCTCGCACGCACCTCGGACAATACCGAGCTTCATTTAGAAGCAAGTCTTGGTGTGGTGAAAGCGGGCGTATCTAAGTCCTTGACCGGGCCTGAGACGTTGCGGGGCGTCTTGACGAGCGTGGCGTCGCGGGAAACGCAACATGGTGCCGGTCTGCTGGTGACGGTCGATGAAATACAGGATGCGGATGCTGATGACGTGCGGCTCGTTGCAGCGGCCGTGCAGCACCTTATCCGCGAACGCAAGAATATCGCGTTTGTATTTGCTGGCTTGACCATGGGCGTAATGGACCTCATCAACGGCCGTGCCCTTACATTTCTACAACGAGCTAAGGCTGAGGAGCTCGCCTCGATTCCGCTGTCGGATGTTTCGGATTCGATGGCTTCAACCGTGGAAGGTGCCGGTTTGCACTTGGATGGCAAGGCGCTTGAAATGACGGCTTGTGCTACGAGGGGATATGCGTATCTCGTGCAACTCGTGGGCTATCGCGTATTCGCGAATGCGCGCAGGCATGCCGACCGCGATGCGTCGATTTCACTTGAGGATGCCCAGAAGGGCATTGAAGATGCGTATGGGGAGTTTGAGGGCTCCGTGCTCGACGTTGCCCTTGCCGATTTGCCGCTTCGCGCGATTGAGTACCTCATTGCCATGGCCAAGCATGAGGGGAATGTGCCGACCAAAGAGATCGCAGCGGGGCTCTCCTTGCCCCCTGCGAGCCTGACAGCGACACGACGGCAACTTATCAAGGCACAGGTTATCGATGCGCCCTCACGTGGCATGGTGAGGTTCTCGATTCCATTGCTGCGCGAATATCTGCTTAAGAGCTCGAATGAAATCCTATCAAGATATTGATATTTGTCGGATAGCTTGAAGGGGCCAAAAGCCAACGTC
The DNA here is from genome assembly GCA_905215115.1 of uncultured bacterium. Taxonomy (GTDB): domain Bacteria; phylum Actinomycetota; class Coriobacteriia; order Coriobacteriales; family Coriobacteriaceae; genus Collinsella. The sequence goes on along the minus strand of CAJMOP010000016.1, from coordinate 22,855 downwards.
AGAGACTAAAAACGGCCTTCAACGCCGGCGATTGGTCCCTGCCAACCCAAAGAAGCCGCCGCAGGGATGGTTCCTGCGGCGGCTTCTTGCATCGTAGGGCGGAAATGATCGCCGAAAACCACCACAAAGGGGACGGGCACCTTTGTGGTGGTGGGGAGCGAGCTCGATGTCGCCGTTCGGGTTGAGCAACATTTCAATGAAAACCTCTACAGGATTTCGTCCGGGCTGGCGGATTTGGTCGTTTTGGGGATGCCGAGTTTGGACGATGCGAAATCGTCAACATTGTCCTTGATTCCATCTTTAGTGAAGACGGTGACCGTATAGGTGCTGTGCCCAAATTCGCTTTTGTCGCGTATCGCCCAGGCCTGCCAGTAGGCAGCTCTGCCTCGCTCTCTGATTTTTCCTATGCGGCGGAGTTCTGTTCGCTTTAATTTCTGGTCGCTGTCGACGGTTCGGCCGACCTCATCGGTGAGCCCGCACTGTTCAAGCAGTTTGTCGAGGACTTGGTTCATGTGACGCTCATCGGTGTTTGGAGCATAGTCGTAAGCGAGGGTGATGGAGGCAAGGGGTTGGTCATCGATCAGATAGTTCATCGCTTGAGGTTCAAGGTTGAAGTAGGGAGAACGTCCGTCGACCTGACCGAGCAGCGGCAGCTTTGACCGCCAAAGCCCGGTGGGAATTGCATCTTCGTAGAGCACACCGCGGCAGATAAAGGAGAGCGAGGTGGCACGCGAGCCGGCGTCGACCATCCCGCACAAATCGAAGGGCGAGGCGATACCCAGGGAAAAGGGTGTGACGACGATAAGAAAGAGCATCACGATGGGTATGGCGAGAATGGCAATGACGTTGCGAGCAGTAGAATAAGACGACTTCATATCTGCTCCTTGAGACGAAGAGCTATCAAGAACGAGAGAAATGAATATGCTTTAATCACAGTTCATTTTAACCTCAATACGAGCAGGAATAACGGATATTAGGAGCGAGCTCGATGTTGATGTGGACCAACACAAAGGTGCCTGTCCCCTTTGTGGTGGTTCCGTTTGTCTCGATCTGTAACAGCTGGGCTGTTAAAAGCGGGCCTGGTGTTACAGATTGAGATTTTTGGGCGGGGCTCCGCGCTCCATCTCAATCTGTAACACCTGGGACCGAAAAGGGCTGCCAGATGTTACAGATTGAGATAGTAAGGGGACGAGGCCGTAGCGGGTGAGCGCACCTGCTCCCTATCTTTCAATCACTCAGAAAATCTTATATATAGAGACTTAGATTTATGTATATAATCGCGCAAAGCTGGCAACAATACTTCTCGAACAACGTGAAGCCGCCCCGTAGGGCGGCCGCCCCAAGAGAGGTGATTCCATGAGAATCGATAAGCTAGCAATGACGTCGCGCGAGGCGTTACAGACCGCCATGAGCACGGCCGCCGACGCGCAGGCCGGCGCGGTGGAGCCGATTCACCTGCTGTCTGCCCTGCTCGGTGCCGGCGAGCGCAATATCTCCGTGATCATTGAGCGCATCGGTGCCGACCCGGCTCAGCTTGCACGCTCCACACAGGATGCCATCGACCACGCGCCCAGGGTTTCGGGCGAGGGTCAGCAGATGGGTCTGTCTAACGAGCTCGTTCGTGTCATCGAAAAGGCCGAGAAGAAGGCCACCAAGATGGGCGACAGCTTTGTGGTGACCGAGCATCTGCTGATGGCACTTGCCGAGGACAAGGGCGAGGCCGGCCGCGTTCTGCGCGACGCCGGCGTGACCAAGGAGCGCATCGAGCAGGTCTATGAGGAGCTGCGCGGCGATGACCGCGTGACGTCTGCCGAGGACAAGACGCAGTTTGAGGCGCTGGAGCAGTACGGTCGCAACATCTGCGATCTGGCTCGCGCCGGCAAGCTCGACCCGGTCATAGGCCGTACCGACGAGATTCGCCGCACCATCCAAGTCCTGTCCCGCCGCACTAAGAACAACCCCGTGCTCATCGGCGAGCCGGGCGTCGGCAAGACGGCCATCGTCGAGGGCATCGCCCAGCGTATCGTGGCCGGCGACGTGCCGAGCACCCTGCGCGACCGCGACCTCATCGAGCTCGACATGAGCGCGCTGGTCGCCGGTGCCAAGTACCGCGGTGAGTTCGAGGACCGCTTGAAGGCTGTACTCAAGGAAGTCCAAAAGGCGCAAGGCAAGGTCATCCTGTTCATCGATGAGCTCCATACCATCGTGGGTGCGGGTGCCACCGAGGGTTCCATGGACGCCGGCAACATCCTCAAGCCGGCGCTTGCCCGTGGCGACTTACACGCAATCGGCGCGACTACGCTTGACGAATACCGCAAGTACATCGAGAAGGATGCGGCGCTCGCCCGTCGTTTCCAGACCGTAATGGTGAGCGAGCCTACCGTCGAGGACACCATCTCGATTTTGCGTGGCCTCAAGGAGAAGTACGAGATCTTCCACGGCGTGCATATCACCGATAGCGCGCTCGTGGCCGCCGCCGACCTCTCCGATCGCTACATCGCCGACCGCTTCCTGCCCGACAAGGCCATCGACCTGGTCGATGAGGCCGCAAGCCGCCTGCGCATGGAGCTCGACAGCATGCCGGTCGAGATCGACGCCACCACGCGTCAGCTCACCCAGCTGCAGATCGAGGAGCAGGCGCTCATGAAGGAGACCGATGACGCCTCCAAGGAGCGTCTGGAAGCCCTGCGCCAGGAGATTGCCGAGGTCCAGGAAAAGCTCAACGTGCAAAAGGCCGGCTGGCTCAACCAAAAGAACGCCATCGACCACGTGCAGGAGCTTAAGGGCCAGCTTGACGAGGCCAAGAGCGAAGAGGAGCGCGCGACGCGCAACGGCGACCTGGGCCGTGCGTCCGAGCTGCGCTTCTCCGTGATTCCGGGCTTGCAGCAGCAGATTCAGGAGTCCGAGGCTGCGCTCGAGGCACAAAAGGAGCAGGACGGCGAGGGCCTCAACGAGCAGGTGACCTCCGACGAGATTGCCGAGGTCGTGAGTGCCTGGACCGGCGTGCCCGTGTCCAAGATGATGCAGGGCGAGCTCGACAAGCTCAAGGGCCTGGAGGGCGAGCTGCATAAGCGCGTCATCGGTCAGGACGAGGCCGTGTCCGCTGTGGCCGCGGCCGTGCGCCGTAGCCGTGCGGGCCTCTCCGATCCGGACAAGCCCATCGGCAGCTTCTTCTTCCTGGGCCCCACCGGCGTAGGCAAGACCGAGCTCGCCAAGGCGCTGGCCGAGTGCCTGTTCGATGACGAGCGCGCGCTCGTGCGTATCGACATGTCCGAGTATATGGAGAAGTTCAGCGTCCAGCGTCTGATCGGTGCGCCCCCGGGATACGTGGGTTACGACGAGGGCGGTCAACTGACCGAGGCCGTGCGCCGTCGTCCGTACTCCGTGATCTTGCTCGACGAGATGGAGAAGGCCCATCCGGATGTCTTTAACGTGCTGTTGCAGGTGCTCGACGACGGCCGTCTGACCGATGGCCAGGGTCGCCAGGTGTCCTTCAAGAACACGATCATCATCATGACGTCCAACGTGGGCTCCAAGGCCATCGCCGAGCTTTCCGGCAAGGACGAGGAGGAGATGCGCCATCAGGTTGACGCGGCCATGGCTCAAACCTTCCGCCCCGAGTTCCTCAACCGTATCGACGATATCGTGGTGTTCCATCCGCTCGGCATGGCGCAGATCGAGAAGATCGTCGACATCCAGCTCGCCGACGTCCGCGCACGCCTGGCCAACGAGCGCATGACGCTTGCCATCACCCCGGCGGCCAAGCAGATGCTCGCTGTGGGTGGCCTGGACCCCGTGTTCGGTGCCCGTCCGCTCAAGCGCCTGGTCCAGCGCGAGGTCGTGGACGCCATCGCCGCCGCTATCATCGACGGCACGGTGCGCGAGGGCGATCAGGTGACAGTCGATGTCGACAAGGACGGCGGCTTTACCGTCGTGTGCGACAATACGCCGTCTGCTACCTACGAGGTCCCCGACGCGCAGTAGGTTTTTGGCGCATGCCTTACAATCTGCCTTTTGAGCCGAACGCCAAGGGCGGCGGATCCAATGGGGTCCGCCGCCCTTTTTCGTGCGACAATCGATGATGCTGAACGGATGCGATGCAAGGAGCTATGCAGATGAAAGACGAGATCAAGACAAGCGCGCCGGCGACCGATGCTGCACCCGCCGCACCCAAGCCTGCGCCTAAGCCGGCACCCAAGCCGCGCGATCCCTACATCCGCGCCGAGAACGAGGACGACGACGGCTACGATCCCTATAGCGATCGTCGCCCCGAGCGCGAGCCCCTCTTCGAAGCCGACCCCTGGCGTTAAGTAGCTCATTTGGGACGGGGCTTTTTAGCTACTTTGTTTTCGGCTAGAGGCGTTCATGCCTGCCCCCCTCGGCCGCTCGATATCCTCCGGGAGGGGCCACTAATAGAAAACTTGCTTATCCATTAATCAAGATACGCATAATCTTGCTCTCCTGCTAATCAAGAATCGTTATAATCTTGATTAGCATGAGAGCAAGATTGGAGAATTATGGCATTCAACGACTTGGTGGCTCAAAAAATAAAGGACTTTGAGCAACAGGGGATTCCGCAGGTCTTTGAGCGAGACCTTGATCTGGGAAACCCACAGGAGCCAAAGCGCGACAACATCGTAAATGTGGTTGTGGGGGCCCGCCGTTGTGGAAAGACGTATCGCCTGTATCAGGAGATGCGGCGGCTTCAGGGCCAAGGCGTCGAGCTTGACCGGATGCTATATTTCAATTTTGAGGATGAGCGCTTGCGTCCGTATGAGCCATCGCTACTAGCGGACGTGCTCGATACATTCTATGCACTATATCCTGCTGCTCGAGGCGAGGGCGCCTACCTTTTCTTTGACGAGATCCAGGAAATACCCGAATGGGGTGCGTTTCTGCGGCGTGTAGTCGATACGGAGAAAGCGACCGTCTATGTGACGGGATCTTCTTCTAAGATGCTGTCCTCAGAACTTAAGAGCGAGTTCAGGGGTCGTTCTCTTATACGAGAGCTTTTTCCGTTGAGTTTTTCGGAATACGTCCGATATAAGACGGGGAGCGTTCCTGAGTCGAACGCGCCCTTCTCCTCGAGCGATGCAGCGTTGCTCCGACACCATCTGGTCGGATATCTCGAGCGAGGGGGATTCATCGCGACGCTTGAGCAGACGCCCGCAGACGCGATTCAGCTGCTACAGGAATATGCTTCGCGAACGGTCGCTATGGACGTCGTTGAGCGTTACGACGTCAAGAACCCTCGCCTGGCATCGCTGTTCCTAACGCGGTGTATGGCATCTTCGGGACGAGAGCTGTCGGTGAACAAAGTGTACAACGAGTTCAAGAGCAGGCAGATACCCGTCAGTCGTAATTCGCTCAGCGACTTACTTGAGTATTATGAGGATGCCTACCTGCTGTTCTCCGTGCCGGAGTTCACGCGTTCACTGGCAAATAACATGCGGTCTGCGTCTAAGGTCTACGCTGTCGATCCCGCGATGTTTGGAGCATTCTCTCCCGCATCGGCATTGGACCAGGGCCAGAGGCTCGAGACCGCAGTGTTCAACGCGCTAAGAAGAAGGACCCCCGCCGTGCGGCCCGGTTCGGTTTGCCGCCTGCTGATTAAAGATAAGAATAAAAGCCATGAGGTGGACTTTGTGGCTGGGGATGCACTGCTCATGCAGGCTTACGGCCTGATTCAGGTAAGTGTGGATATGACAAGCGAGAAAACGCGCGAGCGCGAAATCGCCGCGCTCGATGCCGCGATGGCCCAGTTTGATCTTGGCGAGTCGGCAATCGTTACCATGGATGAGCAGGCCGATATTCCATGCAAACACGGCGTGGTACATGCTGTGCCCGCATGGAAGTGGCTCCTTTCCTAATCGTTTATGGATTTGCGAGGCCAGGACCTCCTGGCCCCTTCATCACGGTTGGGGAGCACCATGATGCGCCCGGCTAGTCCTGGGCTTTGATGCTCGGCAGGAGAATCTGGGCGAGGTAGTCGGTCTCTAGTTTGGTCGCAGCGTCGGCCTTGCCGTCTTTGCCGACCAGTACGTTCTTGATCTGGCTATAGGTGTAGCGGTTGCCGGTCGTGAGCTCGACAAGCTCAATCGCCGTATCCATGGGGTAGGTTGACACGGGATTCTGCGTCCGTCCGTTGATGGTCTGGGGCACCACGTACGGATAGACGGGGCCGCTGGCGTAGACGGTATAACCGTTGCCTAGGTTGGCCGCACCCAAAACCGTATCGCCCTCATCGGGCGTAAAGCTCTCGCCCTCGCGCACTGCGACGAGCGTCACAATCGGTGTATCGCTGTCGCCGGCAAGATAGATGCATAGCGTGCTGCCATTTTGCCAAGTCTCGACCTTGCCGTACCACTCGACGGGGATATCGAGCTGGTAGAGGTCGGTTGCCTTGTGACGGGCGTCGGCATCACGGGCCGCCTGTGCCTTTTGCGCGCTCACGGCATTGACGGCGGCGTCGCGCCGCGCGGTTGCCGCCTGCTGGAGCACCTTGGCGGTGGCGGCGGAGCTCGCGCCTCCCTCCTCGGCATATTTGGCGGCGGCATCGATCTGGTCGTCGGTTACCGTGTCGGCCGAAGGCACCTTAAGCTTAAAGGCGGCCTGGCTGCTTAGGTCCTGTCCGTCGCTCTTGATCGTGACCTGCGCCTTGGTGGTCGGCACGGTATAGACGGTGCCGTCGGACGCGATGGGGGAGGCGGCAATGGAGAGCGTGTAGTCACCGGGTAGCAGTTTGATGCCACGGCCGTGCTCGTCAACATAGAGTGTTTCGCTCACAGAGGAGCCGTCAGAATCCTGGCCGCTCACCTGTACGGGAATCTTGGAGCCGGTGGAACAGTCGAGCCCCGCGGCATGCACGCCAATCTGCACCGACATCATCGTGTGGGCATTGGCGGCGGCGATGGCAGCCTGCTCTTGCCGGTATCCGTTCCAGGCTGCGTAGCCTGCGCCGCCGGCGACAAGCGCAACGGCCACAGCGCCGGCGACCATTAGATTGCGGCGCTTGGGCGACATCTTGCGATGGCGGACCTCGGCTTCGCGTGCCGAGGGAACGGACGGCAGGGGAATATCGCCCATGGCGATGGTCTCATCGACGACAGGAGCAGAACCTAGGCCGGGGAGCTCGCGGGTCAGCGAATCCTCGGCCGGCAAGCTGTCGAGCAAGACGGTTTCCTCGCCCGTGTCGGATTCGGGCTGATTGCCGGCCTCGCTTTCGGTGTCTTCGTGACCTGCTTCATCTTCGGTAGGCTCAACGTCGTCTGCATCCTGATCATCGGACTGCGCCTCGACTTCCGGCTCATCCTGCACATCAACGCCCGAATCGTCAAACGCAATCTCATCGAGTGAAATCCGGTCTAGGCTCTCCAGGGCCTCAGCGCACGCTTCTGCATCTTGGGCCGCATCCTCTTGGCCCATCGTCTCATCTTTCATATATCCCCCAAGCTCAATATCGGGACAACACTGTACCCAAAAACGGGACCCCATAGAGCCGCCGCATGATTTGAAATCCGATTTTATATATGCGCATGTTTTTGAATAGATGAATAGGGACGCAACGACAAAAGCCCCCGGAAAGCGAGTGAAACGCTTTCCGGGGGCTCTGCGAGACATTGGATTGAAAATCTGGCAGGCGGGCCTATGCCCAAGTGCCGACAGCGACAACCATGTTACTCGGCGTGCGCGTAATCAACCTTGGCACGGCGAGCGGTAGCCTTCTCCCAATCGCTGGTGCCCTCAAAGACATCCTGCTTGTAGGGATTGCGGCCGAGCTTCTTGGCGCGGTAGGCGATGTAGATGATCGCGGCGACGTTGGCGACCAGTGCGGCGATCGAGACCGCGGTAGCGGCGCCGGGGTCGAGCGTGGAGTGGGTCACAAAGATGGACTCCTCCTGGAAGTACGGGAACACCTGGGCAAACATGCACCAAATAGCAAGCGTAAAGGCGCGGTTCTGGATCCAGCCGCCCTTGTTCCAGATAAAGGCGGCGACGGTGGGCGCCAGCAGCAGTGCAAAGCCGCAGAACCAGGAGTGGGTGGGCAGGCAGTTGTAGGTGTAGCAGAAGTTCCAGATGTCGTAGGCGATGATGTAGACCCAGGTCATGTCGGGCCACAGCATGTCGGTCTTGTCCTCGGAGGCGTAGACACTCCACCAACCGGTCATGCAGAAGATGTTGATGATACCGGCGATGCCGTTGAACACGTTGTTCCAACCGGCGAGCTGCGTAGCACCTTCGGAGGTGACCCAGGTGGACTGGCCCAGGACAAAGAAGTGATAGGCGCTCTCAAAGTCGGACACGACGGCAATCATGATGTTGATGGCGACGATCACAAACGGCCACGCGCGGAACCAGTGCGCCTTGCCGATCTTGCCCCACTGGTACTTAATGGCAATGAAGCCCCAGCAACCGGCCAGCGCCGCGTATACCTTGGCGTAGTGGAACCAGCTGTTCTGGTACACATGGGTGGGGTTGGTGAGCGCCCATTCGGCACCCTGCGAAACGCCGATGGCGATGGCGACGCAGTAGATGGTCATGGCCAGCGGAGCCACGCCAAAGATGATGGCCGCGCCGAGCTTGGTGCGGCGGCCGACCTCGTTGAGCACGATCAGGCCAATAAAGACCATGGCCCAGCCGACCCAGTGGATAAGGGTATTGCTACCCCAAACATCGAACAGCATGCTGCTCTCCTTTCACACGCCCGCGGCCCCTCTTCCGATCGCGGGCAGTTTGGCCAAATGTCGTCAGTTCTGGGGCTTGCGCTCCGGATACTTGGCGGTATAGCCCTCGATGTGGAGCGTCGAGGCGATAATCTCCTTGACCGTCTCGTCGGGCACATCGGGGTGCGTGCGGATATACATCAATAACCCCATGATGAGGGTGTAGAACGTCTCGTAGACATGGTCGATGCGCAGCTCGTGATGGGCGACAAAGTCCACCACGGTGGTGTCGCAGATGTACTGAGCCACGCGCTGGACCACGTTGTGCAGAAAGCCGCCGTAGAGCGCGCCGCTGCTCGAGGTGAGCGTACTCGGCAACTCGTGGCCGCTGGCGACCAGGCGCTTAAAGAGCGGAGCGACGGTGTCGAGTGCGCCCTCGATATCACCAACGGTGCGGCCGGCATTCCACTGCTCGAGCTCGGAGATAAAACCGTCGATTGCCTCGTCCATGACGGCGGTGACGGCGGCGTCCATGTCGGCGAAGTAGTGGTAGAACAGCGAGCGCGTGCAGCCGGCTCGCTTGGTCACGGCCGATACCGATAGGTGGGACACGCCCAGCTCGGAGCTTACGGTGCGCACGGCATCGAGGATCTCGCGACGGCGTTCGTCGCCCGTCAGGCGCTTTGCCGCGCTTTCGGATGCGGGGACGGCATCGACCACAGAGATATCCGCTGTGTTGTTGCCCATGTTTTGCCGCCTTTCATCCTCTTTTGCCTGACCGTTCGCCTAACAGTCTTGAATATTGTTGACGGTTCGTCAATACTATTTTTGACACAATGTCAACAATGGCGGGTGAACGGCATGGGGGCATGCCCGGCCTGCAAAAAAAGAGGGGAGCTGCGGTCTCGCCGGGCTGCGGCAAGAGAAGGGATAACCATGATTCTCAACGGACCGGGGATTAGCTATACCGAGCCCGATATCGGCGCGGAGTTCGTGCCGCCGATACCGGAGCATCCGCGCGAGGCCATCGTCAAACTGTGTGAGCACTGCACCAACCGCCTGTTGCACCGCGACGAGCTGCTGGGCTACGAGTACTGGTCGTTTGCCGAGGCCGCAACCGACGAGCAGGCCGAAGTGCTCTGCAAGATGAAGATGCGCCGTCCCTATACGCTGCCCGAGATGGTCAAGCTCACCGGCATGCCCGAGGCCCAGATCGAAAAAATGCTCGATGACATGAGCTACACGGGTCTGCTCGAGTACAACTGGGAAAACCCCGAGCGCGCCAAGCAGTGGGTGCTGCCCATGCTGGTGCCGGGTTCTGCCGAGTTCCTCAACATGCGCATGGGCCAGCTCGAGGAGCACCCGGTCTATGCTAAGTTCTTTGAGCAGGCGTCCAAGGGACCGCTGTCCAAGGCCACGCCGATGGTGCCGCCTGGCGGTGCCGGCATCGGCATGCATGTCATTCCGGTCGAGAAGGCCATCGATGCCGCGAGCACCTCGGTGCCGATCGAGCATATCGAGCATTGGCTCGACAAATACGAGGGTAAGTATGCCGCCAGCACCTGCAGCTGCCGCGCGAGCCGTCGCGTGATGGGAGAGGGCTGCGCCGACGACCCGGCCGATTGGTGCATCGCCGTGGGCGATATGGCCGACTACGTGGTCGAGACCGACCGCGGCCATTATGTGACGCGCGAGGAGGTCTACGACATCCTGCGCCAGGCCGAGGACAACGGCTTTGTGCACCAGATCACCAACATCGACGGTGAGAACAAAATCTTCGCCATCTGCAACTGCAACGTCAACGTGTGCTACGCCCTGCGCACTTCGCAGCTGTTCAACACGCCCAACCTGTCGCGCTCAGCCTATGTCGCCAAGGTCGAGAAGGACAAGTGCGTGGCCTGCGGTCGCTGCGTTGAGGTGTGTCCGGCCGGCGCCGCCAAACTGGGCCAGAAGCTCTGCAGCAAAAAGGCCGGCGGCCGCGTGCCCGAGTATCCGCGCCAGGAGCTGCCCGATGCCACCAAGTGGGATCACACCAAGTGGTCGCCCAACTACCGCAACGACAACCGCATCGAGGCGCACGAGTCTGGCACCGCGCCCTGCAAGACGGCTTGTCCCGCTCACGTTGCCGTTCAGGGCTACTTAAAGCTTGCGGCGCAGGGCCGCTACGACGAGGCTCTGGCGCTCATCAAGCGCGAGAACCCGCTGCCCGCTATCTGCGGCCGTGTGTGCAACCGCCGCTGCGAGGATGCCTGCACCCGCGGTCGCGTGGACGAGGCCGTGGCTATCGACGAGGTCAAGAAGTTTATCGCCCAGCACGATCTGGATGCCGCGACTCGCTATGTCCCGCCTGTGGTGACCCCGACGCGTGCCGGCGGCTTCGACCAGAAGATCGCCATCATCGGCGCCGGTCCGGCCGGTCTGTCCTGCGCTTTCTACCTGGCCGAGAAGGGCTACAAGCCCGTCGTGTTCGAGAAGAACGAGCGCCCGGGCGGCATGCTCACCTATGGCATTCCGAGCTTTAAGCTGCAGAAGGACGTTATCGAGGCCGAGGTCGAGGTCATTCGCCTGATGGGCGCCGAGTTCCGCTATGGCGTGGAGGTCGGTCGCGATGTGACGCTCGACGAGCTTCGCGCGCAGGGCTTTAAGGCCTTTTACGTGGCCATTGGCTGCCAGGGTGGCCGCCTTGCCGGTATTCCGGGCGAGGATGCCGAGGACGTGACCGTGGCCGTCGACTTTTTGCGCGAGGTCAACAGCGGCAAGATCGACGCGCTGCCCGGGCGCACCATCGTGGTGGGCGGCGGCAACGTGGCCATCGACGTCGCGCGCAACGCCTGCCGTCTGGGTTCCGAGCACGTTGAGATGTTCTGCCTGGAGAGCGAGGCCCAGATGCCTGCCAGCGAGGAGGAGCGTCGCGAGGCCATTGAGGACGGCGCGCACATTAGCTGCGGCTGGGGCCCCAAGGAGATTCACCTGGACGAGGCCGGTCGTGTGTGCGGTATCACCTTCAAGCGCTGCACGCGTGTCTTTGACGACGAGGGCCGTTTTGCGCCCGAGTATGACGAGAACGACTTGCGCCGTGTCGATGCCGACCGTGTCGTCATGTCGATTGGCCAGTCCATTGTGTGGGGCGACCTGCTGGCTGGCTCCAAGGTGGAGCTCGGCCGCGGCCAGGGTGCCCTTGCCGATCCGCAGACGTACCAGACCGCCGAACCCGACATCTTTGTGGGCGGCGACGTCTACACCGGCCCCAGCTTTGCCATCGACGCTATCGCGGCCGGTCATGAGGCCGCGGTGTCCATCCATCGCTTTGTGCAGCCGGGCTCCACGCTCACCATCGGCCGCAACCAGCGCCGCTACACCGCGCTCGACCGCGACGACGTTGTGCTCGAGAGCTACGACAACGCGAGCCGCGAGGTTGCGCATGTGGACCGCGAACGCGAGAAGGCCGCGCCGTTTAGCGAGTACGTCGAGACCTTTACCGAGGAACAGGTGCGCGCCGAGACCGCTCGCTGCCTAGGCTGCGGCGCCTCGATCGTCGACCCCAACAAGTGTATCGGCTGCGGTCTGTGCACCACCAAGTGCGCGTTCGACGCCATCCATCTGGATCGCGACCGCCCCGAGTGCTCAACGATGGTCAAATACGAGCAAAAGCTCCCGAGCCTCGGCAAGTACGCGCTCAAGCGCGCGATCAAGATTAAATTCGGTCATTAGGTTCCGCCGTTCTAACGAACGGCGGCACTGCCGACGCTGCGCGGCGCCCAGGCGCTCCATCTTGCCCCTCAACTGCGGCGCCGCGGGCAAAAGCCCAGCGGACGCCTTGTTTCGGGGCAACCTGGGGCACCTGGATCGCCGCTCGCTGACGTTTGGCCGACATCGCATCAACCGCTGTTGAAAGGTTTCTACCTTGCATGAATTGGGAATCGTTTACCACATCATTCGCGATGTCGAGAATGTGGCGCGCGCTCATGGCGTGCGTCGCGTTTCGAGCGTGACGTTGCTACTGGGCGAGGTCTCGGGCGTCGTTCCCGACTTGCTGCTCGACGCTTGGCGCTGGGCAGCAGATAAAAAGCCCATCGCGCAGGGCGCGGAGCTTATTGTGGAGCCTGTCGAGGCCGTGACGCATTGCGAGGCGTGCGGCTGCGACTACGCGACGGTCGAGCACGGCAAGACCTGCCCCCATTGCGGTAGCGGCGAGACCTATCTGCTGCAGGGCCAGGAGGTCATGATCAAGCAGATCGAGACCCCCGACGAGGACCCGACAGACGCTGCCCCCGACGGCCCCTCCGATGCCCCCGATGCCGTCGACGCCGCCAACCCCCTCCACATCGCCTAACTTAGTCGTTGGGGACGTTCTTAAACGACTAGTCATTAAAGAACGTCCCCAACGACTACTTTGCTAGAGCATATTTCTTACCATTAGTCAAGCACCATCTGTTTAAACGAAATAGCCTCAACCCGAGCACATTTGTGTCTGTTTAAAACCGGCAATAATGAACAGCGTGCTCAATTCGGTCATGTAAATAGATCAGCTATCAATCCTCAGCAGCAAATCAGCCAAAATACTGGAATGTAATCAGCTTGTAACAAAACAAGACGTTTAAACAAATAATGCTACCTTTTGCAGTTTTTCAAACAATTCTGCTGTATTTGCAGCTATACTCCATAACTGTCGTGTAGGAATTACGTAGACAAAAAGGAGGTTATGTGATGGTAAGTATTGTTCTTGCTAGCCATGGTGACTTGGCGGCTGGAATCAAGCAGACGGGCTCGATGGTCTTTGGCGATCAGCCGTCTGTAGCCGTGGTCTCGCTCGAGCCGAGCATGGGCCCCGACGACTTCCGAGCCAAGGTCGAGGAAGCAGTCGCTTCCTTCGAGGACCAGGAGCAGGTGCTCTTCCTCGTTGATCTGTGGGGCGGCACGCCCTTCAACCAGATCAGCGGTCTCATCGAGGGCCATGATTCCTGGGCTATCGTCACCGGTGTCAACCTGCCTATGCTCATCGAGGCATATTCGCAGCGCTTTGACGCAAAGAACACTGCACATGCGATCGCAAAACATCTCGTGACTGAGGCTAAGGCCGGCGTGCGCGTCAAGCCCGAGTCTCTGGAGCCCGAGGAGAAGAAGCCGGCTGCGGCCGCCGCTGCTCCTGCGGGTGCCATTCCTCCGGGAACGGTGATCGGCGACGGGCACATCAAGATCGCCCACGTCCGTATCGACACGCGTCTGCTGCATGGTCAGGTGGCCACCACGTGGACCAAGCAGATCAACCCCAACCGCATCATCGTGGTCTCCGACGGCGTTGCTCACGACGAGCTCCGCAAGACCATGATCGAGCAGGCTGCCCCTCCGGGAGTCCACGCCAACGTCGTGCCCATCAAGAAGATGGCCGAGGTCGTCAAGGACACGCGCTTTGGCGACACCAAGGCGATGCTGCTCTTCGAGAACCCGCAGGATCTGCTCAGGGCCATCGAGGCCGGCGTCGACATCAAGGAAGCCAACATCGGTTCCATGGCCCACTCCAAGGGCAAGGTCGTCGTCACTAACGCCGTCGCCATGGGCGATGACGACGTCAAGACCATCGAGGCTCTCAAGGCCAAGGGCGTCAAGTTCGAGGTCCGCAAGGTTCCTTCGGATTCCTCCGAGGATCTCGACGCCATGTTGAAGAAAGCTAAGGCCGAACTGGCCGCTCAAGCATAGTAAAGGAGGGTCCGATACATGTCTGCAATCACTATTCTGCTTGTTGCGATTGTCGCGTTGCTTGCCGGTATGGAAGGCATTCTGGATGAGTTCCAGTTCCATCAGCCGCTCGTGGCATGCACGCTTATCGGTCTCGTAACCGGTCACCTTCAGGAGGGCATCCTCCTGGGCGGTTCGCTCCAGATGATGGCCCTTGGCTGGGCTAACGTCGGCGCCGCCGTCGCGCCTGACGCCGCTCTGGCCTCGGTCGCTTCTTCGATCATCATGGTGCTCGCCCTCAACGGTGGCGCCACTGATTCGGCCAAGGCCGTTACCGCCGCTATCGCCGTCGCCGTCCCGCTGTCGGTCGCTGGCCTGTTCCTGACCATGATCTGCCGTACCCTGGCTACCGCTATGGTTCACGGCATGGACGCCTGCGCCGAGAAGGGCGACTTCGCCGGCATCGAGCGTTGGCAGTACGCCGGCATCCTCATGCAGGGTGTTCGTATCGCCATCCCGGCAGTACTTCTGTGCATCATCCCGGCCGAGGCCGTTACCAACGCGCTTAACGCTATGCCCGATTGGCTGTCCGGCGGCATGGCTGTCGGCGGCGGCATGGTCGCTTCCGTCGGTTACGCCATGGTCATCAACATGATGGCCACCAAGGAGACCTGGCCGTTCTTCATCCTCGGCTTTGTCCTTGCTGCCATCCCTCAGCTCACGCTGATCGCCCTTGGCCTCATCGGTATCTCCCTTGCCCTCATCTACCTTGGCCTTAAGGATCTGGCCAAGCAGGGTGGCGGCATGGGCGGTGGCTCCGGTGACCCGCTCGGCGACATTCTGAACGATTACGAGTAGGAGGGGAGTGATACATATGGCAGAGAACAAGATTCAGCTCACCAAGGCTGACCGTAAGAAGGTTTGCTTCCGTCATCAGTTCCTTCAGGGCTCGTGGAACTACGAGCGTATGCAGAACGGCGGCTGGTGCTTCGCAATGATCCCTGCGATCAAGAAGCTCTACACCAGCAAGGATGACCAGATTGCCGCTCTTAAGCGCCACCTGGAGTTCTATAACACCCACCCCTATGTTTCCGCCCCCGTCATTGGCGTTACCCTCGCCCTCGAGGAGGAGCGCGCCAACGGTGCTCCGATTGACGACGTCGCCATTCAGGGCGTCAAGGTCGGTATGATGGGCCCGCTCGCCGGCGTCGGCGACCCCGCCTTCTGGTTCACCCTTCGCCCGATTCTGGGCGCACTGGGCGCTTCCCTGGCCCTGTCCGGCAGCATCGCCGGTCCGCTGCTGTTCTTCTTCGCGTGGAACATCATCCGTTACGCCTTCCTGTGGTACACGCAGGAGTTTGGCTACAAGGTCGGCTCCTCCATCGCCAAGGACCTCTCCGGCGGTCTGATGGGCAAGGTCACCGAGGGTGCTTCCATCCTGGGTATGTTCATCATCGGCGCCCTGGTCGAGCGCTGGGTGTCCATCTCCTTCACTCCGGTCGTCTCCAAGGTCACGCAGTCCGCTGGCGCCTATATCGACTGGGCCAACCTGCCCGCCGGTTCTGAGGGCATCAAGCAGGCATTGACGATGTACAGCTCTGTCGGTGCCAACGCACTCGACCCGGTGAAGGTCACCACGCTTCAGGCCAACCTCGATCAGCTCATCCCCGGCCTTGCCGCCGTGTGCCTGACCCTTCTGGTCTGCAAGCTCCTCAAGAAGAAGGTCAGCCCGATCGTCATCATCCTGGCTCTCTTCGCCGTCGGCATCATCGGTCGCGTCTGCGGCTTCATGTAAGCACGCTTCGGCTTAAGACCGAGAGTTGCTAGGCAAGGGCTTTTGAGCCATTGAAACGGACCGCACCCGGTGGGTACACTGGATGCGGTCCGATTGTTTTATTTGGAGGGCGAGGCGCGCATGGCGCAATCACAGAACAGCACGGTCGATCTGGCAACGCCGGCAACCTGCCTGATGGGGCTTACCAGTCACGGTAACGTGATGGTGGGCAATAAGGCGTTTGAGTACTATAACGAGCGTAATCCCGAGGATTATATCCAAATCCCGTGGGACGAGGTCGACTATATTGCCGCCGAGGTTTTGCGCGGCACCAAGAAGATTACGCGTTTTGCCATCTTTACCAAAGAGAATGGCCACTTTACGTTTTCGACGCGCAATGACAAGGAAACGCTTCGCGCGGTGCGTAAGTACATTGACGAGGACAAGCTCGTTCGTTCGCCCGACTTTATCGATGTGACGGCCAAGGGCGCCAAGAGCATCCCCTCCGTCATCAAGAACCTTTTCCACAAAGGCAACTAGCCATTGGTAGCGGTGTAAATCTGCTACACTAGTACAACATGCCTCCGTAGCTCAGGGGATAGAGCACCGCTCTCCTAAAGCGGGTGTCGACGGTTCGAATCCGCCCGGGGGCACCAGAGGAATATCGAGCCCGGTACCGCTACGGTGCCGGGCTCTTCTGGTTCATGTCATGTCAAAAACGAAGCGCCCGCTTGCTGGGGAAGCAAGCGGGCGCCTGTGAGTGAATATGTTTGCGGCGAGAGCCGTAATGGGTGGTGGGGTGGCGACTAGTTGGCCGTACCGGAATCGTCGCCCGTGCCCGAGCCCGAACCCGAACCCGAGCCAGAAAGTGCGACCGTCAGCGTAATCGTGCTGTCGGTAGACTGCTTGCCGGTGGGGGAGACGCCCGTAACGGTGGCGTTTTCGTTGCCGCTCACGGGGTTGCCGTTCTGATCGCAGAATGCGATGTTATAGAAACCGGCGTTGTTGAGCGCGGTAACGGCGGCGGAAATGCTCTTGCCGTATAGGTTGCCCGGGACGGAGGCCTTGCCGGACTTCTTGGCAATGACGACGGTAATCGTGGCGCCGGGCTTCTGCTTGCCGCTGGGGTTCCAGCTGATCACGGTGCCCTCGGTAACCGAGTCGTTCTCCTGGTAGCTCACGTCGACGCCAAAACCTGCCATATCGAGGGCGTTGCGCGCCTGGGCCTCGGTCATGTCGGTCAGGTCGGGGACGGACGTGGTATCCGGGCCGCTCGAGACCTTATACGAGATGGTCGTGCCCTTCTCGACTTCCTTACCGGCTTCGGTGCCCTGCTCAAAGACCTGGCCCTCATCGGCCTCGTTGGCCTCCTCGGAGGCGTTGCCCTTCAGGCCAACGCTTGCCAGCGCGGCTTCTGCCTGGTCCTTGGTCAGGCCGACAAGCCTGGGAACCTCAACCTTCTCGGAGGGCTTGGGGCCCTTGGAGATCACCAGGTTCACCTTGGTGCCCTTGGCCTTCTTGGTGTGGCCGTTGGGCGTTTGCTCGGCGACCTTGCCTTCGTCGACATCGTCGTTGTAGCTTTGGTCGATGGTGCCGACCTCGAGGCCGGCTTCCTTGATCTGCTCGACGGCAGTCTGCTGGTCCTTGCCCAGTACATCGGGAACGGTGACCTGCTCGCCGCCAAAGAGTCCTGTGGCAAATGCCACCACGATGCCGATGACGGCAACGGCTGCCACCACGGCGGCGATGATCTTGTTCTTGTTGGATTTGGGCTTTTCGACCTCGTAGGAGCCGGTGGAGCCCGAAACCGAGCTACGGGCGGTATTCTGGCCGCTCACGCCCGAGACGGGACGCACCATGGCGCGCGTCTGATCGGAAAGCTCGCGAGTCTTGGTGGCGCCCAGCTCGCCGGGGGCACCGATGATGCGCGTGGGCTCCGAGATGTTGACGGCACGGCCCGACAGGTAGCTGTTGAGCACCTGACGAAGCTCTTCGGCGGTCTGGAAGCGGTTTGCCGGGTCCTTCTCCATGCACTTGAGGATGATGCGCTCAAGGTCGGCGTCGACACCGGAGTTGATCTGGCTCGGTGGAATAGGCAGCTCGTTGACCTGCTTGAGTGCGACCGAGATAGCGTCGTCACCGTCAAAGGGAACGCGGCCGGTGGCGCACTCATACATCACGACGCCCAGCGAGTAGATATCCGAGGTGGGGCCGAGGTCCTGACCACGGGTCTGCTCGGGGCTGACGTAGTGGGCGGTTCCCAGCACGTTGTTGTCTTGCGTGAGGTGGCTGTTCTTGGCGCGCGCGATGCCAAAGTCCATTACCTTGATGTTGCCGTCGGGCAGCACCATGATGTTCTGCGGCTTAATGTCGCGGTGGATGATCTCATGCTTGTGAGCGACCGAAAGCGCGGAGCTGATCTGCGAGCCGATCTGGGCGACCTTCTTGGGGTCGAGGGCGCCGTGGCTCTTGATGCCGCTCTTAAGGTCGGTACCGCGCAGGTACTCCATGACGATGTAATAGGTGTCGCCGTCCTTGCCCCAATCGTAGACGCCCACGATATAGGGGGAGGAGAGACCGGCTGCTGCCTGGGCCTCCTGCTTAAAGCGTGCGGCGAAGGTTGCGTCGCCAGCATACTGCGGCAGCATGATCTTGACGGCAACCGTGCGGTCGAGGACCTGGTCCTGTGCACGGTAGACGGTCGCCATGCCGCCTGTCCCCACCTTATCCTTGAGGAGGTATCTTCCCCCGAGGACCCTCTGTTCCATTCCTGCTCCTAACATAACTATTCGCTCAACGATGTGTGTAGTACCTACGATGTGGCCGCTGGGGCCGTGTGGCGCGTTGCCGCTAACTCTTCGGTCGTGGCGCGCCTCGGGTGTCCGATTCGATCATGGGCATCACGCTCCCTGTGCGGCGAGCGCTGCGGTCAGGACGATGCCGGCAATCTTGGCCGCCTTGACGTCGTGTTTGTCGTAATCCTCCAAGGCCACCGAGATGGCGACCGTGGGTGAATCGTAAGGTGCAAAGCCAACGAACATCGAGTTGACGTTGGTGCCGCCGGTCTCGGCCGAGCCGGTCTTGCCGGCGACCTTGACGCCGGGGACCTGGGCATCGGTGCCGGTACCGGACTGGACGACGGCGAGCATGGCCTGCTTGACCTGGTCGGCCGTGGCGGAGCTAACGGCCTGACCCAGTGGTCTTGACCACAGTTCCGTCCGGGGCGAGTACCTGGGCTACAAAGTACGGGTCCATGACCACGCCACTGTTAGCGATGGCGGCGGCAATCACGGCGTTTTGCATGACGGTGGTCTGCGGGCCGGGCGTGTGGTCCATGCCGACAGGCTGGCCGGCGCCGGCCCAGGCGGTCTCCCACTCGGTCATGAGCGACGGGTCGGCCATGATGGAGGCCGCGGAGGTCAGGTCCTGGCCGAGCTTTTGGCCGTAGCCAAAGGCGTTGGCAAACTGCACGAGCGTGTTTGCGCCAACTTCGTTTGCCACTTGGCCAAAGACGACGTTGGAAGACACGGCAAAGGCCTGCTGCAGGCTGATGGTGCCGTAGCTCTCGTTGGCATAGTTGGTGACCGGCGCGTTGCCGATGTCCATGGAGCCGGGCGCCTGGTAGGTGCTGGTAAGGCTGGCGGTGCCGGTCTCGAGTGCCGCGGAAAGCGTAACGACCTTAAACGTGGAGCCCGGCGTGTACAGCGCGTCCATGGCGCGATTGTACATAGAGCCGTCCTCGCCGCCGCCCGCCTGCAGCAGGGCGTCGATGTTGGTGTTGTCGTAGGTGGGCGAGCTGGCACATGCGAGCACCGCGCCGGTACGCGGGTCGATGACCACTACAGCGCCCTTAAAGCCCTTGAGTGCCTGCTCGGCCGCCGTCTGGATGCGCGAGTCGATGGTGAGCTTGGCGGTGTTGCCCGGCTGGGTCTGGCCCGCGAGCGACGCGATGGCGTTGTTCCAGCTGGAGTAGTCCTTAGAACCGGTGAGCGTGTCGTTCATGACACTCTCGATGGCGGTGGTGCCATACTGCTGGCTCACGTAGCCAACCACGTGCGCTGCCAGGTTGCCGTTGGGGTAGGAGCGTACGTAGGTGCCGTCCTCCTGCTGCAGCGACTCGGCCAGCGTCACGCCGTCGGACGTGATGATGGAACCGCGCTGGATGTACTTGGAGCGGGCGATAGTGTGGTTGTTGGTCGGCATATCCTGATAGTCCTTGGCCTTGATGACCTGGACATAGGTGAGGTTGCCGATAAGGATGGCGAACAGCGCCGTAAAGGCGAGCACCGCACGGGTTAGACGGTTGGCGAGCGCAACGCGGCCGAGCACACCGGATTCAGGCGTGTCGAGCAGGCGACGGCGCATGCGCGAGCCGACGGAATGGCTGCCGCTGCCGTAGGAAGACGAGGTGGCAAAGCGCGTGCCCGTCGGGGCGGCGGCAGATGCGACCTGATCATCGGTGATGGCAGCCATGGTGCCGGTGCCGGTAAGCTCGGCCTCGCGTCCGGTCGCCTCGTCACCGGCGCGCAGCAGGAGCGCGACGATGATAAAGCTCGCCAGCAGCGAGGAACCGCCCTGGCTCATAAAGGGCAGGGTGACGCCGGTCAGCGGGATCAGGCGGGTAACGCCGCCCACGATCAAAAAGGCCTGGAAGCTGATGGCGGCCGTAAGGCCCGTGGCGCTAAAGGCGGCGAGGTCGGATTTAGCGCGGGCAGCCGTGGTGAGGCCACGCACGGCAAAGAGCATAAACAGGATGAGCACGGCGCCGCCGCCCAAAAGGCCCATCTCCTCGCCGATGGCAGAGAAGATAAAGTCGGACTCGACGACAGGGATGTTGTTGGCCATGCCGTTGCCGATACCAACACCGACCAGACCGCCATCGGCAAGCGAGAAGAGCGACTGGACGATCTGGTAGCCCTGGCCCTGGGCGTCCTTAAACGGATCGACCCAAACTTGGAAGCGCACCTGAACGTGCGACAGGAACTTGTAGGCGCCCACGGCGCCGACGGCCAAGAGCGCAAGGCCGATAACGACATACGAGAATCGACCCGTGGCAACGTAGAGCATCAGCAAGAAGATGGTGTAGAACAGCACGGCCGAACCCAGGTCGCGTTCGAAGACGACAACGAGTAGGCACACGCCCCACACGGCAAACAGCGGCAGCAGCAGTCGCAGGCGAGGGATCTTAAAGCCTAGGATCTTGCGGTTGGAGATGGAGAGCAGCTCGCGGTTCTCGGCCAGGTACCCGGCCAGGAACAGCACGATAAAGACCTTGGCGAACTCGCCGGGCTGGATGGTAAAGCCCGCGATGCGAATCCACAGCTTGGAGCCCGAGATCGTGGTGCCGATAAAGATAGGCAGCATCAGCAGAATGATGCCGATAATGCCAAAGGTGTACTTGTAGCGCATGACTACGTCGAGGTTCTTAACCAACGCGAGCGTTCCCACCATGAGCGCCACCGAGACAAACAGGATGATGAGCTGTGAGATGGCGAGAGCGGGGGCGAGACGCGTCACGAACGTGATGCCGATGCCCGAAAGCACAAAGACAATGGGCAGGATAGCGGGGTCGGCACCGGGCGCCAAGATGCGCACGGCAATGTGGGCCGCGGCAAAGGCGGCAAAGAGGCCGATCGGTACGGCGAGCGTCTCAAAGGAGATGGCAGCGCCCGCGGTGAGGACGTACATCGCATACAGTAGGATGACGGGGAACGCCGAGGCGATGAGCAAGAGCAGCTCGGTGTTGCGGCGACTCATAAGCGGCACTCCCTTTCTAGTTCTTTTCGGAGGCTTCGGCCTCGGCGGACTGTTCGGCGGTTTTCTCGGAATCTGATTCGGAGGTCGATCCCTGATTGGTGTTGTCGCGAATCGTTTGCGCGTCGATCACCTGGCGGGTCTGCTCCTCGTCGATCTGGTGGCGGTACTTGGATATCGTGTCCTGCGCATCGTCGACACTTGTTTGCGGAATGCCCGCCTTGAGGCGGTTTTGCGTGTCTTCGGGCAGGTCGGACAGCTTAATACTGGTTTCGCTTTCGAGCCAGTGAAGCTTGAGTCCGAGCGGCTTGCCGGGCAGGCCGCGCCAGACGGCGACATTGCCCTGGTGGGTACCCAGGTAGTACGAGCCGGTGACACCCGTGTAGGCCCAGATGCCAGCTGCCAGCACAAAGACGAGGGCCAGGATGGCGGCGATAGTAATGTTGCGGCGACGCACGCGTTGCGCCTCGCGCATAACGCCATCGTCAACCAGGTCAACGACTACTACGGTCACGTTGTCGTGGCCGCCGGCGGCAAGCGCCGCGTCCACTAGGTTGTCGACGCAGATTTGCGCGGTTGAGGACTGCGTGGCGATGTTCTCGATATCGCTATCGGGAATCATGCTCGAAAGGCCGTCAGAGCAAAGGATCAGGCGGTCGCCTTCCTCGATATGCAGAGTGAAGTGGTCGGCATACATGGCGGGGTCCGAGCCCAGCGCACGGGTGATGACCGAGCGGTTGGGGTGGACGCGAGCCTCGTCTGCCGTGATCTCGCCGGCGTCCACGAGCTCCTCCACGTAGGAGTGGTCGCGGGTCACGCGGATGAGCGTGCCCTCGTGGAGCAGGTAGGCGCGAGAGTCACCCACGTGGGCGATGGCGAGCGTGTCGTTTTCGATATAGGCGCAGGTGGCCGTGCAGCCCATGCCGGGCTTGCCCAGGCCATTCAAGGCGGCCTCGATTACGGCGGCGTTGGCTGCCTCGACGGCTGC
>CAJMOP010000015.1 GCA_905215115.1 uncultured bacterium | reverse complement strand
CACGCATGGCCTGGTACACGTAGCTGCGGCCCGAGAGCGGGTCGCGGATGGCGCCGCCCACGCAGGTGGCGGCACCGCCGAAGGGCTCGATCTCGGTCGGGTGGTTGTGGGTCTCGTTCTTAAAGAGGAACAGCCAGTCCTGGTCCTCGCCATCGACATCGACCTTCACCTTGACGGTGCAGGCGTTGATCTCCTCGGACTCGTCGACATCGGTCATGACGCCGGTCTTCTTAAGGTACTTGGCGCCGATGGTGCCCATGTCCATGAGGCAGACGGGCTTGGCGTCGCGGCCGAGTTCGTGGCGCATCTCCATGTAGCGGTCGAAGGCCTGCTGCACCACGGCGTCGTCGATCGTCACGTCATCCAGGACGGTGCCGAAGGTGGTGTGGCGGCAGTGGTCGGACCAATAGGTGTCGATCACGCGGATCTCGGTGATGGTGGGGTCGCGGTCCTCATCGCGGAAGTACTGCTGGCAGAAGGCGATGTCCGCCTCGTCCATGGCGAGGCCGCGCTCGGAAATAAAGGCGGCAAGGCCGGCCTCGTCGAGCTCACGGAAACCGTCGAGCACCTCGACGGGCTGGGGCTCGGGGGTCTCTATGTACAGCGTCTCGGGCAGGTCGAGCGAGGCTATGCGCGCCTCGACGGGGTTCACCACGTAGTGCTTGATGGCATCGATGGCGGCCTCGTCCAGAGCGCCCGAGATAATATAGACCTTGGCGGAGCGCACGGCGGGGCGCTCGCCCTGGCTGATGAGCTGCACGCACTCGCTGGCGGAGTCGGCGCGCTGGTCAAACTGGCCAGGCAGGAATTCGACGGCAAAGACGGCGCCATCGCTTGCGGGGAGCTCGTCGTAGGTCACATCGACCTGGGGCTCGCTAAAGACGGTCGGCACGCAGGAGCGGAAAAGCTCCTCGTCGATGCCCTCGACGTCGTAGCGGTTGATAATCCTCAGGGCCTCGATGCCCTTGATGCCGAGAATCTCGGTCAGCTCGCCCTTGAGCTGCTGAGCCTCGACGTCGAACCCGGGTTTCTTCTCCACGTAGATACGAGAGACCATTGGTTCCTGCCTTCCTGATCGGTTGGGCGTACGGTACGGTATGCGGCAGCGGTCGGTTTACGGGGCAAGCCTCGCAGTCGCCTTGAGCCACATGTTTGTAAACCTCACTATGATACGACAGCTCGCGGCGCGTTGAGGACGGCGAGGGTGCTACAGTGAAGCGCAAACAAGAGAAAGGCATCACATGGCATTCGTTTCGCTCGCCATCATCGCACTCGTGGCCTTTGCAAGCCCCTTCATTGCCTCGGCGATTCCCGGAAAACCCGTTCCCGAAACGGTCTTTTTGCTCGTGTTCGGTGCGGTGCTGGGCCCGCATATGCTCGGCCTTATCCATGTGGATGCCGAGGTCTCGCTGGTGTCCGAGCTGGGCCTGGCCTTTTTGTTCCTGCTTGCCGGCTTTGAGATTGACCCTAAGAACATTACGGGTGTGGAGGGACGCTACGGCTTGGCGACGTGGGTCGTCACGTTTGGTATCGCCTGGCTAGCCGTGCGCTTTACCCCGTGGTTCTCGGTCAGTCATTTTGATGGCATCGCCGTGACGCTGGCGTTGACCTCGACGGCGCTTGGGGCGCTCATGCCCATCTTGCGCGAGCGGTCGCTTGCCGGGACGCGCGTCGGCGATTCGATTCTTGCCTATGGTACGTGGGGCGAGCTCGGCCCCGTGCTCGCCATGTCGGTGCTGCTGTCTGCTCGCACCGGCATCCAGACGCTCGTGATTCTTGGCCTGTTTGCGGTGGTCTGCGTGCTGTTGGCCGTGGTCCCAAGTCGTTCCAGGCGCGTCGGCAGCCGCTTCTTTGCGTTTGTCGAGGAACGCGCCGACACCACGTCGCAGACCTTCGTGCGCCTGACCGTGCTCATCCTGGTCACGCTCGTGGCGTTCTCGGCCATCTTTGACCTCGATATCGTGTTGGGTTCTTTTGCCGCCGGCTTTGTCCTGCGCTATATCATCCCCGAGGGTAACCATACGCTCGAGACCAAGCTCGATGGCCTGGCCTACGGCTTTTTGATTCCGGTGTTCTTTACCGTATCGGGCGCAAAGATCGACCTGACGGCCGTGGTGTCGCGCCCGGGCTTGCTTGCGGGCTTTATCGTGGCGTTGCTGATTATTCGTGCCGTGCCCATTCTTATTTCTATGAGCATTTGTCCTGCGACGCGCGATGTGTCGGCGTATGGCCGCATTACCGTGGCCCTGTACTGCACCACGGCCCTGCCGATCATCGTTGCCGTGACAAGCGTTGCCGTCAACGCGGGCGCGCTGTCGCAAGACATCGCGTCGGTTATGGTTGCCGCCGGTGCCATCACAGTGTTCTTGATGCCATTGCTCGCGCAGCTCTTCTACCGCGTGGTGGATGCTGCACCGGTCGCCGCCGTGGCAGAGGTTGCCGAGCATCCATCCGATGCACTCGACATCCTGCGCGCCCACCACGACCTAGCGAGCCTGCTCGCACGCGAGCACGAGCTGCTGACCTCGCATGGTCACGGTCGCGTATTCGAGGGTCTGCCTACGCTCGATACGATTGCCGAGCGTCTTTCCGCCGAGGCGGCGAGCGGCCACATCGATGCCCGCATCGTGGACGCGGCGCACCTGCTTGCCGATAAGACCTATGGAGACGAGGTCGACCCGTCCGAGCTGACTCCGCTTGAGCGCCGTCGCCTGGAGCGCGCCAAGCTCGCCGTGCGCGAATACCGCCGCCGCATGCTGGAGCTCTATGCAAGAGAAGAAGCCCAGGATGACGATGGTAAGTAGTCGATACTCTCTCAAGGGAGTCGCGTCACGCTTTGAAGGCTCGAAACGGGATGTGGTTTCCGCATCGGCCCCCATCGGGAAGCCACATCCCAGAATGGACGCTCGGAGCGGGATGCAGTTTCCGCGAGAGACTCGTTGCGGAAACTGCGTCCCAGAATCGGCGTTCAAAACGGGGCACACTTTCCGAAACATGGCCCTGAGGGAAGCTGCGTCCCGGTCTGAGCTGAAATACCGGGACGCAGGTTCCCCTATAAACAGAACAAGGCGCGCTGCCTGCGGTTGATGCAGGCAGCGCGCCTTTTGCGTTGAGCTCCGTTGAGCTTCGAAGTCGTGGCTTGCGACCTTTAGGAGCGGGCGGCTCCGTCGACGGGGAGGATGGCGCCCGTGACGTAGGAGGACATGTCGCTCGCCAAGAAGACGAAGGCGTTGGCGACATCCTCGGGCTCGCCCATGCGGCCCAGCGGAATGGTGGCGATGATAGGCTTGATGACCTCTTCGGGCAGGTTGGCGACCATATCGGTCTTGGTCACGCCGGGCGCGACGGCATTGACGCGAATACCCATGGGGGCGAGCTCGCGCGAGAGCGACTGGACCATGCCGTTGACGGCAAACTTGGACGTAGGATAGCCGACGCCGGAGGGCTGGCCATACTTGGCGACCATTGAACTCGTGGTGGTGATGGTGCCGCCGTGGCCGGCCTCGGTCATGATCTTGGCGGCAGCCTGGTGACCATTAAAGACGGCGACGACATTGAGGTCCATGACCTTTGCAAACTCTTCTGCCGTGTAATCCAAAAGGGGCGAGCGCTGGGAGATGCCGGCGTTGTTGACGACCGTGTCCAAGCCGCCCATGTCGGCTGCGGCCTGGGTAAAGGCCTCGGTTACGGCTTCGAGCGAGGTGAGGTCGCAGGAGCGGCCCCAGACCTTGGCGTCGGGATAGGCGGCTGTCAGCTTCTCAACGGCCGTATCGGCAGTCTCCTGGCGCGAGCCAAAGACGGTGACGACGGCGCCCTCCTCGATAAAACGGCAGGCGATGGCATAGCCGATACCGCGCGTGCCTCCGGTGATGATTGCTTTCTTGCCCTCGAGCAGCATATCGCTTCCTCTCTTATGCGGATGGATACTTGCAGCACAGCATAGTGGCGGCAAAAAACAGCCGACACCGCATATCGGTAAACGGTATCCACGGTTGTTGACGAACGGTCAAGTTGTTCAAACGTTAGTCGACCACTTTGTGCAAAAGATGCAACTAAAAGGGACTCCCATCCAATCGGACGGGAGCCCCTCATGCGTTATTTGATTTGCCGAGAATCGGGCTAGTTCGCCATGACGCCTTCGGTCCAGGCCTCAACGTCCTCGATGCGCAGGACGTTGGCGACTTCGGCCACGCAGTCGACGCTGGCAAGCTCGGCGGCGGCAGCCTGGACGTCCTTCTCGAATGCGCGGTGCGTCAGGAAGATGACCGAGCAGGCATCGCTGACACCCGACTTGCCGTCCTCGACCTGGTTGATGAGCGAGATCGAGATGTTGTGCTTGGCAAAGATGTCGACCGTCTCGGACAGGGCGCCCACGCGGTCGGCGACCTTCAGGCGCACATAGTACTTGGTCTGGAGCTCGTCCATGGGCTTAAAGGCGAGGTTGTGGCCATAGGGCTCAATCTCGGGCAGCGGAGCCACGCCGCGGCTGATCTGCTCGGAGAGCGACAGGATGTCGCCCACGACGGCACTCGCGGTGGGGAAGGAGCCTGCGCCCGCGCCGTAGAACATGGTCTCGCCCACGGCGTCGCCCACCACGTAGACGGCGTTCATGGCGCCGTTGACCTTGGCAAGCATGTGGTCGGCGGGGATCAGCGTGGGATGCACGCGGACGTCGACGCCAGCGTCGGTGTTGCGTGCGATGCCCAGCAGCTTGATGGTATAGCCGAGCTCGCGGGCCTGGGCGATGTCCTCGGCGCCGATGGTGCGGATACCCTGCTGGTATACGTCGTCGGTGGTCACGCGGGTGCCAAAGCCGATGGAGGCGAGGATCGCCGTCTTGCTGGCGGCGTCGAAGCCGTCGACGTCTGCGGACGGGTCGGCCTCGGCATAGCCCTTGGCCTGTGCATCGGCGAGCACGTCGGCGTAATCGGCGCCCTCGGCGTCCATGCGCGACAGGATGTAGTTGGTGGTGCCGTTGAGGATGCCGGCGATGGTCAGGATCTTGTTGCCCACCAGGTCGTGCTCAAGCGTGCTCACGATGGGGATGCCACCGCCGCAGCTGGCCTCGCACTTAATCTGCACGCCGCACGCGCGCGCCTTCTCGGCAAGCGTCTCGACGTGACGGCCCAGCAGGGCCTTGTTGGCAGAGACGACGTGCTTGCCGTGCTCAAAGGCAGTGGTGAAGATCTCGGTTGCGGGGTGCTCGCCGCCGATCAGCTCGACGACGATGTCGACGGCGGGGTCGGTGACGACGTCGTGCCAGTCACTCGTAAAGGCCTCGCGCTCAATGCCTGCCGCCTCGGCCTGCTCCCAAGCAAGCGCGCAGGCGCGGGTCAGCTTAAGGTCGATGCCGTAGGCTGCCAGGTACTCATCGTGGTGGCTCTTGATCAAACGGGCCACGCCGCCGCCGACGGTTCCCAGACCGATCAGACCGACGTTCACGGTGCGCAGGGGTTCGCTCATAGATAGCTCCTTCGTGCATCTTGTGGATGGATTAACTGCTTATAGGTTGAGTGCATTCTAGCGTGAAGTGCGGGCGCGTGCTTGCCAGGCAGCTGGAGCTGTGCAAAACGCTACCCCCGAAACGCTGCGGAAATATTGGAAACACACTCGCTACAAACGAACTTCCGTAACAAACTGTCAACGTTTGCGCCATAAGGTTTGCCCTGTACCGCAAGACGGCCGCACCGCGGCCAGCGAAAAGGGGGACACCATGTTCAACATCAACAGCACGCTCGGCCGTAGGAACTTTCTCGCCGGTGCCGCGGCGCTCGGTAGCACCGCGGCACTCGCTGGTTGCTCGTCGGGTGGCTCGGACGGCAGCCCCACCGATGACGGCAAGACCTTCAAGATCGGTGTCATCGGCCCTCTGACCGGCGCCGCGGCAACCTATGGCGTTTCGGCCGAGAAGGGTGCCAAGCTTGCCGCCAAGGAATTTTCGACCAAGGACCTCAAGCTCTCGCTTAAGTCTGAGGATGACGTCGCTGACGGCGAGAAGGCCATCAACGCCTTCAATACCTTGTGCGACTGGGGCATGCAGGCGCTCGTCGGCCCCGTCACCACCGGTGCCGCCGTCGCTGTCTCTGGCGAGATCGCCGACGATATGCTCATGGTCACGCCTTCGGCCTCGTCGCTCGACGTTACCAAGGATAAGACCACGGTTTTCCAGGTTTGCTTCACCGATCCCACCATGGGCGCCAGCGCCGCGAAGTTCTTGGCCGAGAAGTACACGGATGCCAAGATCGCCCTGTTCTACAACTCCGGCGATACGTATAGCTCGGGCGTTGCCGACGCTTTTGCCGAGCAGGCCAAGGCGTCCAAGCTCGACATCGTCGATACCGAGACCTTTAAGGACGACTCTTCCACGAGCTTTACCAACCAGCTCACCAAGGCCAAGGAGGCCGGCGCCACGCTCATCTTTGCGCCGATCTACTACACGCCGGCGTCCGTTTTGCTCAAGAACGCCAAGGACATGGGCTACGACATGACGCTCATGGGTACCGACGGCATGGACGGCCTGCTCTCTGTGGAAGGCTTCGATACCTCTCTTGCCGAGGGCGTACTGCTCATGACCCCGTTTTCGGCTGACGATGAGAAGAACGCCGACTTCGTCAAGGCCTATAAGGATGCCTACGACGAGACGCCCAATCAGTTTGCCGCCGATGCCTATGACTGCGTCCATGCGATTGCCGAGGCTATCGATAAAGCGGGCATCGACATTACGGCTGACGGTGCCGACATTGCCGACGACCTTGCCCGCGCCATGCGCAAGATCAAGATCGAGGGCCTGACGGGCGAGCTGACGTGGAATGACGAGGGCCAGGTCGAAAAGCCCGCTACGGCCTATGTGATCCAGGACGGCAAGTACATCGCCGCCTAAGTGCGCATAAAACGCTACCGGTGAGGCTGTTTTATTCAGGGCGGGGACGCCTGTAACAGAATGGAAACATTACTTTTACACAATAAAGTGGCATTACTGCATAAAATAATAGAAATACGCAGAAATATGGATAAATGAACAAATCCAAAGAAAAGTTGAAATAATCGCCACTTTTCCTAACTAAAGCGTCTACTATTTTGCGAACGCCGAACACGGCGAAGGATGGCCTGTCGGGCAACCAAAACCCGACGAGATTTGAGAGGAGAGCCGCATGTCGAGCCTCACCGGTAAGTCATTGAACCCTGTTATGAATCGCAGGAGCGTTATCGCGAGCGCAGCAGGTCTGGGGGCGATGTCCATTCTAGCGGGCTGCTCCTCCAACGGCGGCGACAGTGGTTCCGCTTCGGGCGACGCTTCGTTTAAGATCGGCACCATCGGCCCGCTGACCGGCGCCAACGCGTCCTACGGCAAGTCTGTTACCCAGGGCGTCGAGCTTGGCTGCAAGGACTTCTCCACCAAGGAGCTGCCGCTTGCCAGCAAGGCCGAGGACGACCAGGCCGACGGCGAGAAGGCCGTTAACGCCTTCAACACCCTGCTCGACTGGGGTATGCAGGCCCTCGTCGGCCCGACCACCACGGGTGCGTCGGTTGCCGTTGCCGCCGAGTGCGGTAACGACCCCAAGACCTTTATGATCACCCCGTCCGCGTCCTCCGAGGACGTCACCGACGGCAAGGATTGCGTCTTCCAGGTTTGTTTTACCGACCCCAACCAGGGCGTCAACGCTGCCAAGTTCCTGGCCCAGAAGTATGCGGACGAGAAGTTCGTGCTGTTCTATAACTCCGGCGACGCCTATTCTTCGGGTGTCGCGGATGCCTTTAAGGCTCAGGCCGCTAAGTCCAAGCTCGAGATTGTCGATGAGGAGACCTTTAAGGACGACTCCGCCACGAGCTTTACCAACCAGCTGACCAAGGCCAAGCAGTCTGGCGCCACCATGATCTTTGCCCCGATCTACTACACCCCGGCCTCGGTCCTGCTTAAGAACGCCAAGGACATGGGCTACGACGTCAAGATGATGGGCTGCGACGGCATGGACGGCATCCTGGGCGTTGAGGGCTTCGACACTTCTCTTGCCGAGGGCCTGCTGCTCATGACCCCGTTCTCCGCCGACGACGAGAAGAACGCCGACTTCGTCAACGCTTACAAGGATAAGTACGGCGATACCCCCGACCAGTTTGCCGCTGACGCCTACGACGGTGTGCACGCGGTGGCCGAGGCCCTCAAGGAGGCCGGTCTTGGTGTCGACGCCGACCCGACCGAGGTTGCCGAGAAGCTGTCCAAAGCTATGCTCAAGATTACCGTTGACGGTCTGACCGGCAAGCTCACCTGGAACGATAAGGGTCAGGTCCAGAAGGAGCCCACGGCGTACGTCATCACCGACGGCAAGTACGTACAGGCCTAATAGGCCGCCTTACATAGAGCGGTTTTGATCCCAAGCAGGGGAGGTTTTGGCCTTCCCTGCTTGCTTGGTATCTAGGGACGATGTAACGTCCCTGTTTCATACATCAACTGGAAACCTATTCGAAAGGGGGATGTGGAACATGACGGTCTTTATCCAATACCTGGTCAACGGCCTGTCCATGGGCAGCGTCTACGCCATCATCGCGTTGGGCTACACCATGGTCTACGGTATCGCCAAGATGCTGAACTTCGCTCACGGAGACGTTATCATGGTCGGTGCCTATGTCTCGTTCTGCGCCACGTCGTATCTCGGCCTCCCGGGCTGGGCATCTGTAATTCTCTCTTGCGCGGTCTGCACGGTTCTCGGTGTTCTCATTGAGGGTCTGGCTTATAAGCCGCTGCGCCAAGCAGGCCCGCTGGCCGTTCTGATCACGGCCATCGGCGTGTCTTACTTCCTGCAGAACGCCGCGCAGCTTCTGTGGGGCGCCACGCCCAAGAACTTCACTTCGCTCGTCACCTTCCCGGTGCCGGAGTTCTTGGCCAAGTTCAACGTGAGCGCTGTCTCGCTCGTCACCATCGTCGCCTGCCTGGTTATCATGGCCGGCCTGATGTTCTTTACAGGTAAGACCAAGATGGGCAAAGCCATGCGCGCCGTGTCCGAGGACAAAGCCGCCGCTCAGCTCATGGGCATCAACGTCAACCGCACCATCTCGATGACGTTTGCTATCGGCTCCGCCCTTGCTGCCATCGCCGGTGTGCTCCTGTGCTCCTACTCGCCGGTCCTGCAGCCCACCACGGGCGCCATGCCTGGCATCAAGGCCTTCGACGCTGCCGTTTTCGGCGGTATCGGCTCCATCCCCGGTGCCTTTGTCGGTGGCATTCTCATCGGCATCATCGAGGCGATGGCACAGGCTTACATTTCCACGAGCCTTGCCAACTCCATCGTCTTTGGTGTTTTGATCATCGTCCTGCTCGTCAAGCCTGCCGGCCTCTTGGGCAAGTACGTCCCCGAGAAGGTGTAGGTGAGCGTTATGAAGTTTCTTAAAGACAAGCAGACGCGTCACGACTTTGTTACGTACGCCATGTGCCTTGTGGCGTTCGCCATCGTGTTCTTTATGCAGTCCAACCATATGATTCCGCGCATGATCGCCGGTCAGCTGGTTCCCATCACGGCCTATATCGTCATGGCCATCTCCCTTAACCTCGTCGTCGGCATCGCGGGCGACTTGTCGCTGGGCCACGCGGGCTTTATGAGCGTCGGCGCCTATACGGGCATCGTTACCGCGGTCGCGCTGGAGAGCGCCGTTCCCTCCGATCCGGTGCGCCTTATCATCAGCATCGTGGTCGGTGCCATCGCTGCCGCCATCCTGGGCTTCTTGATCGGCATCCCGGTCCTTCGCCTGAGCGGCGATTACCTGGCTATCGTGACGCTGGCCTTTGGCGAGATCATCAAAGAGATCGTCACCTGCCTTATCGTGGGCGTCGACTCCCGCGGCCTGCATGTGATCTTTAACATCACAGGTAACTCCACGATCGACGACCTGCACCTGCTCGAGGACGGCACCGCCATCATCAAGGGCGCGCAGGGCGCATCGGGCGTGTCGACGTACTCGACCTTCCTCGCCGGTGCCATCCTGGTCATGGTCGCACTCGTGATCGTGCTCAACCTGGTTCGCAGCCGTACCGGCCGTGCCATTATGGCCGTGCGCGACAACAAGATCGCTGCCGAGTCCGTGGGCATCTCCGTCACCGAGTACCGCATGATCGCCTTCGTGGTTTCCGCCGCTCTCGCCGGCGCTGCCGGAGCCCTCTTCGGCGGTAACTTCTCGCAGCTTTCCGCCACCAAGTTCGACTTCAACACGTCCATCCTCATCCTGGTGTTCGTGGTCCTGGGCGGTCTGGGCAATATGCGCGGCTCCGTCATCGCGGCGGCGTTGCTCACGGTGCTTCCCGAGCTACTCCGTCAGTTCTCGGACTACCGCATGCTCATCTACGCCATCGTGCTGATTCTGGTCATGATCTTTACCAACAACCCGCAGCTCAAGTCGTTCTTCGCACGCATTAAGGACCGCTTTGCTTCCAAGAAGGAGGTGGCAGCCGATGCCCAGTAAGTTTGAGTTCAACAAGGGCAAGATGGTCCCGTATCCTTCTGGCGCCATCGTTCCCGACCGCGACCTGGGCCAGCGCCCGGCGCTCGAGTGCATCCACTTGGGCATTGAATTTGGCGGCCTTAAGGCAGTCGACGACTTTAGCCTGACCATCGGTAAGACCGAGATCGCCGGTCTGATCGGTCCCAACGGTGCCGGTAAGACCACGGTCTTCAACCTGCTCACCAAGGTGTACCAGCCCACGCACGGTACTATCCTGCTCGACGGCGAGGACACCTCGGGCAAGTCGGTCTATCAGGTCAACCGTATGGGTATCGCCCGTACGTTCCAGAACATTCGCCTGTTCAACACCATGACGGTGGAGGACAACGTTAAGGTCGGCCTGCACAACCAGGAGCGCTACTCTGGTTTTGAGGGCGTGCTGCGTCTGCCGACGTACTGGAAGCACGAGAAGGCCGCCCACGAGCGCGCCATGGAGCTGCTGTCCATCTTTGATATGGAGCACCTGGCAAACGAGCAGGCCGGCTCGCTGCCTTACGGCGCCCAGCGTCGTCTGGAGATCGTCCGCGCGCTTGCCACCAACCCCAAACTGCTGCTGCTCGACGAGCCTGCCGCCGGCATGAACCCGTCCGAGACCGCGGAGCTCATGGAGAACATCGTCAAGATCCGCGACACCTTTGGCATCGCCATTATGCTTATCGAGCATGATATGTCGCTCGTCATGAACATCTGCGAGGGCATCTGCGTGCTCAACTTTGGTAAGGTCATCGCCAAGGGCACGGCCGAGGAGATCCAGAACAACGATGCCGTAATTGAGGCATATCTGGGCAAGCAGGATAAGGGGGAGAACTAAATGGCAGAGCCGATGCTTTCCGTCTACAACATCAACGTCTGGTACGGCGCTATCCACGCCATCAAGGACATCTCCTTTAACGTCAACGAGGGCGAGATCGTGGCCCTGATCGGCGCGAACGGCGCCGGTAAGTCCACGACGCTTAAAACCGTCTCGGGCCTGCTGCGTTCCAAGACCGGCTCCATCAAGTTTATGGGCGAGGACATTACCCATACGCCTGCCGATAAACTGGTGGGCAAGGGCCTGGCCCAGGTTCCCGAGGGCCGTCGCGCCTTTTTGCAGATGACGGTCGAGGAGAACCTGGAGATGGGCGCCTACACGCAGCCCAAGTCCACGGTGGCTCCGGGCCTTGAGCGCGTCTACGAGCAGTTCCCGCGCCTTAAGGAGCGCCGTCGCCAGGTCGCCGGCACCCTTTCGGGCGGCGAACAGCAGATGCTCGTTATGGGGCGCGCCCTTATGAGCAACCCCAAGCTGCTCATGCTCGATGAGCCTTCCATGGGTCTGGCGCCGATTCTGATTGAGCAGATCTTCCAGATTGTCGAGGACCTGCACAAGGCCGGTACCACGGTGCTTCTGGTCGAGCAGAACGCCCAGATGGCGCTTTCAATCGCCACGCGCGGCTACGTGCTCGAGACCGGCAAGATCACCATGACCGGCACCGGCCAAGAGCTCCTGCACGACGACAACGTCCGCAAAGCCTATCTCGGTGGCTAACCCACCTAACAAAAGGGGCGCTGACTATCTCAGTCAGCGCCCCTTTTTAAGTTGCGGTGAAATAGGGACTGAATACGGGCTCCAGAGGCCAAAAGAGTCCCTATTCCACCGCAACTTCATGGGGATGTGTGACAATGCCCGTCGGAAAACATTTGCTGTCTTTGGGGGTCTATCTATGCTGTACGAGTTTTGTGCCGAGAACTTTGAGCGGGTGCCGGCGGCCATTAAGGCCGGTGCGAGTCGTATTGAGCTGTGCGACAACCTTGCCGTTGGCGGCACCACACCTTCCGCCGGCGTTATCAGCGCTACGGTCAGCTACGCTCACGAGCACGATGCGCGCGTGATGTGCATGATTCGTCCGCGTGGCGGCGACTTTTATTACAACCAGGACGAGTTGCGTATGATGGAGATGGACCTGGGTCTTGCCGTGAGTGCCGGCGTTGACGGCCTGGTCTATGGGTGCTGCAAGCCCTGTGCCGGCGGATGGGCGCTCGATGAACTTACGCTTGGCGCCCTTGTGATGGCTACGGGCTGCGCGACCGAGGAATGTAAGCGTGAGCCCATCGACATCACCTTTCACATGGCCTTTGACCAGCTCTCGCCCGAGGCTCAGCTTGATGCGATTGATACACTTGCCGGCTGCGGCGTTACGCGAATCCTGACGCATGGCGGCGCGGCCGGCGCGCCGATTGAGGACAACTTCGACCACCTGGCTCGTTTAATCGAGTATGCGGGCGATCGTTTGACCATCCTTCCTGGCGGCGGCATCACTACGGCAAATCGTGACGCGGTCGCGGCGGCATTGGGCGTGTCCGAGCTCCATGGCACAAGGATCGTACCGCTGGAGGTGTAGCCCGTGGCACTTGTATTCGATGTTCAGCAGGCGAGCGGCAAACCCGACGACAACCGTCGCCCCGGTACCGCGTGTCCCTTTTGCAACACGGAGGGGCTCACCAACATCATCCAGCGTGATGGTGACTGCATCTGGCTCGAAAATAAGTTTAAGACCTTGCGAGCCACTCGCCAGACCGTATTGATTGAGTCGTCCGACCACGACGCCGACCTGGTGACCTATGCGCCGGACGAGCTGCATCATGTGATGCGGTTTGCCCTGGGCTGTTGGCAGCAGATGATTGATTCTCAACAGTACCGCAGTGTGCTCATGTACAAGAACAAGGGCCCGCTTTCGGGCGGTAGTCTGGTCCATCCGCATATGCAGATTGTGGGTTTGGAACAGGAAGACGGCTATGTGGCGCTGACACCAGCCAACTTCGAAGGCATTGATGTCTGGCAGCGGGGGAGGGTTGCGATCAGCATTTCAACCGAGCCGATTATGGGCTTCTTTGAGATCAACGTTTCGGCTCCACAGGGAATCGCCGCCAGCGACGACGCCCGCGACCTAGCCGAAGCTGACCTGTTTGCCGACGCAATCCAGGTGGCTCTTCGCTATATCCTGAACGAGCACCACGGTGGTCGCGCAGAGTCGTACAACTTGTTCTTCTACCACATGGACGGCCGGACCATTGCCAAGGCGCTGCCACGTTGGGTGGTTTCGCCCTACTTTGTCGGTTATCGCCTGGCCCAGGTCAATGCCGAGACCACGCTCGATATCGATGCTGAGCGCCTGCGCATGCATTTGGAAACGTTCACGTCGTAATGCGAACACCCGCGTAATGCGGGCAGTCTAGCGCGCCATGGCGTCGCGACCGGCCTCGACCCGCTTGCGCTGGGCGGCACGCTCCTCGCCGGTCAGGCGCTCAAAGAGATGCCCGATAATTGAGGCGAGCACCTGCTGAAACAACGTTCCACACATGACGGGAAACACAACTTCGCCCGGAAAGTATTGCGTGGCGATGACGGCGCCCGAAGAGATGTTACGCATGCCGCAGGTAAAGCACATGGTGGTCGTCTCGCTATACGGCAGATGCAGGGCACGCGCGACCAGGATGCCGATGATAAAGCCACTGATGGCGAACACCAGGATAAAGAGGGCGACTTCCAGGCGCACCGCGTTCAAGTGCAGCACGTACTCGCTCATGGCGGTGGAGTTGGACGCGATAACGCCCATCATCATGAACTTGCAGGCGGGCGAAAGCGCGGGGGAGAGCTTCTCGTGTCCCCAGCCGCGCGTAAGTTCGTTAATGACGATACCGAGCACGGCGGGTATGGCGATCATGAAGGCCATATTCTGCATCATGCTTGGCACATCGATTGCGACGGTGGCACCCAGCAGGAGCTTGAGCGTGAGCGGAATCGTCACGGGCGAGATGACCGAGGACGTCAGGATGATGGTGAGTGCGAGCGGGCCGTTGCCGCCAAACATGCTAATCCACATAAAGGCAGTGACTGCCACGGGTACGCTGTACTCGAGCACGATGCCGCAGACAAGGTTGGGATTGGAACCAAAGAACAGTGAGCCCATGGCATACGCCGCGATGGGGATGATCACAGCCGAGACAAATAACGCCAAAATCAGATGCAGGGGACGGCGGAGCACCTCAGCTACCTGGTGGAAGGTGTTGCTGAGCGCGCCTTGGAAGGTCATGAAGGCAAACAAGGTGGGAACGATGGGCTTGAGTACGCCAATCTGCTGAGGAAAGAGCACGCCGAGCGCCACGCAAATCGGAACGATGATTTGCATATGCCCCGCGAGAAACTTGCCCAGTCCAACCCATTGCTTCATATGCTCTTGTGACTCCCTTTGCTCGTGAACCCGTTTTGAATGGATATGCTAGACGCTCGCATGCGTCCGTGCGTCAGAAACGCTCGATTATTTCGAGGCTATTACCGGCATCGTT
This sequence comes from uncultured bacterium, assembly GCA_905215115.1. Classification (GTDB taxonomy): domain Bacteria; phylum Actinomycetota; class Coriobacteriia; order Coriobacteriales; family Coriobacteriaceae; genus Collinsella. The sequence continues at coordinate 11,324 of CAJMOP010000015.1, read as the reverse complement.
TACCGAAACCGCGGCGTGCTGCGGCGATTTGCGTCCGCGCTGCACGGTATAATAAATCCGTTCAACAGATCTGCCTGCCGAAGCGGGCATACACAGAGGACTCATCGCTATGAACCGTGAGAGGTATCGCGGCGACCTGCCCCTATCGGGGGTGGGTGCCTATGTCATCGCTTAAGACGACGCATCGCTGGGCGGTCGCTCAGCAAAACCCCGAGCTCGAAAAGGAGCTTTCGGCTGGCCTGGGCATACCCGGGCTGGTGGCGCGCATTATGGTTGCGCACGGCATTACATCCATCGAGGAAGGCCAGCTGTTTTTGACGCCTTCGCTCGATCGCGACTGGGCGGACCCACTCGTTATTCCGGGCATGGCGGTCGTCGCCGACCGCGTTGAGCGTGCTATTCGCAGCCACGAGCGCATCGCCGTCTTTGGCGATTTTGACGTCGACGGCATTACGTCGACTTGTCTGTTGACCGAGGCGCTACGTTCGTTTGGCGCCAACGTCACACCATTCATCCCGCACCGCTTTGACGAGGGCTACGGTCTTTCGCGTGCGGCGCTCGACCGCGTCAACGAGCTCGCTCAACCCAACCTGATTGTGACCGTCGATAACGGTATTGCTGCCAAGGAAGAGGTCTCCTACCTGGAGAGCCTGGGGATCGATTTGGTGGTCACGGACCATCACGAGCCCTCCGACCAGGTGCCGCAGGGCGTGCCCCTGACCGACCCCAAACTCGAGGACAAGGGTCCTTCGCGTGAGCTTGCCGGTGCCGGCGTGGCACTCAAGCTGGTGCAGGTTCTGGGCGAGCGTCTGGGCAAGCCGTCGTATTGGCGTTCGCTGATTGAGGTTGCGGCGCTGGGCACCGTGTCCGACATGATGCCGCTGACGCCCGAGAACCGCGCGCTGGTCGCCGAGGGCATCCAGCAGATGCGCGTGACCGCCCGCCCCGGCTATATCGCGCTGGCAGCGCTCGCCAAGGCCGACCTCTCTAGCATTACGGCCGATGGCCTGTCATTTTCGCTCATTCCCCGCTTGAACGCTGCCGGCCGCATGGCCGATCCCAAACTGGCGCTCGACCTGCTGCTTGCCCGCGATCCTATCGAGGCAAGCGCGCTGGCGGCCGAGCTCGAGGAGATCAACCGTCAGCGTCGCGAGATCGAGGCGGAGCTCACACGCGATGCCATGGCAAAGGTCGAGGAGACTTATGACGGCGGACGCGCGATCGTCGTGGGCGGCGAAGGCTGGCACGAGGGTGTCAAGGGCATCGTGGCAAGCCGTCTGACCAACCGCTATCACGTGCCGGCGCTGCTGTTCTCGATCGAGGACGGTATCGCGCGCGGCTCTGGTCGCTCGGTGGGCAAAGTTAACCTGTTTGACGCCGTCGAGCGCTGTTCCGACCTGCTGATTCGTCGCGGCGGACATGCCGGTGCGGTGGGTGTGACCATCGAGGCATCCAAACTCGATGAATTCCGTCGTCGCCTTTCCGCCGTGCTATCGGAGATTCCCGCCGAGGACTTTGAAGACATCGACGAGGTTGCCGCCACGGTCGACCTTTCCGAGCTGAATATCGAGACTATAGAGCAGATTTCCCGTCTTGAGCCGTTTGGCCAGGGCAACAAGGTGCCGCTGCTGGCCGCCGAGGGCGTGACGATGTGCGATCGCGCCGTGGTGGGCAAAACCGGCGAGCATATGCGCTTTGTGGCGACCGATGGCGCCGCGAGTGTGCCGGCCATTATGTTCCGCGTGCCGCAAATCGATAAGCTCATCAACTGCGATAGCGCTGTCGACTTGGTGTTCGAGGCCGTTGCCGAGCATTGGCAGGGGCGTGTGAAGCCCAAGCTCATGATCAAAGATGTCTTGGTGCGCGATACCACGGCGTCCAATATCGACGATCCGGCATGTGAACTTCGCCGCGGCGTGCAACCGGCGGATTCTGGCCTGCGCCTGGAGTCGCGTAAACGCGAGACGCTCGCCCAGCTTTCTTATGCTGAGCTCACGCGCTCGCTTATCCATAGCTTTATCGGCTCGAACCAGCCGCACCGCGCGCAGGTCGAGGCGCTCGATGCCCTGGCCGATCACCAAAGTGTTCTGGCCGTTATGGGAACGGGGCGCGGCAAGTCGCTCATCTTCCATGTGCATGCCGCGCGTGAGGCGGTGCTTCGCGGACGTGCGAGCATCTTTGTCTATCCGCTGCGTGCGCTCGTTGCCGACCAGGCCTATCACCTCTCGTCGACGATGGCAGCGCTTGGCATTGGTGTTGGCGTGCTGACCGGCGAGACCGTGGAGGCGGCGCGCGATGACGTGTTTGCCGGCTTGGCTTCGGGCCGCACCGGCATCGTGCTCACGACGCCCGAGTTCCTGTCCATTCACCGCGATCGCTTTGCGCGTTCGGGGCGCATCGGTTTTGTCGTTATCGATGAGGCGCATCATGCCGGTCTTGCCAAGGGCGGCGACCGCAGCGCCTATCTCGGCATGCCCGACATCCTCAAAGTTCTGGGCGACCCGGTCGTTATGGCTGCGACGGCCACCGCGACGGCTCCGGTCGTGGCCGAGCTTGCCCGCATGCTGCCGATCACTCGCACGGTGGTCGACGAGACGGTGCGCGAGAACCTGCAACTCGAGGACGATCGCGACCTCGCAAGCCGCGAAAATCGCCTGGTGTCGATTGTGGCGACGGGGGAGAAGACCGTTATCTACGTCAATTCGCGCGACCAGTCCGTGGCGCTTGCCAGGACGCTGCGCAAGCGCGTGCCAGACTGTGCGACCCATATCGCGTTCTATAACGCCGGGCTTGCGCGCTCCGATCGCCGCCGTGTTGAGGAAGCATTCCGAGACGGCAGTCTCAGCTGCATCGTTTCGACCTCCGCCTTTGGCGAGGGTGTCAACCTGCCCGATATCCGCCATGTCGTGCTCTACCACATGCCGTTTGGCGCCATCGAGTTCAACCAGATGAGCGGACGTGCCGGCCGCGATGGCCAGCCCGCCGTGATTCATCTGCTCTATTCGTCGCGCGACGCCCGCATTAACGAGCGCCTGCTCGACTGCTATGCGCCCGAGCGCGACGAGCTCGTCACGCTCTATCGCGCGCTGCAGACCATGTGGCGCTCCAACCGCGGCAAAACCGGGGACGATTCCTTTAGCGCGAGCGATATCGACATCGCGCAGATGTGCCTTGCCATCGATGCTCGCACGCCGGTCGACGAGCGTTCGGTGGAAAGCGGCCTGGGAATCTTCGAAGAGCTTGGTTTCTGTCGCGTTTCGGGGTTTGACGACACTCGTCGCATCGCGATGGCCGAAAACCCCGGCCGCGTGCAATTGAGCAGGTCAATTCGCTATTTGGAGGGCTTGCGCTCGCGCATGGAGTTTTCGGCTTTCCGGAGCTGGGCACTCGATTCGTGCGCTTCTGATATGCTAGCCAAAGTTAACCGCCCGATCGTACCGCGGGCCTAGGGGAAGGGGACCTCGATGGATGCCGCAGCCCGTACCGCCCATGATTCCACCCTCCAGCCGTTTTCGGAGATGGAGCACTATAAGCATGCCGATGAGCTGCCGCCCGAGATTATGGCGGACAGCTACGACAAGCTGGAGCGCCTGTGCCTCAAATATATGAATGAGGACGACTTTTCTAAGGTTGAGCAGGCCTACTGCTTTGCCGCCGAGAAGCACTGCAACCAAAAGCGCCGCTCGGGTGAGATGTACATCAACCATCCCGTCGAGGTTGCCATCATTTTGGCCGATCTCAAGATGGACTGCGATGTGGTGTGCGCCGCGCTGCTGCACGATACCGTCGAGGATACTGAGACCTCGCTCGCCGATGTTTCCGGCCTGTTTGGCGATACGGTGGCCGAGCTCGTCGATGGCGTGACCAAGCTCACCAACATCGAAGTCGACAGCATGGACGAGAAGCAGGCGCTCACGCTGCGCAAGATGTTCCTCGCCATGTCCAAGGACATTCGCGTCATCATCGTCAAACTCGCCGACCGCCTGCATAATATGCGTACGCTCGCCGCCCTGCGCGAGGACCGTCGCCTGTTTAAGGCACGCGAGACTATGGACGTGTACGCGCCCCTGGCCGACCGCCTGGGCATGAGCTCTATTAAGTGGGAGCTCGAGGATCTGTCCTTCTTCTACCTGGAGCCCGATGCCTACCAGCGCATCGCGCGCATGGTGGCTGAGTCGCGCGAGGTCCGCGAACGCTACCTTGCCGAGACCATCAAGACGCTTACCGATGAGCTCAACCGCATTGGTCTGGAGGGCTTTCAGATCAACGGCCGCTCCAAGCACTATTGGTCCATCTACCAAAAGATGAAGCGCAAGGGCAAGGAGTTCTCCGAGATCTACGACCTGGTGGCGCTGCGCGTTATTACCCATTCGGTGCGCGATTGCTACTCCACGCTCGGTGCGGTGCATACGCTGTGGCACCCCATGCCTGGTCGCTTTAAAGACTATATCGCCATGCCCAAGGTCAATAACTACCAATCGCTCCATACGACGGTCATCGGCCCTACGGCTCGTCCGCTCGAGATTCAGATTCGAACCTACGAGATGCATGAGCAGGCCGAGTACGGCATTGCCGCCCACTGGCTCTATAAGAAGTCGGGCGGATCGTCTGCGTCTAAGACCAATGATGCCCAGCGTCTGGACGACCAGATTAACTGGCTCAAGCATTCGCTCGACTGGGCAGCGTCTGACGAGATCACTGACGCCAAGGAATATCTGCACTCGCTGAAGGTTGACCTGTTCGATCAGGAGATTTTTGTCTTTACGCCCAAGGGCGAGGTCATGGCGCTTCGTGCCGGCTCTACGCCGCTCGACTTTGCCTACGCCGTCCATACCGAGGTCGGCAACCACTGCGTCGGCGCCAAGATCAACGGTGCGGTGGCTCCGCTCACGCACGAGATTAAGACGGGTGACCGTGTCGAGATTCTGACTAACAAGAGTTCCAAGCCGTCGCGCGATTGGCTCAAGATCGTTAAGACACCTTCCGCCAAGTCAAAGATCCGCCGCTATTTTGCCGCTGCGACCAAGGACGACGACGCTGCTGCTGGTCGCGATATGCTGGCCAAGGACCTGCGTAAGCGTGGCTATGGCATTTCTACGCCGCGTTCGACGCGTGCGCTCAACGCCGTGGCGGAGCAGTTTAACTTCAAGCAGCTCGAGGACCTGTTTGCCGCCGTCGGCGCCGGCAAGGTTGCCCCGCGCGCTGTGGGCAATAAGGTCGAGCAAATCTTGGACCCCAAGCCCGAGGAACAGCTCACCAAGGCCGAGGCTATCGCCGAGGTCGTCAAGCAGCCTGCCCGCGGCTCCAACCGCAAGCCGCAAAAGCGCGGCAAGAGCGCCAGCAACGGCATTATCGTCAAGGGCGAGAGCAACAGCGGCCTGCTGGTCCGTCTGGCCCATTGCTGCAACCCCGTGACGGGCGACGACATCGTCGGCTTCATCACGCGCGGTCGTGGCGTTTCGGTGCATCGCGCCAACTGCCCCAACGTCAAGGGTCTTATGGAGCATCCCGAGCGCATGATCGATGTGGAATGGGACGGCGCTGCCGACACCCTCTTCCAGGTCGAGATCGTGGTCGAGTGCCTGGACCGCATGGGCCTGCTCAAGGATGTCACCATTGCCATTGGCGATGCGGGTGGCAATATCCTTTCTGCCGCCACGTCGACCAACCGCGAGGGTATTGCAACCCTGCGCTTTATGGTCGAGATCTCGGACGCGAGTGGTCTGGATCCGCTGCTGGCCTCTATCAGCAGCGTTGACTCGGTCTACGACGCGCGTCGCTTGATGCCCGGCGAGGGTGGAGCCCAGCTTAAGCGCCGCGTTTAGTCGCGACGAACGTGCCACATTATCGATATTCGCTACACTCGAGGCATCGTTTGATGCCTCGAGTTCTATAGAGAGGAGAGGGGCATGAGTGCTGTGTCCTTGGATTTAACTCCCAAGGGATCGGTCGAGATTGAGACGCTCGTAAACGGTCCCATTCAGACCAATAGCTATGCTGTCATTTCGGACAATGAGTGCGTGATTATCGACCCCGCATGGGAAGGCGAGCGCTTGGTGGAGCATATTCGAGCCGAACACCCGGATGTGCAGGTGCTCGGCGCCGTTTGCACGCACGGTCACGCCGACCATGTTGGCGGTGTCGCTGGAGTTCGGGCCGCCGTTCCCGCCGACGCCCTGTACGAGCTGTGTGGCAAGGACGCAGCAGTGCCGCATGCGAATATCGAGGAGCAGCGAGCGATGTGGGGCATCGAGACGCCCGATCCAGGTGAGCCGACGCGGCTGCTTGCCGAGGGCGACACCATTGAGCTGGGCGACATTTGCCTGCAGGTAATTGAGGTGCCCGGGCACACACCGGGCGGCATCGTTCTGTTCGCCGCCACTGAGCAGGGGAACATTGCCTTTGTGGGCGACACGCTATTCCCGGGTGGGCATGGCCGCACCGATCTTTCTGGAGGAGACGAGGCGGCGATTCTGCGCTCGCTCTCCAAGCTCGCCCGGCTTCTCCCGCCCGATACCGTTTGCTTAACGGGCCATGGCGATTCGACCACCATGGCACGCGAGCTCATGCAGAACCCTTTCATGCAGATGTAGCTTAATAGTCGGCTTTTGAAGCACGAGAAGCGTCCAAACGTCAAGCTATTTTTCCCCAACGGGTTGATTCCGTAGGGCAAACGGTCAAAAAAGTCTGTTTGGACGATATTCGTGAACAAACGAACGTTTATGCCCGGGTGCGCCGTGGTAAAATCTCAGGCGTTATCGGAGCAACCTTACAGGAGGTTTCTTTTATGCTCGTCAACGCAGCAGACATGCTCAAGAAGGCCGAGGCCGGCAAGTACGGTCTCGGTGCCTTCAACACCAACAACCTCGAGTGGACCCTGGCTATTCTCCAGGCCGCCGAGGAGGCCAAGTCTCCGCTGATCCTTCAGTGCACCGCTGGTGCCGCTAAGTGGATGGGCGGTTTCAAGGTCTGCGCCGACATGGTCAAGGCTGCCGTCGAGGCCACGGGCGTTACCGTTCCCGTCGCCCTTCACCTCGATCACGGTTCTTACGAGGACTGCTTCAAGTGCATCGAGGCCGGCTTCACGTCCATCATGTATGACGGCTCTCACGAGGAGACCTTCCAGCTTAACCTCGACCGCACCAAGGAGCTCGTTGAGCTTGCCCACTCCAAGGGCATGTCCATCGAGGCCGAGGTCGGCGGCATCGGCGGCACCGAGGACGGCGTAACCTCCAGCGGCGAGCTCGCTGATCCTGCTGAGTGCAAGCAGATCGCTGACCTGGGCGTCGACTTCCTCGCCTGCGGCATCGGCAACATCCACGGCGTGTATCCCGCCGACTGGGCTGGCCTTTCCTTCGAGCGTCTGGGCGAGATCAAGGCTCAGACCGGTGACCTGCCCCTCGTTCTGCACGGTGGTACCGGCATCCCCGAGGATCAGATCAAGAAGGCCATCTCCCTGGGCATCTCCAAGATCAACGTCAACACCGACCTGCAGCTCGTCTTCGCCAAGGGCGTCCGCGAGTACATCGAGGCTGGCAAGGATCAGCAGGGCAAGGGCTTCGACCCCCGCAAGCTCCTCAAGCCTGGTCGCGACAACATCGTTGCCCGCACCAAGGAGCTCATGGAGGAGTTTGGCTCCGTCAACAAGGCGTAAGTAGCGGTTTAACGTTCCCGTCGGAGGCCCCGTTCGCCCTACGCTTTTCCCTTGCGCTCACCTGGCTTTGCCAGAAGTCGCGCAATGGGAAAAGCTCCGGGCGAACGGGGCCTCCTTCGTTAACTCGCTGCAGGGTTACTGGGCTGAATAAAAAAGCCCCTGGCTTTGCCAGAAGTCGCGCCAAGGAAACAGCTCCGGGGGACGGGGCTTCATTCGTTTAACGCCGCAGGGTTACTGGGCTGAATTCATTTTTTATAGGCACCGTTTATCAGTGTTGGGGGCTCCTTAATTGGGGCTTTCTTTTTTATCTCGCTACAATGGGCTTCAAGCGTTCTAGTGACTTGGAGTTTTGGTATGGCTGTTATTAATGCACTGCCTTCGGATGGGAAGGTTATTGACGAGGGTCCTGTTGGCTGCTCTGTTGATGTTTGCTGTGATGACTTCCGTCATCTCGATGTTGGACTGCCGCCCGAGATTCTTCGTCTCAAAGATGCCGGGTATTTGACGCAGGCTGTTGCTGCCTGCGATCGCCTTTTGGAGCAGAACCCTGAGCCTTCGCTGGCTGCCTGTGTTCGTGCCGAGCGGTATCGCATGCTCGAGACGCCGCTTCATTTTTCGGTGTCGCGTGATCGGGGCATTGCGATGATTCGCGAGGAGTGGCCTGAGTTTACCGAAGATCAGTTTGATGACCTGATTAATCGCAAGCGTATAGACTGGCGCTTTATCGATGGCGAGCTGTTTGTTCTCGACAACTTCCTCGATTCGCTTCGCGTGTACCCCAAGGAGGTTCCGGGCCTGCGTCCCGATTCTACGGATGGAATTGCGCTGCGCAACCAGATGCTCGAGGAGATGGAGTCGCAAAACGGGTTGACTCGCGTCATCACGCTCAAGGCATCCGTGTCTGTCCCCGGGGCTCTGGAGGGAGAGTTTGTTCGCGCCTGGCTACCCGTTGCCGCCGCCTGTCGTCAACAGTCTCATATCGAGGTTCTCGATATGACGTCGGAGGGTACCGTTGCCTCTGAAAACGTTTCGGCTCGTACTGCCTCTTGGATATCTTCGACTGAACATTCATTCTCGGTGACCTATCGCTATCACATCGATGCCGCCTATTGCGATATCTATGGTGGTGCGCTCCCATCGCATACGTGTATGGACACGCCGCTGCCCGAGGACACTTCCGAGGACCGTCCGCATATTGTGTTTACGCCGTACCTGCGACAGTTGACGGAGCGTGTTATTGACGGGCTCGAGGATCCGCTCGATCGCGCGCGTGCTATCTATGATTACCTGACACAGCATATCGACTATCGCTATCAGCCACCGTACCTGCTTTTGGGCTCCATCGCCGACGACTGTGCGCATTCGCTCCGCGGCGATTGCGGCGTTATGGCGCTCACGTTTATCACCATGTGCCGCATCGCGGGCGTGCCTGCTCGTTGGCAGAGCGGCCTGTATGTTGCGCCCGATTCGGTGGGGCCGCACGACTGGGCCGAGTTCTACACACCCCAGACCGGTTGGCTTAACGCCGACGTATCGTTTGGTTCCTCGGCACGCAGGATGGGGGAGGAGTGGCGCCGTCGTCACTATTTCGGCAATCTCGACCCGTGGCGTATGGTGGCCAACAATCGGTTCCAGGCTGAATTTGTGCCTGCTTTCGATGGTATGCGCGAGGATCCCTATGACAACCAGATGGGCGAGGCCTCAATCGACGGCCGCGGATGTCGTCAGCGCGAGATGCTCCGCACGGTCGAACTCGTCGAAATGCTTGAAGTTCCATTTTCGGACTAATCAACAGAAAGCTGTGATAAACTAACTCACGCATTACGTGCCCGAGTGGCGGAATTGGCAGACGCAGTGGACTCAAAATCCACCGTTGGCAACAACGTGCGAGTTCGAGTCTCGCCTCGGGCACCATACATGCAAGCGAGCGTTCAAGGGGGTCAAGGCCTCTTTTTTCGTGTACGTAATGTGATAACGCGCGGTACATGTTATTATTCGCAAGGCGTTGTTCCCGCAATGCCCTAAAGAGGAACCCGAGGGTTCCCACCTTTTGGCGCCAATGAGCAGCTGACTGGTCATACAACTTAGATTCCCTTCCTCAAATCGAGGAAGTCTATGTGTACGACCTGGTTGCTGAGAAGCGCCGGGTTATTTTTTTATGAATGGAGGTAGGGAAAATAGCTAAGTCTGATGACACCCGCATCAACGACGAGATCACTGCATCTTCGTGCCGTTTGATTGGCGTCGATGGCTCTCAGCTCGGCCTGTTCGCCATCCGCGATGCCCAGCGCGTCGCCGACGATCAGGGTCTCGACCTGGTCGAAATCGCTCCCAACGCGGAGCCGCCGGTCTGCAAGGTCATGGACTACGGTAAGTTCAAGTACCAGCAGGCCATGAAGGCCAAGGCTGCTCGTAAGAACCAGTCCAAGGTCGAGGTCAAGGAAATGAAGTTCCGACCCAAGATTGACGTTGGCGACTACGAGACCAAGAAGGGCCACGTTCTGCGTTTCCTCAAGAAGGGCGCACGCGTTAAGATCACCATCATGTTCCGCGGCCGTGAGATGGCTCACCCGGAGCAGGGCCTTAACGTTCTCGAGCGTCTCGCCGAGGATCTCAAGCCTTACGCTACGGTCGAGTCCAAGCCTAAGATGGAAGGCCGTAACATGCTTATGCTGCTCGCCCCGATTAAGGGCGCCTTCGATGAGGATAAAGCGGCAAGCGATACCAAGTAACTAGTGTTCTGTAACCGATTAAGGAGTATTTCATGCCTAAGATGAAGTCCCACAGCGGCACCAAGAAGCGTTTCCGCAAGACTGGTACCGGCAAGCTTATGCGCGCCAAGGCTTTCAAGAGCCACATCCTGAGCAAGAAGTCCACCAAGCGTAAGCGTGGCTTCCGTCAGGAGACCGAGATCGCCGCTGCCGACCGCAAGGTCATCAAGTCGCGTCTCGCCTAAGTTCGCGTTCCCATTTTTCGTTTTACCGTCTAGGAGTTGATAGAACATGGCACGTATTAAGCGCGCTGTTGCCGCCAAGAAGAAGCGCCGTACCGTTATGCACCGTGCGAAGGGTTACTATGGTGCCGCTTCGCGTACTTACAAGCATGCTAAAGAGCAGGTCCAGCACTCCCTGCAGTATCAGTATCGTGATCGCCGCAACAAGAAGCGCGAGATCCGTTCTCTCTGGATCACTCGTATCAACGCTGCTGCTCGCCTGAACGACATCTCTTACTCTCAGTTCATGCACGGCCTGAAGGTTGCCGGCATCGAGCTCGACCGCAAGGTCCTGGCTCAGATGGCTTACGAGGACATCGAGTCCTTCAACGAGCTGGCTACCATCGCCAAGAAGGCTCTCGAGGCCTAATAGATTCTCTTGAATCGCTAGGGGAGTGTCGCGTTGTGCGCGGCACTCCCTCTTTTTATCTGAAGCGCGGTTTACATTGCTAAAAGCGCGGGTAGATAAACACATATAGGTGACCGATCTCTATATATTCCTGAACCAAAGGGTCATCATCTGATATGTGCGGAAGATCCGCACCAGTCTTTCTATTACCTATAGAAAGCGATATGTTGTGTAGGACTTGTGAAGAGTGGAATTGACGACCCACAGGGCTTCGCGGTCTGGCAATATATCTCCTTGCCGCGCGGCCCGGTCGGACCGGATCAGCCGCC
>CAJMOP010000014.1 GCA_905215115.1 uncultured bacterium | reverse complement strand
TCGGCGCTGGCATCGCCCTTGCCGTCCGCAAGTACACTCGTCGGGCAGATCGCCACGACACCCGTCACGCGTCCCGGCTCGCCCGAGCATTCGTACACGTAATACGCCGCACCCGGGTCCTTGAGCATCAGGCCATCGGCAAGGGCTCCGCGCAGAGCATCGTTGCCGCTCAGGATGCTGCCCATTGCAGGCAGCGCCTCGAGTACGCGGTCCTGAGCCGGGCGGATGCAGGGAAACGGAAGTGCTTTCATGGGCGGTCCTAACGCACGAGTCGGTTTGTTCGCGGCTTATTATGCCCCAACTTGGCTATCCGCGCCCCAGAGTGTATTGTCGGCGAGCGCGATCAGCACCTGTTGGCAGCGAACGATGTCGGCGTGGGGCACATATTCGTTGGGCTTGTGCGCGAGCGCGAGCGACCCGGGGCCATAGCTCATGCAGTTGCGGTTTCCCGTCTTGCCGGCAATGACGGCAGTGTCGGTGTAGCCGGTAAAGAAGCCGACGGTCGTGTCCGTGCCCGTCACATCGTCTGCTGTGCACTTGAGCGCAGCTAGAAGGGGAGAGGCCGGATCGCGCTCGATGGCGGGGCGGTCGCCTGTCACGGTATAGCTTCCATGGCAGCCTGGGACCGCGGCTTCGGCGGCGACAATGGCCTGCTCTACCATGCGCGTCGCGGCGGCCGTATCGGTCGGCGGGGTCAGGCGCATATCGACCCAGACCTTAGCGTGGTCGGGCACGACATAGGGACGGTAGCCACCCTCGATCTGTCCAAACGTGATGGTCGATGGCCCCAGCTCCTCATGTAAAGGCAGCGTCGCAAACGTGCGACGAAGCGAGCACACGACCTCGGCTATGGCGGCGACGGCGTCGGCGCCCTTCCAAGGCTGGCTTGCATGAGCCGTGACGCCGGCCATCTCGATCTCGAACCACGTGCGACCCTTGTGCGCCACCTGGATCTGCCCGTCGGTGGGCTCGGTGTCCAGCACCCATTCGCGCGAGCCGACCCAGCCAGCATCGATCGCGGCCTCTGAGCCTCGCATGAAGTCTTCCTCGTCGACCGAGCAGATGAGCGAAAAGCCGCGGCGTGGCAGCGCGCCATCCGCCGCCACGCGCTCGAGCGTATGGACCAGTGCGGCAATGGCGCAGGCCAGGCCACCCTTCATATCGCAGGCACCGCGGCCATAGAGTTTATCGTCGCGCACAACCGCCCCAAGCGGTTCGATGTCTGCGTCCCAGCCATCGCCCAAGGTGACGGTATCCATGTGGCAGATATAGATCAGCCGCGGCTCGTCGCTTTGGCCCGGCACGGTGACTTTAAGGTTGCGGCGCCCGGGCAGCACTTCGAGCTCCTCAATCTGCACGGCATCGAGCGCAGAACTATCAAGTTGTGCCAGCTGCTGCTCAATGAGCCTCTTAATGAAGCGCTCAATTTCATCCTCATACGCGCCCGGGTCTGAGCTGTCGATCCGCACGAGCTCCTGCGCAAGCCGCCAGGCAAAATCCTCATCAACCATATGCGACCTCACAATCAGTTTGCTTTCCAAACCGATTGTAAGCCTCCTGAGAGATCCGCGACGTGGGCGTGGCAGTATTTACCGTTCGCAGGCCGAGCCAGCGCGTTTGCCGTCCGAGCGGGTTCACAAGCGACGCAGCGGGTACGTACCCTTCATGGACGACATGCTGTGCGACATATCCGCCTTTCGGTATCACCGGATACCTCCACAGGTCTTGGCAATAATGCCGGACCTGCCCGATTCTGCGGACGATCCGCGCAGGGAGCACCTATGTGAGCATCCGCTCGTCACGCATTTCCTGGGCACCCCGTTACACGTGTTGGCGCAGGGCAGCTGCGGACGTAAGGGCGATCGCATTGTCAGGCATGTTTGGAACGGGGAGAGGCCGTTTGGCTCCGTGCGGCAGACAGGGTTTGGCCTCGATGTCGCGTCCCCGCTCTTTACCCTGCTGTCCCTGGCTTCCTCGGTCTCAAACGAGCGTCTGATTATGTGCATGTATGAGATGTGCGGCACCTTTGCCGTGTGCAAGATTGCGCCTCAGGTAAAGTCGGCACTTGTGCAGGCATATGGGGGCCGGTGGGGTGACGCACGGTTGGGCTGGGAAAACGTAAAGGATGTCTCGGGGAGTCCAACGGACTTGTGGAAACGACCGCCCTTGATCGAGCTCTCTGAGCTTGCAGAGTACGTCGATAAGATCCGGGGGCTCCGCGGCGCTAAATCGTTCATACGAGCCGCGAAATGCATTACGGGGGTGGCAGCATCGCCGCTCGAGGTCCAGGCTTCGATGCTGTTTGGCCTTACGAGGTTGCGCGGCGGCGAAGGGCTGCGCCTTACCAATAACGTTGAGATTCGTATGACGCGCAGTGCCCGCCTGATTTCGGGGCTTGATAGGCGCTATGCCGATATTTTGCTGGCAAATAAGGACGGTAGTCGAGAGTGTCTGGTTGAATGCCAAGGTAAAGCCATTCATGGATCCATAGAATCCAAGATTTCGGACTCCGACCGAACGACGGCGCTGCAAGCGATGGGATATCCCGTCGTTTTGATGACCTATGGTCAGCTGGCCGACTCCGATGCCTTCCGCGTGGTGATGGAGCTCATCATGTCCTATCTCGATGTGCCGCTGAAAGACAAGACACCGCGGCAGCAGGAGCTCGAACGGCGGCTTCGTGAGGAGATTTTTATCAATTGGGCGGAAATGTAGTCGCGCGGGTGGAAAACGGTCGCGTGAACTAGAATTTTGGGCGCGAAAAAGGCTTCAGTTTCGCCTTGGAAGGGCTTTAAAAATACTATCCAAAACAAGTTGTTTCGGAAAATCGACAGTCAACTTGAATGTGATATATAGAGATCGATTTTTACCTACTAAAGCCCCTGATAAAGCTGTTTATCAAAGCAGGTGTGCTCAGTGATTTGGGTGGGACTGTCGATTATCCGAAAAAACTTATTATGGATAGCATTTTCAAAACCAGCCGGAGCAACGAAATCGGCCCCCGTTTCGTTAAAACGGGGGCCGAATGGGCTTCATGGACTGCCTCGCAGGCTTGGCGCCGGCGCTATTTGATCACGCGCACGCGATACATCGACGGAATCTGCTTGAGCGCCTCGATGGTGCTGCTGTCCAGGTGCTCGTCGGTGTCGAACATGGTGTAGGCGTTTTCGCCAGCGGACTCGTTGGTCATACGCTGCACGTTGGCATTGTCCTTGGCCAGGATTGCCGTGATCTGGCCGATCATGTTAGGCACGTTGGCGTGCAGGCAGGCGATGCGGCTTGCGGCGCGCGCCTTGCCCATGCTGCAAGCGGGGTAGTTGACGCTGTGCGCGATGTTGCCGTTCTCCAGGTAATCCTTGAGCTCGCTGATGGCCATATCAGCACAGTTGGCCTCGGCCTCGCCAGTGCCGGCGCCCGAGTGCGTGGTGATAAACGTGTTGGGCATCTTGACGGTCTTGGGCGTGGCAAAGTCGCAGCTAAACCAGCTCAGCTTGCCCTCGCGCAGGGCAGCGTCGACGGCGTCCTCGTCAATGATGGTTTCGCGCGCGTAGTTGATGAGCACGGCGCCCGGGGCCAGCAGGTTAATCTGCTCGGTGCTGATCATGCCGATGGTGTCGGCCTTGCTGGGCACGTGCACGGTGAGGTAGTCGCAGCCGCGGCACAGATCCTCGAGCGTGCCCACGCGCTGCACCTCGCGGCTCAGCACCCACGCGTGCTCGACGGAAATGAACGGATCATAGCCGTAGACGTCCATGCCCAGGTCGACGCAGGCGTTGGCGACCTTGGAGCCCACGTTGCCCAGGCCGATGACGCCGATGCGCTTGCCCTTGAGCTCGCGGCCCACAAAGGCCTTCTTGGCTTTTTCGGCATCGACCTGAATCTCGGGGTCGTCGGCGTTGTCACGCACCCAGTTCATCGATTGCACCACGCCGCGGCTCGAGAGCACCAGCATGCCCAGGACGAGCTCCTTGACGGCGTTGCTGTTGGCGCCAGGGGAGTTAAAGACGACGACGCCCTTCTTGGCGTACTCCTCGACGGGGATGTTGTTGACGCCGGCGCCGCAGCGGGCGATGGCGCGGATGCCCTCGGGCAGCTCGTAGCCGTGCAGGTCGGTGGAGCGCATCAGGATGGCATCGGCCTCCTCGGCGGTGCCCACAAACTCGTAGCCCTCGCCAAACTCGACCTTGCCGTCCTTGGTGATGTCGTCGATGGTTTTGATCTTGCGCATGAAAAACTCCTTAGCGGATTTGTTTATAACAAGTGGTCTGAGGTGGCTGGTCAGCCCGCGCGTTGCGGGCTAGTTAGATCGCGGACTCAAACTATGCTGCGCTTCGAAGTCCTTCATGTACGAGGCCAGTGCCTGCGCGTCTTCCATGGTTACGGCGTTGTAGACGCTGGCGCGCATGCCACCCACCAGGCGATGACCCTTGACGTTTTGAATCTGGTGCTCGGCCGCGCCTGCGACAAAGGCGGAGTCGAGCTCGGCATCGCCGGTACGGAACGTGACGTTGGCGATGGAGCGACTGTCTGTCTGCGCGGTGCCGTGGAATAGTTTGCTGTTCTCGAGCAGGTCGTAGAGCAGGTTGGCCTTGGCCCAGTTGCGCTCGGCCATAGCGACAAGTCCGCCGGTCTGCTCAACCCAACGGAACACCTTACCGCACACGTAGATGCCAAAGGTGTTGGGCGTGTTGAGCATGGAGCCCTTGGCGGCCTGGGCCTTAAGGTCCATGTACTGCGGCGTCTGCGCAAAGGCTGGGCCGTCGGCGATCAGATCGTCGCGCACGATAACTACGGTCACGCCCGCGGCGCCGGCGTTTTTCTGTGCGCCGGCATAAATGAGCCCGTAGCGCTCAACGTCGAGCGGCTGCGACAGAAAGCAGCTCGAGACATCGGCGACCAGCGGTACGTCGCCGAAGTTAGGCAGCTCGTGGTACATGGTGCCAAAGATGGTGTTGTTCTGGCAGATGTAGACGTAGTCGAGCCCGCCGCCCGCGGCCTCGGCGGCAATGCGCGCGTTGATGTCGGCCATGGCGGGAATGCGGTCGAAATTGGCGTCCTCGGAGCTCGCGAGCAGCACGGCCTCGCCGTACTTGGCGGCTTCCTTGTACGCCTTGTTGGCGAAGTTGCCGGTCACGACGTAGCCGGCGCGGCCGCGGCGCATGAGGTTCATCGGGATGCCCGCAAACTGCAGCGTGGCGCCGCCCTGCAAAAACAGAACACGGTAGTTATCGGGGATGCTCAGCAGGCGGCGCAGGGTTGCCTCGGCGTCGTCGATGATCTGCTGGTACATGCTAGATCGATGGCTCATCTCGAGCACGGACATGCCGCAACTGCGGTAGTCCATCATCTCGTCGGCGATCTCGGCGAGCACGCTTGTAGGCAGTGCGGCCGGGCCAGCTGAGAAGTTGTGCACACGTGCCATCTTCTAGTTCCCCTCGTAGTCGTTTGAACGTTCGGGATACTTTAGCACAGTGCAGCGCCGGGTGCGACCGCATCACGGTAAAACTCGAGTGCGCCGCTATGATTTACAGGATGGTTACATGGGGGAGGGTTGCCTCGAGGCTCACATACGATCCGCCTCGGCCTTCATTCTATGTTGAGTGTAGCGGAGGGCGGGGACAGATTCACAAGCGCGGTTGTCTGGCAAGTGTGATTTGGGGCGACCTCGTCAAAGCTTCTGAGCTGCGAAAATGACCGTTAACCGGATTTAATTTTGTTGCTCAACATTTGACACTCTGGGCATGGTAACTTTTTTACCAACAGGTATGATTATTGTCATGTGCGCCGCGCCTGCCTGCCGGGTTGCGGCGCACTTGTGACAGCCTTTGACGCCCTTGGAGCGTGTACTGTGGATGTAACCACAAAAAGCGTTCGGGGGGGGGGTGCTCACCCGCGAGCAATTCCTCCCGCATGAGATGCGCATCGTCGCTGCCCTGCGTATGCAGGGCGCAAGTGACGAGCAAGTCATTGTACGCGTAAAGAGCGAGAACCTCTTTCAATATCCCACGGAGCGCATGGTCGCCAACCGCGCAACCGTGTGCCTTCGCCGCCTCGACACCATGGTGCCCACGGACGCCGCATGCGCCGCGCGCGGCATCGACCCCAATACCGCCGTCGAGGCTGCGTTATCCCTAACCGGCCTCATAGCATCCGGCACCCCCACGCAGGCGGATCAGGCCATCTTCTACAGCATGATCTGCCGCTACGATATCGTGCGCGAGCTCGTGCTCGTCGAGGTAGGGGAGCGCCTACAAAACTTCGATTATGCCTTTACGGCGGTTGACCTCAACGCCTTTATGACACGCTTTACCACGGAGTATCCGGACGCGGCCCGCTGGACTGAGGCCACGGTCAAGCGCATTAAGGGCTCGCTCCGCCAGACGCTCCGCCATGCCGGCCTTATCGGCGAGGGCCAGGGCCCGGAGTCCGAGCGCCTGTCACCACTCTTCTTCGATTCCGATGTCGAGCGAGCCTTGGTTCTGCTGGGCGAGCAGTCGCTTATCGCGGCCCTTACCGGCAGGGTGGTGATGTAGCGTGGCTCCCGTCAACAACGCCGCCGAACCTGCTATCACCCCGGCGACCAATCTCACCACCAATATCGGCATCCATTCCCGTAAGAGCGTCGTGGCGGCGCATGTCCGCTCCGAGCACGCCCGTCAGGAATTTGAGCGACGCGCTCAGCTTCTGCGCGAGTGCCTGTGCAGCGAGGACTTTTTGGCCAACAAGGGCATAGGCAATGAGATCGGCTTCCACACCTTTTGCTATGACCCCGCGCTGGAGTTTGAAGCGCGTGCATTATTTGACGCCCTTTCACGCGATGCCGAGGCCGACAAGCTTCCGTGCACGCTCAAGGTCGTGAACCTCTACGACGCCGTGCTGGCAATTCTCGAAAAGCGCCGTGTCCTTAAGGCCATCCCACGCCAAGAGGAGCGCCGCGGTACCCAGCGCGTGCTCGAGGACGTGGCCAAGTTCGCCTCGCCCGAGAAAGTCGCCGCGTACATCCTTGAGCAGACCGAGCCGCACGCGCCTGGAGACGTCGTCCTCCTCACCGGCGCGGGCGAGGTCTTCCCATTCTTTCGCATGCACACGCTTCTCCATTGCATGCTTGCGGATTTTGATGAGGTGCCTGTGGTCGCCGCCTATCCGGGCAGCTTCAACGGCTCTTCTTTCCAGCTCTTTAACCGTCTGCCGGCCGATAACTACTACCGCGCCATCGATATCTCGTAAGCACGGCTTCCCGCAGACAAGGCCCCGCCGCCGGTAACAACCCTTTGCCATAACGTTCCCAAACCCAAAGGAGCACCCTTGGACAACACGATCATTCGCGACCTCTTTGCAAAAGACATTAACCGCTCCATCAACGGCGTGGTCAAGGTCCAGGATTCAAAAGATGGGTCCATCCGTCAGGAGCTTGACGAGTACGTGGTGACGCGCGAGCTGCAAGGGCACCTTGCCACGTTCTTCAAGGCATACGGTGATGCCATTGATGTGCCCACCGACAAGATCGGCGTGTGGATCAGTGGCTTCTTCGGTTCCGGTAAATCGCACTTCCTCAAGATGCTGAGCCACCTGCTCGAGAATCGCCAGATCGGTGGTAAGAGCGCCATCCGCTACTTTGACGGCAAAATCGTCGACCCCATGGTCGCGGCTGCCATGGAGCGCGCCTGCTCGGTGCCCACGCAGGCCATCCTCTTTAACATCGATAGCAAGGCGGGCCAGTGGAAGCAGGGTGATACGGCTCCCACGGCGCTGCTTCGCGGCTTTGAGCGCATGTTCTACGAGGCGCGCGGCTTCTACGGTGAGGACCTAAAGCTTGCAAAGCTCGAGGACCACATCGATTCCCTGGGCAAGACCCAGGAGTTCCGCGAGGCCTTTGAGCGCGTCAACGGCGAGTCCTGGCTCCAGACCCGTGACACCTACAGCTACTTTGAGGACGACGTCGTCGAGGTGCTGCAGAGCGTGCTCGGCATGAGCGAAAAGGCCGCATGGAACTGGCTCGAGGGTTCTGAGGACGAGGTTTTGGCCCCTGATGTCTTTGCCAAAAAGGTCAAGGACTACGTGGACGCTCAGGCAGCGGCCCACGGCGGCAACTTCCGTTTGCTCTTTATGGTCGACGAGGTGGGTCAGTTTATTACAAACGACCAGGACCCAAGCCTTATGCTGAGCCTTCAGACCATCGTCGAGGAGCTGGGTGCCGCCTGCGGTGGCCGCGTGTGGGTGATGGTCACGAGCCAGGAGGCCATCGACAACCTGAGCCTGCCCGTGGGCAACGACTTTTCAAAGATCCAAGGCCGCTTCAATACCCGCCTTTCGCTCTCCAGCTCCAGCGTGGACGAGGTCATCCAGCGCCGCGTGCTCGAGAAGACCGCGCCGGCGGCCGATATGCTTGCACAGGTCTACGAGCAAGACGCCGCCGTGCTCAAAAACAACTTTACCTTTGAGGGTGGCTCGCGCTCCGACCTTGCCGGCTTCGCCAACTCCAAGGAGTTTGTCGCCAGCTACCCGTTTGTGGGCTATCAGTTTAAGCTCCTGCCCGACGTGATGACCGAGGTACGCAAGCATGGTGTTAAGGCCAAGCACATGTCCACGGGCGAGCGCTCCATGCTGAGCGCATTCCAGGAGAGCGCTCAGGTCATCCAGCATGACCAGACCGGTGCGCTCGTGCCGTTCTGGCGCTTCTTCGACACTATCTCCAAAGATCTTGAGCACGGCATCAGCCTGGTGGTCGACCGCGCGGTCCGTGCGGCCGAGAACGCGGAGGGCCT
Source organism: uncultured bacterium (assembly GCA_905215115.1). Taxonomy (GTDB): domain Bacteria; phylum Actinomycetota; class Coriobacteriia; order Coriobacteriales; family Coriobacteriaceae; genus Collinsella. The sequence continues at coordinate 19,618 of CAJMOP010000014.1, read as the reverse complement.
TGAACCCTACGACGTTCAGGTGCTTAAGCTCCTGTACTTGATCCGCTACATCGGCTACGTCAAGGCCACGGTCGAGAACATCTCCATCCTTATGATCGATAGCCTGGACGTGGACAAACGCGCCCTTAAGGACCGCGTCAAGGAATCTCTTGCCCGCTTGGAGCGCGAGAGCTACGTGGCACGCCAGGGCGATACCTATAGCTTCCTCACCGACGAGGAGCAGGAGATAGCGCAGGAGATCGCACGCACCCCGATCGACAACGCGAAGGTGATTGAGTACATCAAGAAACGCCTGTTCGAAAGCATCTACACTGCGCGCAAACTCAACCGCGGGACCAACGACTTCCCCTTTGACCGCTACGTGGATGGCTCGATTCATGGATCCAACATGGGCGGCATGGAACTATCCGTGGTGACCATGGCCAGCGATCTGGGCCGTGCGGACGATGCCGAGCTGGCATTGAAATCCGTGGATAAGGCCATCGTGGCCTTGAGCGACGAGGTGGATTATTGGGCCCCACTCGTCAACGCCGCTAAGATTCGCATGTACGCCCAGACGCGCAACCTGCAGGAGCTACCGCCGAGTACCCGCCAGATCGTCGAGGCCAAAATGCGCGAGAAGGACTTTAACGAGAAAGAGGCTGACGCCCTTTTGGCTGAGGCGGTGCTCCATGCACGATGCGCCGTCAACGGGCGCATGATTGAGATCCGTGCTGCCAAACCCGCCCAGGTCTTTGAGCAGGTGCTGGCGCAGCTGTGCGATGTGGTCTTTGAAAAGGCCGGCTATATCGGCGCGCCGGTCACGAGCGATTCCGATATCCGCTCCACTCTGGCGGGCAACGTTCAAGCGGGGCTCGCTGGCATGAACGCGGGTAACACACGTGCGCTCAAGGAGGTCGAGGACTACCTCAAAGTGCAGCACCAGCGCCATCTGGATACCGCTATGGGCGATATCCAGCGCCAGTACCAGCAAAGGCCCTTTGGCTGGCGCGAGGTCGACATCGCAAATGTGGTGGCGCAGCTTGTGGTGGAGCAGCGCGCGCAGGTGCTGTTTGGCGGCCAGACGGTTCAAGCTAACGATAGCCGCATGGTGGCGCTCCTGCGCAAGGACGCCGATAAGGCCCAGGTGCGCTTGCGCGTGCGCATGAGCGACCGGTTGCTGCGCGCCACGGGCGAGCTCATGCGTGATCTGTTTGATCTCAAGACCGTGCCCTCCAACGAGGATAAGCTCGTGGCCGAGCTCAAAGAGCGCCTTGAGGGCTTGCGCGAGGCGTGCCTCGCCATGGCACGCGACTACTACACGGGCATCAAGCCGGCCTACCCGTATCCCGGTGAGGACGAGTGCGAGAAGATGCGCTCGGAGGTGGCCGACGTCCTTAAGGACCAGAACGAGGCCGAGGCGTTCTTGACCACGTTCGCCAAGCATGAGGACCGCTTGCTCGATGCCAAGGAAGACTTTGATAAGGTGGTTGAGTTCTTCGAGTCCAACCAGCGAACAGCGTTTGACCACGCCAAGGATTTCTTGAGCCGCACCGAGGGTATCGAGTATGCCTCCGATGACATTCCCAGCGCGGTTGAGAATGTGGCAAAGGTGCGTGAGGTTCTCAAAGATCCCAAGCCCTACGGCCGCATTAAAGACCTGCAGCCGCTTATGGATCCCGTCGAGGACGACATGAAAAAGCTGCTGGGCATCCGCCGCAATGAGTTTTTGTGCCGAATCGAGAGCGATCTGCAAGACCTGCAGGCACAGGCTGAGAGTCAAAAGGGCTTTGTCAATCAAGCCAAGGATGCCATAGCAGACGCCGGCGCCAAATACGAGTCGTTCAAAAACCGTGCCCACAGTGCTCAAAGCCTCAACGAGCTGAGTGTTGCCGCGACTAACTGGGCCAACTGGCTCAGCGCAGCAACCAACGGGATGTACGACGCTGTGGATGCGGCCCGCATGCGTATGGACAACGAGCGCCGCACCACCGAGGTCACGAGTACGGGTGAGGTGGTCAAGAAGATCTCCAACAAGGCCGTTGCGTCGTCAGCGCCCACGCCTGCACCCGTGCCCCAGCGCAAGATCAAGACTGTGCGCCGCGCCGATCTGGCCAAGCCGAGTCGTCTCTTGTCCGCAGGGGACGTGGAGCGCTACGTGGACGACCTGCGCTCCCGCCTTATGCAGGCGCTCGCTGCAAACGACGAGATCCGTATCAACTAACCCGCGGAGCCATCGGTGCCAAAGCGCGCACCGGTGGCTTATGGCGTTTAGAAAGGCTCATCAACCATGAACGATTCTGCTCTTAAGAGCTTCTGCACCTGGGCCCGTACGGAGCTCATCAAAGGCGTGGAGGCGCAGATGGTGCGCTACGGCATCACCGAACCTGCACCCGCGCCCGTTGGGTCCGAGACCGTCAACGGCCTGCCCCTAAGTCCGGCTGAGATTGAGCAACGAGACGAACTGCTGCGCATGCAGGCGGAGGTGGGTCACGAGGCGCTGTGTGACCGTGCGGCCTACACCTGGTTCAACCGCATCGTGGCCATTCGCTTCATGGATGCACGCGGATGGCTTCCCAGCCGTATGCGCATGCTAAGTCGTGCGGACGGCAGCCATGGCAGCGAGGCCGTGGAGAACGCACTGGACGTGGAGATAGCGACGGCCGATACCGATCGCATAGCCGAGCTCAAGATGGCGGGCTTGGATGAACCGCTGTGGCGCTACCTGTTTGTTGCTCAGTGCGAGGAGCTTGCCGATTGCCTACCGGGCGTCTTTGAACGCGTGGGCGGAGCCATGGAGCTGCTGTTGCCCCAGGGCCTCATGATGTCCGACGGCGTGGTGGGCAAGCTCAATGCCGTCCTCACTGACGAGGACTGGCGCGAGGGCGTGACCGTTCTGGGCTGGATGTATCAGTACTACAACGCTGACGTTAAAGACGAGTTCTTCAAGTCCAAGCGCAAGGCAGCGGCGGCGGACATCGCGCCCGCCACGCAGCTCTTCACCCCCGAGTGGATCGTGCGTTACATGGTCGAGAACTCGCTCGGCCGTCTGTGGATGCTCAATAACCCGGGGAGTTCGCTGCGCGAGCGCATGGAATATTACATCGAGCCCGATGCTGAGCACGAGGACTTCATCCACATATCGAGCCCCGAGGAGATAACCCTCTGTGACCCCGCATGCGGCTCGGGCCATATCCTGGTCTATGCGTTCGAATTGCTCTTCCATATGTACGAGGAGCGCGGCTATCGTGAGCGCGAAGTTCCCGAGCTCATTCTTACTAAAAACCTCGCTGGCATGGAGATCGATCCCCGTGCAGCGCAGATCGCGGAACTGGCGCTTGCCATGTGCGCCCGCGAGCACGACCGTCGCTTCTTTAGGCGTGGCGTTCGCGCCGACGTTACCGTGCTCTCGGGCATCCCGCTAGGGGAGGACGAGCTGCCGGGTAACAAGAAGCTCGCCGAGGAGCTGAGTCATTTGGGCGAGATCGGCTCGCTTCTTAATCCTTCAGAGGAAGATGTTGACGAGCTTAAGGCCGCCGCCGCGAGCTGTTCCGTCGATCTTTTTGCTTCTGCGACCAAAACTAAGCTCGAAAGCGCTGCCGCCATCTGCGAGAAGCTGTCCCGTCGTTTTACCTGCGTCGTGGCGAATCCTCCGTATATGGGCAGCAGCAGCTTTAACCCCTTCATGAGCAAATGGGTCAAGAAGAACTACCCCGACGTAAAGAGCGATCTGTTCTCTTCGTTCATCGTGCGTATTATGGACTTTGCCGGCGAGCACGGCGAAATCGGAATGATGACTCCGTTTGTTTGGATGTTTATCGGTAGCTACGAGAAGCTTCGAAATAGGCTTATCGATGACAAGACCCTAACCACGCTCATTCAGCTCGAGTATTCTGGCTTTGCAGGGGCAACCGTGCCTATCTGCACATTTACCTATCACAATTCGCATATCGATGGCTATAAGGGCGGATACGTTCGTCTTGCCGATTTTACTGGCCCCACGGTTCAGGCTCCCAAGGCGCTGGAGGCCATCCAAAACCCCGACTGCGGCTGGTTCTACCGCCGCAACGCCGACACCTTCAAACAGATCCCCGGCACCCCCATAGCCTACTGGTTGGGGGATGGGCTATTGGAGGCTTATTCCTCCGGACGATTTATTGACGAGGTGGCCCATCCTAAAGTCGGGATGCAAACTTCGAATAACGATAAGTTTCTACGTTTGTGGTGGGAAACAGATTGGTCACCGACTCAAAACGATTCGAACCATAAGTGGATTAAATACCTTAAGGGAGGTAAATATCGAAAATGGAACGGCAATCTAGAGTATTTGCTTTTCTACAACAATGATCCGAATTACATCCTCGAGCAACCCCATGCCCGCGTTTTACCGCTCGAAATGCTGCGAAAGCCCAAGATTACATGCACAATGCTGACGTCGGGAAGACCTGGCTTCAGGTCTGCTCCTGAAGATTCTTTTTATGACATTGCGGCACATTGTTGTTTTCCGAAGGAGCCACAATTCAATTATATATTGGGCCTGTTGAACAGCTCTCTTTCTGCTCTGTGTCTTTCGGCGCAGAATCCAACGATGAATATGCAGGTGTCTGATATAGCTTCGGTCCCCTATGTTGAAGGCGACCCGAAATCGGTGAGCAAAGTGAGTGGAATCGTTGCCGAATCGTCAGATATTTCGAAGATTGACTGGGACTCGTTTGAAACCTCTTGGGATTTCAAACGTCATCCACTGTTGTAGGTGAGCATTGTGGCCAAATCCTACAAACTTGTCGAAGATACGAAACGAACTACAGCGGAGTGTGCTGAAAAGTGGAACGCCGATAAACGAGATGTTTCCGCCTGGTGTAGGGCTGATTTGATTTCTGGTGCGGTAAAAGAAATCTCCTTCCCATTCAGGTGGATCATTCCCTGTGATGCGAAGCGTCCCATAGATGCATGCATCATTAGGGAGCTGCTGTGGCAGATTATCGAGCTTGAAAACGAGCGTATTTCCGAAATCGACGTTTCTGTTTGGGGTATTCCTGCAGTCGATGTTGCTGGGTGCATTCAGTCGTTGAAGGATGCCGATTATTTGGCGTTTTCACAAGAAGGTGTTGGCTTACAAATAACGAAAAAGGGCCTTGCTTTGATTGGCCGCGGTCAGCATGACAAGGCTATGAATGAGACGCCTACGGCACTGAAGTGGACTGCCGATGCCGTGGGTATTATTGCCGGAAGTGCAATAGATCAAATTATCCAAAGATAAACTGCTTCCGCAAGGACGCTGTAGTTTCGAAAGGTAATAACCATGTCTGATTGCTGTATTTATGAACCTCAAAATTACGACCCACAGGCGGTTGATCGTTTTCTCCGTGGTGAGACTAGAGAAATATGCATTGAGCTGAAGTGCGTTGAGCAGGAAAAGTCAGAGGACTTTGCGATAACGGATGCGGTTTTGCAGCTCGATTTAATAATGTGCGGGGAGCCGCACATGTGCAACGTTTCCGCTCATTATATCCCTTATTTTGATCCATCTGGTTTAGCGACGCTTTCATTTTTGATTACCGAGAAGACCGTCGGTTCGAAAGATTACCATGCGATTTGTCGCTGTGGGACCGCTGTCGATTTGTTGGGGGCTTCTCGATTGCTCCTTGTAATTTCGGAAGGGAGAGAATTGCGAGAATGCTCCTTTGAGTTTAGCCCAGCATCGGGAATGTTTGGCAAATGCGTGTGGCATGAAGTCGATTTGCAAGCTTCCATTTGATAGGAGAGCGATTTCATTTCGCGCAACTAAGACGAATTAGCTGCTTTCGAACGAGAAATTCGTCGGCGCCGCGCGGCACATAGGGCTTAACGCCGAGCCTGATTCCTTTACGGCGACCGATTAATTACAAGACCATGGAAACGAAGGGCGGCATAATGGCAACGCTTTTGGCCGATAAATACGAGGCTCGCAAGGCCGAGGTCAATGCTCGATTTGAGCAGCTTCGCGCTAACGAGGAAGAGCTCAACCGAATCTTTGCCAAGATCTACAACATGGAGGGCGAGGTGCCCATCGAGGTTGAGGATAAGTACGTCTCGGTGGCGCGCATCTTCGATACCGCCGATGAGATTCCCGAGAGCTATAAGGGCAACAAGTACGTGCGCACCAAGCGCGACGAGATCACCTCGCTCATAAGCTATGCCGTGGGCTGCATGTTTGGCCGCTATTCGCTGGATGTGGACGGGCTGGTCCTGGCCGATCAGGGCGCCACGGTCGACGACTATCTGGCTAAGATGCCCGATCCCGCGCACGTGACCTTTATGCCCGATAGCGACAACGCGCTGCCCATTACCGATGACGAGTACTTTGACGATGACATCGTGCGCTACTTTATCGACTTTGTGCGCACCGTGTACGGCGAGGAGACGCTTGAGCAGAACCTGGCCTTTATTGCCGAGGCACTCGGCGGCAAGGGTACCTCGCGCGAGGTGATTCGTGCCTATTTCCTAAAGGATTTCTTTAAGGACCACTGTCAGACCTATAAGAAGCGCCCCATCTACTGGCTGTTCGACAGTGGCAAGAAGAATGGCTTCAAGTGCCTTGTTTACATGCATCGCTATCAGCCCGACCTGTTGGCTCGCATCCGCACCGACTATGTGCATGAGCAGCAGGAGCGCTACCGTGCCCAGATCGGCTATGCCAACGATGCCCTTGCCAGTGCCGAGCGCGGCGAGCGCGTGCGTTTGGATAAGCGCGTCAAAAAGCTCAACGACCAGCTCAAAGAGACCATTGTCTATGAAGAGAAACTGCACCACTTGGCAGACCAGATGATCAAGATCGACCTGGATGACGGCGTCAAGGTCAACTACGCCAAGTTTCAGGATGTGCTGGCAAAGATTAAGTAACTGCAAATACGGTAAGGATATTCATGCCCAAGATCGATGTAGAAGAACAGCTCAAGCTGCGTTTTTTGCAGCCGTTGCCCGCATGTATGCTGCGCCGTGTGGTGATTTGGCACGATGCGGACGGCGAGTTTGCTCCTGAGTTTGAGCGATTGGCTGCCGAGGGTTTCGACGGCGCGGGGGCCGATGACGGCGTTATGCCCGCTCACGGTGACTTTGAGCGCCCAGTGCGCTTTGTTGAGGCCTGCGAGGGCCACATGTTTGCCGTTAAGAAGCTCATCAACCGCGATGACCTTGCGAGCGATATCTTGCTGTATCGCCGTTGCCCGCGCGGCAGGCTTGAGGGTGATTGGCTTGCCGATGTTGAGCTGTATGCAGATCAGTTCCAGGCTGACTATCTTTCGCTTTTGGCCGATCAGCTGGGCATCGAGAATATCGACGCCGTGCGCGAGAGCCTGCGCGAGCACAAGACGTTCTTTGATGCCAAGACCCGTTGCGCTAAGTTTGCCGCGTGTGTTCCGCATGCCTCGGGCGCATCCGATATCGAACTCGGCACCCTTACGGTGATTTTTGGCGGTAAAGAGCTTGGCGACGCGCGCCCCGCGTTTGTGCTGCGCGGCTGTATGACCACGCTGCTGCACGAGGGCCCCGAAGCGCTGGCCGAGTTGGTGGACAAGTACTGCGTGCGCGATGTCCTCTCTGCCTTCATTGTACGTTGCTATGGGTTTGAGGGGCCGCTGTATGAGCGTGATTCGCTGCTTGCGCTGGCATCCCATATGCTCATCACGGCGTCATCCACCGCGCTTCCCGAGGGAGCGCTCAAGGGACTCGAAAGCTATGTGGCTCCCGCCTACGGACCCTATTGCCTTGAGGCAGTGCGTACGTGGGACCAGACTGCTGATGCTCAGGCGTCGAGCGAGGATTTATTTGAGATCTGCCGTTTGGTGGAGGATGCTCGCGGGCTCTTTGCGCGGTTTGAGGCTCTGCCGATCGATGTGCTAGCCTCGCTTGATGTGTTCCCGTGCGTCAATGAGGCCGTGCTCTCGCAGCTGTTCAGCTCGTTTGCTCAGGGTGCGGACCGTGTTGAGGACGCGCGCACTTTTGCGTCGCGTCGCTGCGACCTGAGCTGGTACCGCCGTGTCAAGAGCTACTTTGACCTGCTTGTCGCTGTGGCCGATATGTGTGCGTTTAGGCAGGCGCATGCGGGCGGGTTCCATCTGGCGCAGCCCCAGCAGGTGTGGGATGCCTACACGTCCGATTGGTATGCCATGGACGCTGCCTATCGCCATGTGTGCACCGCGTATCTGCGGGCGCGTTCCGTCGAGTGCGATGTGCTCGAGGAGCCTGCCCGAGCTGTGGTGGACTGGGCGGAGAATCTTTACAGTAACTGGTTCTTGGCCGATGCCAATGCCTGCTGGACATCGGCTGCGCAAGGGGAGTGGGCCGATTGCGGCTACATCGAGGGTCCCGAACGGCAGGATGAGTTCTACTGGCACGTGCTGCCCACCTTTGTGGGCTCTGCCAAAACGACGATCGTCATCGTGAGCGATGCGCTGCGCTATGAGGTTGGCCGCGATGTTGCGACGCTGCTCGAGCGCGAGCGCGGCGGCAACGTCAAGGTCTCTAGCATGCAGGCGGTCTTTCCCTCCATTACCGAGGTGGGTATGCCCGCGCTGATGCCGCACCAAGCGCTTAAACTTGCAGCGGATGGCTCGTTTGTGCTGGCTGACGGCATGCCCACTGCGACGACTCCGCAGCGCGAGGCCGTGCTTACCCACGTTGAGCCCACGGCCCGCGCTTTGCGCTCGAGCACATACCTCAACATGGCAGGAACCGAGCGCAAGGCGCTGCTCAAAGACTCCAAGCTCGTTTATCTCTACCACAACAAGATCGATGCCACGGGCGAGAAGGCCGCTACGCAGGATGACGTTTTCGATGCCTGCGCGGATACCGTGGAGGAACTTGCCGCGTTGGCGCGGCGCGTGTGCACCGACGCCCCGGGCGCGCGTGTTGTTATAACGGCGGATCACGGCTTTATCTACACACGTCGGGAGCTCAACGAGTGCCAGATGCTCGGCAAGCCAGACCTTCCCTTCCTTGACGCTCCCGTCATGCACGGCAAGCGTCATCTTGTGGTGCCCAACGAGGCCGTGGCTAGGCTTTCGGACGAGGCACGCGGGGTGTTTGTTAATGTTGACATGGGACGTTTGGGTGCCGGCTTTGAGGGGTTTGCCCCGCGCGAGAACGTGCACTTTAAGCGTCCCGGCGGCACTAACAACTACGTACACGGCGGCATGAGCCTGCAGGAGCTTTGCGTGCCCGTTATCGGATTTTGGCGTGCGCGCTCGGGTTCCAAGGACTTTGTCGATACGCGCGCGGCGACGCTGCGCGTACTGAGTGAGGGGCGTCGAGTGACCAACTCGCTCTTCTCGGTCAACTTGATCCAGGAAGAACCCGCCCAAGGCAAGGTCTTGCCGTGCGAGTACGAGCTGGTGTTTACCGATGCAAGCGGCAACGAGGTGAGCGATACGGTTAAGGCGCATGCCAACAAGACTTCTGTTAACTCGCAGGAGCGCGTTGTGCATGCCAAGTTTGCGTTGCGTGCGGCGGATGGATTCTCGGCCAAGGGTCCGTACTATCTGGTCTGCCGTGAGCGCGAGACGGGCAAGATCGTTTGGCGCGAGACGTACACCATCGCTGTTTCGTTTGCCCCTGTTGCTGACTTTGGTTTTTAGGAGTGTGCCCTATGTTTGATAGTCACGACGACGATCTGTGGGAAGTTCCCTCGATTGATGTGAATGTGCCGGTGGAGGCTGCTGTGCCTGTAGGGGAAGCCGTGCCTGCCCCGGAGGCTGAGACTGTCGAGCCTGCCTCGGAGGCTGAGGCTGCTGCGGAGGCCGTGGCTTCCGCGCTTGTCCCGGAGCCGACGGAGACCGCTGCGCCCGCTGAGGCCGAGGTGCCCGTCGAGGACGAGTCCTCGACCGATGGCTATGCCCAGGCCGCGGCCGAGGCTCCCGAGGACGACGGTTACGACATGGATGTGCTGGACGGCAAGCTGCTCGAGCACTTTGGCGGCAAGATCGTGCGCAAGGACCTGACGGCCCTTATGAAGCGCGGCGCCAACGTGCCCACCTTTGTGCTGGAGTACCTGCTGGGCATGTACTGCTCAACCGACGACGAGGACGCCGTGGCGGAGGGCCTGGGGCGCATCCGCAAGATCCTCACCGATAACTACGTGCGTCCCGACGAGTCCGAGCGCATTAAGTCCAAGATTCGCGAGCTGGGTCGCTTTACCATCATCGATAAGGTGACGGCCAAGCTCGACGAGTACAAAGACATCTACGTGGCGTCGTTTGCCAACCTGACCATTGAGCCGTTTGTGATGCCGGCCGAGTACGTGCGCGACTATTCCAAGATTCTCCAGGGTGGTATTTGGTGCATTATGAGCATCGAGTATCGTCGTCCCATGGAAGAGGAAGACGAGTTTGGCATGGAAGTCTTTGGCGACGATGCGCCGCGCCGCTCCAAGGCTAAGCGCAAAAAGCGCGGGCCCGAGGACTCTCCGTTTAGCGTGGCGTCGCTCACGCCCATCCAGATGCCCAACCTGGACCTGGACGCCATGATCGAGGAGCGTCAGTATTTCTCGCGCGACGAGTGGCTCAACATGCTGCTGCGCTCTGCCGGCTATGAGCCCAGCGAGCTTTCGGAGAAGGAGCGTCTGCACTTTATCGAGCGCATGGTGCCGCTGATCGAGCGCAACTACAATCTGTGCGAGCTTGGTCCCCGCGGCACCGGCAAGAGCCATATCTACAAAGAGGTTTCGCCCTACGCCATTTTGCTTTCGGGCGGGCAGACCACCACGGCCAACCTGTTCGGCCGTATGAACTCCATGCGCGCCGATCGCGTGGGCTTGGTGGGTCATTGGGATTGCGTGACGTTCGACGAGGTCGCCGGCATGCGCTTTAAGGACACCAACGCCGTACAGATCATGAAGGACTATATGGCGAGTGGCAGCTACGCGCGCGGCCGCGACCAGATTAACGCCGATGCCTCCATGGTTTTTGAGGGCAACATCAACGACACCGTGCAAAACGTCCTTAAGACCACGCACCTGTTTGATCCGTTCCCGCCGGAGTTTAACAACGATTCGGCCTTCTTCGACCGTATCCACTATTACCTGCCGGGCTGGGAGATTCCCAAGATGCGCTCGAGCCTGCTGACCGGGCATTACGGCTTAATCACCGACTGCCTGTCGGAGTTTTGCAAGGAGATGCGCCGCAAGGACTTCACGCATCATATCGACCGCTACTTCCGCTTTAACAGCGACTTTAACAAGCGTGACGAGATTGCCGTGCGCAAGTCCTTTAGCGGCCTGGCCAAGCTGCTGTTCCCTGACGAGGCTATGGACAAGGACGACGTCCGCTGGCTGCTGGACTACGCCATCGAGGGCCGTCGCCGCGTAAAGGAGCAGCTCAAGATTATGGCGGGCGTCGAGTTTATCGACGTCAGCCTGGGCTATATGGATGACGACAATCCGCAGGACGTGCACGTGGTGCGCGTGCCGGAGCAGTCCGAGGATACGTTGATTCCCGATGGGCCGCTGCTGTCCGGTCACGTGTTTGGCGTGGGCAGGTCGCAGGGCGGCGAGGTTGCCGTGTACAAGCTGGAGAACAAGGCTGTCGCCGGCGAGTGCAAGTTTAAGCACGAGGGCGTTGCCTTTAACAAGCCGGTGCGCGATACGCTGGAGGCCGCGTTCGACAACTTTGTGAACCTGGCGAACCGTGTGGCGCCGGGCATGCACATTGGCTCAAAGGACTACCTGCTGTTCTATAACGACCTGCAGAGCAAGGGCCTGTCCGAGGAAGTCTCGCTTGCCGAGTTTGTGGGCCTGTGCTCCGCGGCGTGCAACCGTCCGGTGATGTCCGCGCTGGCGGTTCCGGGAATCTTGCGCATGTCGGGCTCTATGGACGAGATCCGCGGGCTCGAGGACATTATGCGCGTGGCCAAAAACGCCGGCGCCAAGCGCGTGATATTGCCGCTGAGCGCCATCGCGGGCCTGCAGAGCGTTTCGTCCGAGATTATCTCGGGGTTGATCCCGGTGTTCTACATGGATGGCGACCCGGTCGATGCTGCGAAGAAGGCGCTGGATCTGTAGGAGTGCGGGCGTGCGGGCTTGCGTGCGCGAGGCGTTTGTCTTGTGCGCGTGGGCCCGCGGGCATGTTGGCACGTCACGCGTGAGGAGGCCTTGCCATGGCGGAAGAGCGTTCTGTTGGCGAGTTGCTCGACGAGCTGTTTGGCTTTGAGTCGGTAGCCAAGCGTCAGGCGGCGCTTGAGCAGTACGACCGCGGGGAGTTGGTGCGCAAGGCGCGCTCCCGCGAGCTGCTGGCCGTGATCGAGGGCGTCGAGTCTGCCGAGCGTGCTGCGCGTGAGTCTGCCGTGCAGGCCGTTGACGGGTATGTGCGCCGCGTTGAAGCCGAGTCGCTTGCGCGGGCTCGCAAGCAGATGGGCGTTGTGGGCCCGTTGCAGATGGAGCGGCGCTACGCTGCCTTTTTGCGTATGGAGGACAAGGCCGAGCTGTTGGCCCGCTTGGAGCAGACGCTTGCGTTTATCGAGGTAAAGCTGCGTGCCAATACGGCGGACAGGGTTCGTGCGGCGTACGATGCTGCGGGGGCTTTGGTGCTGCAGGGCGCGGCGCGTCTGAGTGACGTGTGCGTTGTGGATGCGGTGCCCCTGGATGCCGATCTGCTGTGCACGCAGTTGGAGCAGCTGCGTTGTGCCGCCGACGCAACGGACCTTGCCGGCATGATCACGGCGACGTTTGAGTCCGAGCTGAGTGCGACCGGCCCGCAGGGTGCTGACAGGTTTGCGAACGATGTGGCTGGCGATGTCACTGGCGATGTGGCGCTGGAGCGCGAGCTTGCGAATGTGCGTGGCGCTGCGCAGCGATCGCGCTTGGCAGCTCAAGCGTATCGGGCCGAGCGCGCTGCCCGCGTTGCAGGGAGCACGGTGGAGCCGGTATCGTTGCCGAAGTCTGCTTGCGTCGCGTGCGAGACGGGGTGCGATGCCGGGGAGCTTGCCGAGTTGCTCGCTCAGGTTAAGAAGTCGTTTGAGGCCTATAGGCGCGTTGTTACCGACGGCGGGTTGTTCTGTGCCTTTGGTGCCGGTTCGCCGCATGGGATTTGCTGCGGCAGTAGCTTTTTCGACTACGATGATCGGTTTGACGAAGACGTGTTGGTGGGCGAGTATGACGGTGCTACCAGGCACAATGTTCGGCGCGAAGTTGCGATTCCCGAGCTTGTGGACGAGGCTTCGGCCGACGGCGGCGACTCGCTCGAGGTTGCCGTGGCGCGCATGCGTGAGTTTAACGGACGGCGCTACGATGGTGTGCTGGACGAGGATCCTGCGCGCCATGTGAATGCGTTTTGGTATGGACTCAAAAAGCTCAGCCAGTATTGCGAGGCCGCTGTGCGTGTGGATGAGCGTGCCTGGGATTGCTTTATCGATAAAGTGCAGTTTGCCTACGATGAGCCCGTGGGCCGTTTGGCCATGCAGATGGACGACAAGCAGGTGGCGGCTTTTGTTGCTGCTGCGGAAGTGCTTGACGCTGGTGAGTAGGGGTCTGATCCGGTAGGGGGTTTCACCATGAAGATCGATGTTGATGTTGACCAGCTGCGCGAGGGTTTGCTCGACCGTGCGGGGAGTGCAGCCGGCGTGGGCTTTCCGGCCGCCATGCTCGACGTGGTAGATATCGAGGACGAGTCGCCCCAAGAGCTGCTAGCCCGAGCCGAGCGCGAAGGCCTCGACCTCCGCGACTTTGCTGTCGATGGCGACGCTGAATGATGGTCACCTTTGCTATTGACGAACATATGTTTGTATTTTATACTCATGCTTGAATATACGTCCAACTTCATGGTATAAATTAGGTGGTCATCTCTTAAGAGAGGGCTTCCAAGTGCCGGGGACGTTTTCCCCGGCTTTTTTATTAAGGATTGCCCATGCGAGAGCTGAGTATCTTTATTGATGAATCTGGAAGCGATGATCTTCGTGAAAAATACTATCTGGTTGCCTTTGTTTTTCATGAACAAAATATTCCCATCGCTGAGGGAATAGAGAAATATGAAAGGGCGGTAGCCGATAGCGGATTGCCGCTCCTTCCGTTCCATGCTTCTCCTCTCATGAATGGAAAAGATCAGTTCAAGGACTTGGACATCAGTGAGAGAAAAAGGCTGTTTTCACTATTTCGAGTTATGTTTCGACATTTGCCCATCTCGTACAAGGTGTTTGTATTCAAGACGCATCGGTATCGAACTCTCAAACAGATCGCTGATGCGATGCGGCGTGAAATCATCGATTTCATATTCGATAATTTGAGTGGGTTTCAGCAGTTTGATGCTGTGAAGATTTACTACGACGGAGGACAGGGTTCGGTTTCGAGTGCGCTTCACAAGGCAATCGATTACGCTTTGGCTAAAAATGCAGTTATCTATAAGCCGACAACTTCATCGGATTACTATTTGGCTCAGGCTGCGGACTATATCTGTACCATTGAGTTCACGAGTCTGAAATATCAGGCGAATAAGCAGACTAATACTGACCAGAAGTTTTTTGGTGGTAGTACTGCGTTTAAAAAAGGCTTACTAAAAGAAATAAGAAAGAAGGCTGTCGTCTAATGGGCAGGCCTCGTATTGCATAAAAATGCCGGAGGTAAGACCCCGGCTCTTGGAGGCCCCTCTATTCGAGGGTACCGACATCTTTATAACAGAAACCGCATGTCGGGTCTACACGAGACATTTCGCTCGATTTCCTGTTGACCTAAAAACAAAAATGCCGGGGGGATCCCCCGGCCCTTGACTGCCCTCCATAAAGGAGCGCAATCCATTTATACCATGGTTGCGATGCGAGCGGTGGCTCATTCGGTCTTCTTTTTCCTCAGCTTCTTGCTGAAGTTCTATTTAATGTGACAAAGGGACTGCCCCTTTGTCATATGGGGCGACGGGGTGTTTGTGCCCACGGCTGTGCGAAAATGCATGATAAACCGTCGCAACGGAGTCCAACGACGTCGCGGCGGTTCTATTATGGCCACCCGCCGGCTAAGTGAGTAGGCTTTTTTGGAAATCCTGAGCACCTGACTAATTTGCTTCAACAAACCCGTAGGTCACAGACTTGTGCTTTGGTGACGTGGTCGGCGATTCGACAAAAGTCTACTCACTTAGTTTTGCCAGACGCTAACTGTCCTCAACGAGACCCCTGTCGGGGCGATTGATGCTCAAATGTAGCCAATTCGGGACGGCTGTCCCTGCCCGCTACGACGCCAGCGTGGCGATGACGGCTTCGTCGCCAGCGTATATAAGGGTGTTGCCGTCGGGGATGATCGTTTGGCCTTCGCGCTTGAGCATCACCACGATAAACGGGTGCTTGCCCTGCGGCACGTCGCGCAGGCGCTGACCGGCCAGGCGACCGCGGGGCGTCACGGTGACCTCGCGCAGCGTAACCTCGGCACGCTCTTCGAACGTTGGGGCTGCCATCACCAGAAGGTCGCCTTCCTCGATGACGGTATCGCCGTTGGGCAGTACCGGGTGCGCCCCGTCGCGCAGCACCAAGACCACGAGCATGTCCGTCGCGCTGCCAATATCGGCGAGCGAGCGCCCGGCAAACGGATGGCCAGCGCCCACCTTGAGCTTTACAAACGACATGCCGTCCTCGTCGCGGTAGTCGTTAAAGGTGCGGCGCACGTCGCCGGCCGCATCGATCATATCGAGTTTCTTCGCCACCGCCGGCAGTAGCGAACCCTGCACCACAATGCTCGATACGGCAATCACAAACACCAGGTCAAATAGGTCGTGTCCGCCGGGAACGCCGGCCACCACAGCAAAGAGGCTAAAGACGACCGAAGCCGCGCCGCGCAAGCCCGCCCAGCTTACGAGCGCAACCTGGCGAGGGCTCGTCTTAAAGGGCGCCAGCAGCAGACCGACGGCGATGGGGCGGCTCGCAAAGAGCATAAACGCCATGAGCGCAAGGCCGGGTAGCAGCATTTGCGGCAGGCGCGCGGGCGTGACGAGCAGGCCGAGCAAGAAGAAGATCGTCATCTCGGCCATCTCGGTAAGGGTGTCAAAGAAGTGCGCCATCTCGACCTTGCCGGTGATGTCGCTCGCGCCCAGCACAATGCCTGCCAGGTATACGGCCAAAAAGCCGTTGCCGCCCAGGTAGCTCGGCAGTGCGTAGGCGACGATCGCCACGGCGAACAAAAAGATAGTCTGCGCGCCCTCGGCCGTTGCGTGTGCGCGTTCAATCAGGTGGCCCGCCGCCCAGCCGATGGCAAGGCCCAGGCCCACGCCCAGGATAATCTGCTTGGCCAGCAGTGTGGGAATGTTGATGTCGCCGCCGGCTGCGAGGGTCGCGAGCACCGCGGTGAGCATGTAGGCGACGGGGTCGTTGGAGCCCGATTCGACCTCGAGCAGCGAGTCGGTGCCGCCCCTCAGCGAAAGGCTGTGCTCGCGCAGAACGCTAAAGACGCTCGCCGCATCGGTGGACGCCACAACCGATCCCAGCAGCAGGCCGCCGATCCAGTCGAAGCCCAGTACAAAGTGCGCGAACACGCCGGTAATGCCGGCAGTGATGACGACGCCGAGCGTGCTCAGCAGCACCGCAGGCGCGGCGACGGGCTTGGCACGGTCGATGTTGGTGTTAAAACCGCCGTAGAACATGATGAACAGCAGCGCCGTGCTGCAGACGGTTTCGGTGAGCGCGTAGTCGCTAAAGTCGATGTGAGCCGGCCCGTTGACGCCCAGCAGCATACCCAGCGCGATAAAGATGAGCAGGGTGGGGAAGGGGAGTTTTTTGCCGACGGGCTTGATGGTCAGGCACAGAATAATAACGAGGCCGATAAAGAGAAGGATCTGGTTCATGGATGGTGTCCGCTCCTGGGTGGTTGGCGTGGCACGGTCAGTTGTCTGCGGTTATTTGTACCCAAAGGTGGTGGGTTTATGGGGCCGAGCGGCGGGCGTTCGCATTTTCGACACGAGGCCGGGGTGCGTGTGGCTCTGGTCGGGGGCGTTGACGCTGGTGGTGCTGGTGATGCGGCATGGTTGGCACACGCGAGCGGGGGCCGGCGACCGTTGGCGACTTGTAGCACTTTCCAGCTTTATTGCAACGGAGTACAATGGATAACGTTTAAGTTCAACTTGAAGTTTTAGCCGTGGCTTCGGGCTTCGGCCGCAATGCAGGGAAAGGCGTTCCATGGCGATCTATGTGACATCCGATGCTCACGGGCACGTGCGCGCGCTGGACGAGGCCCTTTCCAAGATCTCGCTGACGTCCGACGACACGCTGTATGTGCTGGGTGACATGATCGACCGCGGTCCCGATCCGGTCGGCGTCATCAACTTGGTGCGGTCGCTGCCCAACGCTCGCGTGCTTAAGGGCAACCACGAGCAGATTATGCTCGACGCGATTATTGGGCAGGACCCGCTCGATGCCGAGACCTGGGATATCAACGGTGGCTGGACGACGCGCGAGCAGCTTAACGACATGGAATTTGAGGCGTACGAGGAGCTTGTGCGCTGGGCTGCCGCCCTGCCGCTCTATGCGGTGGTCGAGACTGCCGAGCAGCCGTACCTGCTGGTGCACGCCGGTATTCAGACCGAGGCGGCGCGTGCGTTTTTGCTTGAGCATGGTGTCGATTGCGCTGACGGCAGGGGAGCGGTTGATGCCGATCGCGAGTTGCTGCAGCAAATGCTCGCCGTGCAGTCGTCCGATGACTTGCTGTGGATTCGTCACGGCTACTGGGATGTGCCGACCGGGCTGCTTTCTGCCGAGGGCAAGGGCCCGGTCGTGGTTAGCGGTCACACGCCCACGGTATCGCTTGGGCGCTATTGCGAGGTCGGTGGTCTGGCGGGGCTCGATGAGGAGTCGGGTCGCGGGCAGATTGTGCGCCTGGGCGGCGAGGATACCGCCGGTGTGCCCGATCGCATCGATATCGACTGCGCCGCCGCCACCGGCTCCGAGTTCGGTCGCGTGGGCATCCTGCGCCTGGACGACGGGGCGGAGTTCTACGCGAACATCAACCCGGGCGAATAATCGGTGCAAGGGGTAGCTAATTTGGGAAGGGTTTTTGACCACTTTTGCCCTTCTGCCCGCTAATTGATTTCTCTGGGACGGGGATTTTAAAATCATTTGGCTGCCCGCTGGCTAAGTGAGTAGGCTTTTTTGGAAATGCCGAGCAGCCGGCAAATTTGCCTCAACAAAACCGCAGGTCATTGACTTGTGTTTTGCCGGTGTGGTCAGGGATTCGGCAAAAGTCTACTCACTTAGTTTTGCGTGATGCATCTTGTCCGCAACGAGACCCCAGCCGGGGTGATTCCATCGCAAATTCCGGTGACCGGGGGCAGCTAATTAGGCGCCGTATGGGTTGCGGTCGCGTTCGATGCGTTGGCGGATGTGGGCGTACTCGATTATCAGCAGCACCAGGAGTAGGGCCATGATGGCTAGGTAGCTCACCACGGCGCCCATCAGACCCAGCAGCTTAATCAGGTTCACCGGCAGCACCACGCTTACGGCGAAGCAGATCAGGTAGATCTTGGTGACGTCTCCAGCGTGGCGCAGCACCGTGATGATGGCGTAGATAAAGTCGATGGCCGCGGTGACGCCGCCGGCGACGACCATCAGCAGCGCCAGCGTACGGTAGCGTTCAAAGCTGAGGCCGTACATAAAGTTCATGAGGGAAATACCGGGACCTGCCATAAATGCGGCGCACATGCCGGTGATGACCACGATCAGCGCCATAACGGCAACAATAATCAGGTCAAAGCGACGACGCTTGCGAGGATTAGCCCAAATGCTCGACAAGCGCAGGAGCTGCGGTTTATAGATAAATCCAATGCTCAGCAAAATAGCCTGCGCCGGAAAGAACAGGGCATTAAAGTACAGCTGATATTTGTATGCCAGCGTGCCTTCCATCACAAACTTGGGCATGCTCTCGATAAGGTTGAACAAGAAC
Source organism: uncultured bacterium (assembly GCA_905215115.1). Lineage (GTDB taxonomy): Bacteria > Actinomycetota > Coriobacteriia > Coriobacteriales > Coriobacteriaceae > Collinsella. The sequence goes on along the minus strand of CAJMOP010000014.1, from coordinate 765 downwards.
AGTGCACCAAAGAGTGGAGCGCACTGGACAAACAGGTGGCCGACCTCGCGAAGGCTCACGCGGCGCGATTTTTCGGTCTCGAGCAGGGCGAGCGGCGCGGTGACCAGCACGAGCGAGGCGATCGCGGCGATGCCCATGGCCATGGCCGCGATGGGCATGCTGCGCGTGAGGAACAGCGCCACGCTGAAGACCGCGATGACGCCGACGGAGCGTAGCGTTTGGCTCATTCCAGCCAAGTAGAGTTTGTCGGCCTGCTGCAGGCGGCCTTCGTACACGTCGGCGACGCCGTCGATGACCTTATACAGGTAGACGCCCAGGCCGATCGTCGCCATCTGCGCGTCATAGCCGCGGGCGCTGCTGTACATGAGGCCGCAGCCTAGGGCGAGCGCTCCACAAAGCCAGCGGTTGAGCTGGTAGGAGGCAAAGGACGTCTTTTCGTCGATGTCCGAGACCTGGAAATTGCGCACGCCGTAGTTGCACGCGATCATGATGAGCGTGCCGGTGACAAAGGCGATGGAGAATTTGCCTGCTTCTTCGGCGCCCACGAGCTGCGTAGACACGATGGTGAGCAGCGGAAATGCCAAGCCCCACACGGCGGTGCCGAGGGTGTTCCAAAGATAGTCGCGACTGGTGGCGTGCTCCTCGTATTCCGCTTCCTGCATGGAGAAGCCGCCGCCGTAGACGGCACCGAGCAGACGGTTCCACCAAGCGTTGACCATGCGGCGGACGGGGCCGGGCTCCCGATCGCGTTCGCGCCGGCGACGG
>CAJMOP010000013.1 GCA_905215115.1 uncultured bacterium | reverse complement strand
CGTGGCGTCGGGCCGCCCGTAGGCGATGTTCTCGGCGATGGTGCGATGGAACAGCAGCGCCTCCTGCGGCACGTAGGCAACTTGGCGGCGCAGGCTCTGCTGCGTACAGCGCGAGACGTCCTGGCCGTCCACGAGCACGCGGCCGCCCTGCACATCGTCCAAGCGCAGCAACAGCTTGGTAAGCGTCGTCTTGCCCGAGCCCGATTTGCCCACCAGGCCCACGCACTGGCCCGCCGCCACATGGAGCGTCAAGTCGTCGAAAACGCTATCGCCCGCCGCAGCGTCACGATAGGCAAAGCTCAAATGCTCAAAATCAATCGCGCCCTCGCCCACCTTGAGCTCGGGAGCATGTTCGTCGTCCGCCACCAGGCGCGGCTCGTCCAGCACGCGCGTCATCTCGGCGGCGTCGCCCAGCGCACGGTTGATGCGCTGCATCATGGAGCTCACGTAGTTCAGACGCATGGTGAGGTTGTACGTATAGGTAAAGATCATGACGAGCGCGCCGGCCGAGATGCCAAACCACGCGTTGCCGCCCGCCACGAACACGCTCACCACGGCCATGGTGATGACGATAAGGCCCGAGGTCGTAAAGTTGCGCTGCATCATGGCGTGCATCGAAACCGTTTCGGCATCGCGCGCGGCGCGGTCGGCGGTATCGAATAGGTCGCGCTCAAAGTCCTCGCGCCCACAGGTTTTGACGGCCAGAATGTTCGTGACCGCGTCGGACAGCACGCCCGACAGCTTGTTCTGCGCAGCGGACGTCGCGGCCGAAAGCGGCATGATGCGCTTGTACATAAGCCAGACAAACGCGATGTAGACGACCATGATGCCCATCAGGATCACGGTAAATGTGGGCACCACCGGGGCGAGCGCCGCCACCGTGCAAATGACCGAGGTGATGGTGGGGATGAGCGAATACACCGTCACATCGACCAAGCCCGTATAGCCGCTCATGAAACGGCTCGTCTGGCTCACGAGCGATCCGCCAAAGCGGCTGGTGTGGAATGTCATGGACTGGTTGGAGAGTGTGTCGAAGCACAGGCGCGCCAGGTGGTAGTTACCCGCGATCTCAAGCTTGTAGACGGTGTAGTCCTGCAGTTTGGAGAGGATCTGGCCCGCCAGGTTCACAAGCACGAGCGCCAGAATGTAAGGGCCAAAGACCTCGAATACTTGATCGCCCGCCACGGGGCCCGCTTGGACGCGGTCGACGATGAGGGCCATAACGTAGGTGTTGGCAAACGTGAGCAAAAAGATGTAGCCCGCCGACGAGAACACCGAGAGAAAGACGATCAACGGCTGCGTGCGCGTAACGTCCCAAAAACGCTGCAGCGTGCGGCGCACGGTGGAACGCTTGAGCGGACTGGTGCTTCTCTGAGACATGGGCTTCCTTTCGCGTCTGATAGGGCGAGAGGCAATTGTTGCACATTAAAGTGCGCTTCAGTCAAGCGCGACGCGAAAAGCGCCCGCGCCCCGCGTTTACGCCGGCGCCCCGCCGTCCGTTGCGGCTAGTCCTCGTCTTCCTGACCCGCGAGTAAGTCTGCGGGCTCCAAGCCCAAAATCTCGTCGGCCTCCCGCGCGTCTTCCAGCGCATCGATATCCTTGAGCTTGCGTTCCATAACGTTGGTGCGCGTGGTGATAATGCCCTCGACCGTTTTGCCCGCGGTCTCGATCTGCTGCTGGGCACGACGCAGCGCCGCCTGATAGCGTGGCAGCTCGGCCTTGACGGCGGAAAGCACGCGCAGCACGTCGTCGGTGCGCTTTTGCAGCTTAAACGTCTGGTAGCTCATCTGCAGGCTGTTGAGGATGGCCGCCATGGTGCTGGGGCCAGCAACGTTGACGTGATGGTCGCGGCCTAAGGTCTCGATAAGCCCGGGGCGGCTGACGACCTCGGCGTACAGGCCTTCAAACGGAACGAACAGAATGCCAAAGTTGGTGGTCGCAGGCACGCTCAGGTACTTCTCGCAGATGTCCTTTGCCTCGCGCTTCACCATGGTGTCGAGCGTCTTGCGCGCGGCGGCGACGGCCTCCGCGTCACCCGACTCCTGGGCATCGAGCAAATGCTCGTACGCGTCGCCCGGGAATTTGGAGTCAATCGGCAGCAGCACGGGGTCGCCCTCGTCCACCGGCAGCTTGACGGCAAACTCAACCCGCTCCGAGGCGCCAGGCTTGGTGGCGACGTTTTCCAGATACTGGTCGGGCGTAAGGATGTCCGCCAGGATCGCGCCCAGCTGCACCTCGCCCAAAATGCCGCGCGCCTTCACATTGCCCAGCACGCGTTTAAGGTCGCCCACGCCAGTGGCGATAGACTGCATGTCGCCCAGGCCCTTGTACACGGCCTCGAGCTGGTCACTCACCTGCTTAAATGATGCGGACAGGCGATCGTTGAGCGTGCGGGAGAGCTTCTCGTCCACCGTCGCACGCATCTGATCGAGCTGCACGTTGTTATCCTTGCGGATGGCGCCCAGCTGGGCATCGACCGTCTCGCGCACCTTGTCCAGGCGGTACTCGATGCCCTCGCGGTTGGCGCCCAGCTGTTGGGCCGTCTCACGGCGCAGGTCGTCCATACGGTCGCCAGCCTGCGAGAACTCGCGCGCAATGGTCAGGTAGCGCTGCTGCTCTACGGCGGCGTCGGTCGTCTGCTGCTGCGCGATGGCGTTTGCCGTGCGGCGGGTTTCTGCCAACGCCACATTAAGGGCGTCGAGTGCGTTGTTGGCCTGTTCAAGTGCCGCCAGCGTCTCCGCGCCCTTGTCGCCACGTTCCCGCAGCTCGGCACGAAGGTCCTTAAGTTGCAGGGCGCAAACCACAGCAACTCCCACCGCCACTAAGGCGATCACAACAAGCACAACATCAATAGCAGACATACATTCCGCCCAACAAACCCAATCGATTATCAATCAAAACCGCGATCAATCTTACCCCGCCACACGCACCGGGCGCCCACGACAATCGGACAAATGGATTTTGGGCCACAGGCGCTAAAACGCTAACTCCCCCAGCCGGCGCGGATGGTTGTTATGACGTCACCTAGGCGCTGGCCCAGGGCCGCTAAATGCTGGAGCACCTCGTTGGGCGATGCGCCGTTGAGAATGCACGTGAGGGCATACGACACCAGAAAGATGGCCGCAAGCCCCAGCGGGATGAGCACGATCATCGCCAATGTGCGCAGGCGCTGGCCCAAACGGCGGCGGCGCGCGCGGCGTTTGTCGAACGCGAGCTCCTGCGCATATGAATCTTGCTGTACGGAATAGGCCTCTGGCGCCGATTCACGCCCGGGCACAGCTGCAGGTACAGCAGCGGGCACGACGTTTTGCACGGGTGCCTGGTTGGCAACCCCTTGCATTTGCATCTCCATGAGTCGTTGCTGCTGACGCAGTATGCGCTCAGCTTGTTGCTGCGGAGTCTCAAGAAACAGATCCATGTTGGCCTCCAAAATCGGGGCATTCGACGCTTACGACCAGCATCCCGCACCGCCATGACCGCGACAACGCAATCGCCGGCAATAGCCACAAAGTTTCTTTTGCTCAAAAGCTGTCGAAAAGCTCAACAACTCCCCTACCAGCACTTTCTCTGAGCTTTTTTCGCCAGCAATCTTTTGGCCTTCCACCCTTACGCCAGCTGACCAAAATCTAACCAAAAGCTTGACGAAAATTGTGGAGACCGGGACCTCAAGTAAAACGTGACAGCCCCAAGCGAAGCAGCCTGGACAGTTAGTTCAGATATGTATAAATCAGACCCCCTAACGAAGCGTTCAGACGCTTAGTTAAGCGTTATTTGGTCCTCAAAACGGGCATTTAAAGCCCAAAATCAAGCGCTTCAGGTCATCTAAAGGCGTCCGAAGGCTCCAAACCCAGCTATTTAGCAGCTCGGTTTATACGTATCTGAACTAACTGTCCACCCACACAAAAAGTGCCGCCCCAAAGGGGCGGCACACAAACCAATCTATGAGCCAAAACTCGTTGGCAAGCCCGCGCCGTCAGGCCCGCGGCGTATGCCTTTGCCTCGCGCGACCCTGCGCAGCCGTGAGCGAGAGGGAAAGGGATACGCCGCGGGCCTGACGCCCAGAGCGGTAAAGCCAGCAGTTGCCCCGCGCTCCGCAGTCGGCGAAAGCAGATTACATGCCCGCGAGACCTCGAGCTGCGGTGGCACACATAAACGCCAGGACTAGGATCACGAGTGAGCCCGCGATGTCGACCAGCACGCCCATTGCACGGCGCTCAAACAGCCAACTCTCGAAATGCGGAGCAACATTGCGCCACACGCGCCACAACAAGATGCCCATGCCGATAACGCCGGGAATATTGAGCAGCAAAATCTCGGAGCACAAAAGACCGATCAGGTTGCCGGCGGCAAAGCCCGCATCGCCCTCGCAGTATTTGCGATAGATCATGTACAACATGTACGCCACAAACGGCTGCAGGCACGCAGAGATAAACGTAACCACCATCGAGGGGTCCTGAGAAAAGACATCGGTGAGCTTATCGACACTCGTGGCATCTTTCGAAGCCAAGAACAAGCCAATGACCACCACGGGCACCACGCCCAAGATAACCTCGATCAGAGTAAACAACTTAGCAGTCAGATCCTCGCTAGCCGTATTGAGGTGAGGCGCCCACTCAGGATGAGCATGTGCGCCGACCTTTTTCTCCTTATCGGCACGCTCAGCCTTGCTGCTCTCAACAACTCGACGCTCAGGATCAAGACGAGTCCCCGCCGCAGCAACCCGAGCCCGAGACTTTTTACCCTTAACCAATACACCCCATATCAGGCAGCAAATCAACAAAAACACTACCCAGTGTACCCCCAAGCAACGGCACGGTCCCAACTGCCCCCATACAAAAACGTGCCGCCCCAAAAGGGGCGGCACGCAAACTTCTAATCAGCTTTTCAGTAACGAGCACGCGACGACCCAACGCCGGGGCGCAGGGCGGGGAAATACCTTTGCCTCGCGCGACCCTGCGGAGCCGTGAGCGAGAGGGAAAGGTATTTCCCCGCCCTGCGCTCCGTAGCAGCCAGCGCCAAGCGCTAGTAGTTCACCACCTGCTCCTCAAAGTACGCCTTGGGATGGTTGCACACCGGGCACACCTCGGGTGCCTCGGCGCCCACATGCAGGTGCCCGCAGTTCAGGCACTTCCACACCTTTACGCCCTCGCGCTCAAACACCTCGCCCGACTCAATGCGCTCGACAAGCTTGTTGTAGCGCTCCTCGTGAGCCTTCTCGACAGCAGCGACGCCGCGGAACTTCGCGGCGATCTCGGCAAAGCCCTCTTCCTCGGCGGTCTTGGCAAACTCGTCGTACATCGTGGTCCACTCGTAGTTCTCTCCCGCGGCGGCATCGCGCAGATTGTCCAGGGTGTCGGGAACGGCGCCGTCGTGCAGATACTTAAACCACAGCTTGGCGTGCTCGGACTCGTTGCCTGCGGTCTCGGCAAAGATATTCGAGATCTGCACGTAGCCATCCTTCTTGGCCTTAGATGCGTAGTAGCGATACTTGGTGTGCGCCTGGGACTCACCGGCAAAAGCGGTCTCGAGGTTCTTCTTGGTTTGAGAGTTCTCAAAATCCATAGGTGTACTTCCCTTCAACACATGCCGCCCATAGGCTTTGAGCGGCCCTTGTCTTTAGGATGCCCTCATGCCGAGAATCTAAACCTTACAATCCTGTTCTTCAAATTCGGGCGAGCTATACGCTCAGCCAACGATCGCCCTCGGAGCGGCAGAAGCCCTCGCGCTCCAGATCGGTCAGAATGCTCGCGACCAGCTCGCGCTCGACCGGCTCTCGGCCGGCTGCCGCCTCCATCTCGTTAACGCCTGCAACGGCTTCATCGAGCGTAATACCCGCCGGCTGCCCACCGCGCGCTGCCAGCAGCATGCGCACGATGTGGGCGCGCTTTTGACGGCGCGAGCCCTCAAACTTGGACTGACGGCTATAGCTCGCCGAGCGCCTGGACGGATTGGGCAGCGTCTTCTTAAGATACGCGCCATAATCCAGCAGCGCGTAATACCATGCGCGCGGTGTGTCGGCATCATCGAGCGGCACGGCAAAGGGAGCGATCTCATCCGCCGTCGCGCCGGGAGCCGCCGGACAGGCGGCCTGAATCAGCGGCACCAGCTCGCGATCGGGAACGGCCGGCACATCGGGAAAGAAATGATGCAGAAAGACCGTGCGCACGTTGGTCTCCAGATACACACCCGGTAGATCGAACGCAAACGATCGGATGCCCTGCGCCGTCGCCGGGCCAATACCGGGCAGGGCGACCAGGTCGCGCGTCTCACGTGGAAACTTCCCGTCCCAGTCCTCTACAACACGCTGAGCGGCCTTGTGGAGCGCCAGGGCGCGTCGGTTGTAGCCCATCCCCTGCCAAGCGTCCAAAACATCGGAAGGCGCGGCCTGGGCAAGCGCCTGCACGGTTGGAAATCGATCGAGCCACGCGGGCATACGCGTCTCCACACGCGGCACCTGCGTTTGCTGCAGCATAACCTCGGAAAGCCAAATAATGTACGGGTCGCGCGTGCGGCGCCACGGAAGGTCGCGATAACGCAGGACCCCTTCCGAACGAATCATCGAACGAAAGGGGTCCTGAATCATGGCTATGCTCCTTATGCGGCGCTATTCCTCCCGGCAAGCGCACGTACAGGTGGCGTACTCGGGAAACGCATCGCGGTCGGCGAACTTGGAATCGACGGCCGGGAACTGGCGGTGAGCGACGATATCGCCCAGCGAAACGGAATCGAGGTAGTCGCGCATCAACGCTTGAGCTCCGGCCCACAGAGGATGATAGCAGCACGTGCCCATGCGTGCGCAGTCGCCATCGGGCGCGGTGCAATCGTTCATGACCATGGGGCCCTGAACGGCCTCAACGACCTGGCGGATGGTGACATCGTCGGGGCTGACCTTAAGACGCATGCCGCCATGGACGCCACGCAGGCTCTCCACAATACCGGCCTGAACCAAACCATGCTGGATTGGACGGGCAAACGAATACGGGACATTGACCTCTTCGGCGGCGGTGCGAACAGAAAGCAGACGCTCCGGGTCCTCGGCAAGCATCGCGAGCATGCGAAGGGCGTAATCAGTCTTCCTCGATATGTCCATTTTTCCCCTTTCAAGGAATAGGAGCAGCTCGAACGAGCTCCGGGGCCGAGCTTACGTCGAGACGCCAATGACCGTATGGACGCCCAAATAGCAAAACGGGTGCCCACTGAATGCCGTGTTTGAAGCCTCTTGCATCAAAAACGGCCCACAGTGCAATTCAGTATAACCTAACCCCCTGCTTCGTTGAACTGGTGTTGCGCAACAAACGCCTTGTTTGAACACATGTCTCAAACGGAACTTGTCCGGGAATTGGAAGGATTTGCTTCTGGGCGAAAGGAGCCGATGGGATCGAGGTCCTATCAAACGCAAAAAGCCACGTCCGAAGACGTGGCTTTAATTGCGTTGGCGGGAAGTACGGGGCTCGAACCCGCGACCTCCGACGTGACAGGCCGGCGCTCTAACCAAACTGAGCTAACTCCCCAGGCAGTCGTTCGCGTTTGTTTCCGCTCGCGTGCGCTGCGGGGATTAGTATACACAGAAGTCTGTCCGGCGCGCAACAACTTTTTTGAAAAAATTTTTGGGGCCATCCGGGAGGGTCTCCGGGGCCGGGGGCGGGGGTTAAGTTTGCTGCTCTACAGTCCTGCGCAAGACGGAAAGCACATTAAGTGCTTTCCTTTGCGTGCGGAACTCGCGACAAACTTAACCCCCGCCCCCGGCCCCGGAGACCCTCCCTGCCGTCACTTTGTTCGAAGACTTTGTTGCTCGCCGCTTCGCGGCTCGAGGTCCCCGTTCTCCTCGGCGGGGTTGTCTGATGGTCTTGTTGAACTTCGGCCTTTGGCTCAAAGAAAAACGGGGGATGCGATCTGCATCCCCCGTTTTTGTTGCGGTTACTCTAAGTCAATAAATTTGGTGCTTATGACATGGCCGTCTTTGACGAGCATTCTGGCCATGGTGGGGCCTCGGCTGCCTCTGGGGTAGCTGGCGCTGCCGGGATTGAGGACCAGGCAGCGGCCTACTTGGGCTTCTTTGGTTACGTGGGTGTGACCGTTGATGGCTACGTCTACGGATCCCACGGGCAGGTCTTCACGGTAGTGGGCTACGGCGAATTTGAGGCCTTCGTAGGTAAAGAGGGCCAGACGGTCTACATCCGGGCCGTAGTCGCGGTAGTAGTCGTTGTTGCCTAGGACCGCTCGCACGGGGGCGATGGTGCATAGATGCTCGTAATCCATCTCTGACGTGAGGTCTCCGGCGTGGATGATTAGATCTGCGCCCTTGAGCTCGTCCAGAAGCGCGGGCGAAAGATAGCCGTGGGTGTCCGAGATGATGTCGATGCGCTTGGCGCCTGCACTGTTCATGAGATCCCTTCTGCAAAACCGATTCGGCGTATATACAAAAAGCCCCACGGCTCCGCAGACAATTGGTCTACAGGGCTGCGGGGCCAGTGTGCTAGAGGCTCAGGGCCTTCTTGAGCGGCACAACGCGGCGGCGCGAGACCGGCACGCGTTCGTCGACGCCCGTAATGCCCAGTTGGATAGCGCCCGAGGGCACCGTCTCGACATCTGTGACGCACGCCAAGTTGACGATATAGCGGCGATGAACGCGAAAGAAGCCAAAGTCGCAAAGCTTGGCCTCGAACTGCGCCAGCGAAGTCGTCGATAGAAAACGATCATCGACGGTATAGATACAGGAGTAATCGTCCTTGGCCATGATGAAGCGAATGTCATCCACGGGAATGAGGACCTTACGGCCGCCCTTTTCCACCGGAATGCGCTCGATGGTGGCCTTGCTGTCCGTGACGGGCTTGGCGCGCTGCATGACCTTCTCGATCGCGCGATCCAGGCGTGCCTCCTCAACCGGCTTCATTAGGTAATCGACGGCATCTACGTCGAACGCCTCGACGGCATGATCGCTATACGCGGTCACAAACACGATCGCCGGCGGATTCTTAAGCTTATGCAGTGCCTCGGCAAGCTGCAGACCAGAAGCACCGGGCATCGAGATATCGAGAAATACGACATCGACGCGGCTTTCCATCAACATCTCAATGGCGGAGCGGACGCTCGACGCCTCAGTGATCGTGCCGATCTTGCCCGTCTGCTCGAGCAAGAAGCGAAGTTCCGAACGGGCCGGGGCCTCATCATCCACAATCATCGCACGCAGCATAGGGATTAAACCTTTCGTCAACAAACTACGCCGGGCATCCGCCGCTTGGCGTTGAGCCCATAGCCTTTTATTTTACTCTTGAATGTCAAAGATGCTCTCTGACAAATCAAGGTGCAGGAGCACTTTGGTGCCCTTGCCCGGCGCCGATTCGACGCGCGTATAAGAGTGCGGTCCATAAAAGCGATGGATGCGCTCAGAAATATTGTGCATGGCCACACCGGCGCCGCCGCCTTGCGGGGAACTGGCATCGGGGCGGGCGGAGCGCTCATCAAACAGCCTGGCGGCGGTGCCCTCGTCCATGCCCACGCCGTTGTCGGCTACGGCAATCAGGATTGCGTCGTCGCCGTCTTGATGGACGGTCACGTCGATCCGCAGGGCATCGTCATCGCCCATGCCATGCCGCACGGCGTTCTCGACGATGGGCTGGATTACAAAGGCCGGGACCAACGTGTCCTCGACATCCTCGGAGACATCGAAGGTCGCCAGTACGCGGTCCTCGCCAAAGCGCGCCTTCTCAAACGTCAGGTAGCGCTTGGTCTGGGCAACCTCGCGCGAGACCGGGATAAGCGACCCCGAGTTGTCGAGCGTGGCGCGATAGAACGAGGAGAACTCGCGCAGCAGCTCGCGGGCACGCAGCGGATCGGTGCGCGTAAACGACGCGATAGTGTTGAGCGTGTTGAACAGAAAGTGCGGATTGATCTGCGCTTGTAGGGCACGAACCTCGGCACGGGCCGTGAGCTCCTTTTGCACCTCGAGCTCGTGGATGGCGAGCTGCGTGGACAGGATCTCGGCAAAACCCGAGGCGAGCGCATACTGGGTACGGTCGACGGCACGCGGAGTCTTGTAGTAGAACTTGAGCGTGCCGACGGTGCGGTCGCCCACCTTGATGGGCGCGATGATACCGGCGGGAACATGGTTGTGCGAGCCATCCGAACCCACCACGTCCACCACGCGGTTGAACGACTGCACGATGCCGTGCTCAATGACGTAGCGCGTGGCAAGCGTGTGGATGGGCGAATCGGGCAGCAGCTTTTCCTCGAACTCGCCCGCGCAGGCCAGCACGTTGCCCTCATCGGTGATGGCAACGGTCATGGCACGTGTCTCGGGCAGGATACGCCGGCACACCAAAAGTGCCGATTCCTGCGTCAGGCCGCCCTTAATGTCCTCGAGCATGGCCGAGGCAACCGAGAGCGTCTCCTCGGTGTACTGGGAGCGTACCGAATCGGGATTGAGCGTCAAAAAGATAAAGATGCACAGGAAGATGCACAGCAACGCACAGGCAATCACCGTGGCAATCGGCTCAATGCCAGTCGCCAGGGCAAAGATAAAGTACGCCAACACGCAAACGGCGCAGACAACGGCGATGATACGAAAGATTGAAATTGAATTATCGCGCTGGGCGCGGCGGTCGATCATTCAGCCCCCTCCAGGATGCTAATCAGTTGTGCGTCGCGCCAAAGTTCGTCCATAATCTTGGGCCAGAAACTCTGAAAACGCAGGTAGCTTGCGGCGTTTTGGCGGGCATAGGTCTTGGCCTCGTCAATACCATGACGCCAGATGCGCAGATACCCCTCGTGCTCGCGGGTAAACATGCTGCGAACCATGGCGGTCTTGCGCACGCGGTCGTCGAGCTCGCGCGAAATCCACGGACCCGGATAGGGCATGAGTGATGCGGCCGTAACCGGAACGAGCTCCTTTTGGTGCGCAGCGAACGTCAGCTTGGCCCGCTCGTAGTACCAACGGTACACGTCCTGCATAAAGCGCGGCGAGCGCTTCTCGGACTCGGGAGGCAGGTGGCGCACGGCCCACTCGTTATCGAACCACACGTCATAGCCGAACATGCGCATGTTAAACAGGTAGTCCAGATCCTCGCCGCGGGTGATAAACGGGTCGAAGGCCACGCGCGTAAAGGCGCGGGCGTGCAGGGCCATCAGACCGCCGCACACGTAATTGGAGCGCGAGATGCGGGTGCCCGAGAGCGCCTTTTTCATCCAGCGATTGAACTCGATACGCTTGGTCCACCAGCGATGGCAAATGCCCGCTTTGTCCGTGGGAGCCAGCGGCGACCCGTCGCGATCATAAAAGTATCCGCTCTTGACTAAAATCGGCAGGCCCTGACGCGTCTGCTGGCCCAGCGCATAGGTCGCACGCTTCATAAAGTCGGCATCGATGACGGTCTCGTCGTCATCCAAAAACACAACCGCGTCGTGCCCCAGCACCGCCGCGCAGGCAAGACCCATGTTGCGGATGGCGCCGTAGCCGCGCAGGCTCACGCACTCGCCCGAGCCTTTGGGCGCAATCTGTGCCACGCGGTCGGCAACACGCGAAGCCTGAGTATTGGTAACGACGGTGACCTTAAGTGTGGGATGCGCATTAACGATTTCGTGCACGCGATGGGATACGTCGGGCGTGACAGAAACCGGACAGACCACCAAGAGAATGATGCGCGGAATGTCGCGCACCTGTTCGAGTGAAGTCAAGCAGCGATCGAGTTCCGGGTTGGCGGCGTTGAGCGACGTCGAGTGATCGTAGGTGCCGGGAGCGTTTGCTTGGGTATCATCGCCCGCCCAATATGTTGGGATCACAACCGTGGCGTTCATACCTTTACCCTCCTTGCAACACAAAAACGGGGCGCCGCCAAACACAGGCGACGCCCCGCGACCTAGCTGATTCCATCATACCCACTTGGGCTAAACATTGCTCGGAAGTCAGAATGATTTATGCGGCTACTTCCAAAAGAGTACTGCAGATAGGCACAATTGCTGTACTGAGCCCGGTTGCCTTACGCCGCCGCCTGAGTCATGCGGGACAGGCGAACCAGCAGCATAAAGCCAACAACCAGCAGCACGCCAATGGAAAGGACGCCCAGCGACGGGTTGCCGGTCAGCGAGGTGACGACCGACACTAGAAAGGTGCCCATGACGCTTGCATAACGACCAAAGATGTCAAAGAAGCCGTAGTACTCGTTGGATTTTTCTTTAGGGATAATGCGGCCAAAGTAGCTACGGCTGAGCGCTTGCACGCCGCCCTGGAACAGGCCGACCATAATGGCAAGCACCCAGAACTCAAAGGCGGTCTTTAGGAAGAACGCGGCGAACAGCACAATGCCCATGTAGGCGGCGACCGCCACCAGAATCATGTTGAGCGTGCCCACGCGTCCGGCGAGCTTGCCGTAGATGATGGCGGACGGAAAGGCCACAAACTGCGTGACGAGCAGTGCCAGCACCAGCTGGGTCGAATCGATACCCAAAGCCGAGCCGTAGCTGGTTGCCATGGAAATGACCGTGTGCACACCGTCGATGTAGAAGAAGAACGCGATCATGTAGACCAGCACGGTCTTGTTGTGGGCGATCTCGCGCATGGTGTGTCCGACCTCGGAGAACACACCGCCCACGATGTGGCCGATGGTGTCCTGGGGACCGCGCTCGCGACCGTACTTTTGCTTATAGGTGCGAATGAGCGGCAGGGTAAAGATAAGCCACCAGGCACCGGTGATGATAAACGACAGACGCGTTGCCAGCATGGTGGGGACGCCGAGAGCGGGGCCACCCATGATAAGCGCCAGGCAGATGATGAACGGTACGGTGGAACCAATGTAGCCCCAGGCATAGCCCGAGCTGGACACGGCGTCCATGCGCTCGTCGGTGGTAATGTCGGGCAGCATGGCGTCGTAGAACGTCATAGAAGAGTTAAGCCCGATGGTGCACAGCACGTACACGGTCAAAAATGCCATGGCGGACATTGGGATAGCCTGCGCCAGGCAAAGGACCAGGCCCGTGAGGAAGAAGCCCAAGAAGAACTTGATCTTGTTGCCAGCGTAATCGGCAAGCGCGCCCAGAATGGGCATGAGCATGGCAATGACTAGCGAGGCAATCGTCTGAGCGTTGCCCCAAGCGACCACCAGGTCTGCCGAGGAAGCACCGGTATTGATGGCGTTAAAGTAGATGGGCACCACCGAGGTATTGAGCAGCACGAGGGCCGAGTTGCCCACATCGTACATAACCCAGTTACGCTCGAGCTTGGTGTATTTCATGGACAGGGCCCCTTCGTATTCGCCCGATATGCAGTTAGTTCATCGTACCCCAATTGTCCAGAGGCGCCGGTAAGGATTCGGCAAAGGGGCACGCACGAGCCCTACTCCTCGCGGTCGAACTCTTCGTCGGCACCGAGCACGCGACCGCTGTAATTGACGTGGTTGGTCACGGCTTCCATATCGCCGGTCTCGATAAAGCGGGCGACCGTGCACTCGTAATCGACCAGCGCGCGGTCAAAGACCTCGGGGAAACTCTCGGTCGAGACTTCATCAGTAAAGGGGTTCTTCCATGCCAAGTGGCCCAGGTTGCCGGTACGCTCGGGCAGCTCGGTCGTCACGCGGTGCGCAAGGCCGTCGAGCAGCGAATAATCGTGCACCAAGCCCTCGAGCAGGACAATCGCGCGCGTCTTGGCCGAACCGGCCGGCTCGATAGTACGGTAGAGCAGCTGCATGTCGGCTACGGCGCCGGCGTACTCCCCCGCCGGGATGTCGATACCGTACACGCGCCCGGCGACGTAGCTCATCAGCACGCCGGCAACGCGATTGATGCGGTCGGTCGTGACGATCTCGCCCGCCGGCGGATAATCCTCGACCGTGGCCCCGTCACGTTTAAGCTGCAGCATCAGCACGTCCAGGTCGCTTTCGAGCACGGCGTGAACTTGGCTGCCCGAAGCCTCGAGCTCGGGATCGGAGTCCACAATGCCAAACTGCTGCTCGTAGACAAAGGGGTGGGCATTGCGGTCGAGCACATAGTGCGACAGCAGGCCCAGCGCAAAGGCGCGACCCAGGTTGGCATCGCGCGGTTGCAGGTGTGACACGCCGTCGCGCAGACACGAGAACTGGCGCGACATACGCGAGCGGTGCATGACCTGAGCAAGCAACGTGCAATCGGAAACGCGCGGCGTGAGCATGTGGAAGAAAAACGGGTCGGGGCCCTGGTTGCCCAGGATAAAGGCAATACGCTCCTCGTCGGACGTGATAACGCCCTGCGGAAGACGGTCGATGCTTTCCTCGCCAAACAGATGATGCGTAATGAGCGCAGGCATAATGATCCTTTCGATTTCATTCGATGCCACCCATTATGCCCACCGCGCGCCCGTGCCAAACCTGCGGCGGTAAACGGTGGCGTGCGGACCGCTTACGCAAGCCCCAGGTGCGTCTTAACCTCGGCGGCGCGACGGCGGGACACGGGCACCGTCGAGGTCACGCGATCGAGCCTGAGCTCCATCAGGCCCGTGGAGCCGATCTCGACATTGTGCACGTCTTCCAAATTGACCAGATAACTGCGGTGGACACGGATAAAGCCCTCGGAGGCCAGGCGCCGCTCGAGCGAGGAAATCGACTCATTGATCAGGTATGTTCCCTCGGCGCAGACGGCGTTGCAAAAATCGGCGCGTGCCTCAAAGTAGCAGACATCCGCCACGGGAATGAACACCTTTTTACCCCCACGATCCACCGTCAGGCGCAATGGCTGGCTCGGAGCATGGACGACACGGCGAGCGCCCAGAGCGGTCTCGATCTTGTCGAGCGCCTTTGACAGGCGGGCATCCTCGACTGGCTTGACGATGTAATCGACGGCATCGAGGTTATAGGCATCGGCCGCATACTCGGCAAATGCCGTCACAAACACCACGACCGGCGGCGTCTTTAGGTTCTGCAGCGTCTCGGCTAGCTCAATTCCCGAGCGGCCGGGCATCGTGATATCCAAAAACAGCACGTCGGGCTTGTTCGACAGAATCGACTCCACGGCCTCGGTGACATTGCCCGCCTCGGCAATCTGTCCCACACGTGCATCCTTTTCCAACAGATAACGTAGCTCAGCCCTAATAGGGGACTCGTCATCAACCACCAAGATGTTCCAGTCTTCGGACATATGCGCTTCCCCTCTTTTTCTCTCAATCCAACCGCGCGCTACACCGTCATCGGCGCCGGCTCATGCGGCTCGCCGTTCAACTCAACGATGACCTGCGTCCCCACGCCCTCCTGGGACTTCACGCGCATGCCAGAATCTTCTCCGTAAAAGAAATGGATGCGCTGAAGCACGTTGAAGAGTGCCAGGCCGCAGCCTCGCTTGATGGAACCGTCGGCGGTAATGCTCTCGGGCTCCTCTCGACGATGCTGCTCAAACAGGTGCGCGCAGACTTCTTCGCTCATGCCGATGCCGTCATCTTCGACGATGATCTCCAGGCCGTCATCGGTCTCAAAAGCCCTAACATGAATAGTAAGCGGCTCGGTCTCGCGCTGCGCATGCTTGATGCAGTTTTCGAGCAGCGGCTGCAAGATAAACGGCGGTACCAGGCTGTCGCGCACCTCAAAGTCGGTGTCGACCGAGACGCGCAGACGGCCGTCGCCATACCGGGCCTGCATAAGATTGATATAACGAGTGCCCTGTTCCACCTCATGCTCGAGCGTGGTGAGCGTATCGGAGTCAGAAAGCGTCTGACGGTAGTAATTGGAAAAGTCGATCAGCAGCGATCGTGCCTTGTCGGGCTCGGTTCGAACGAGCGACACGATCGTGCTGATGGTATTGAAGAGAAAATGCGGGTCGACCTGCGACTGCAGGGCGCGAAGCTCAACGCGGGCCGTGAGCTCGTCCTGACGCTCGAGCTCAAAGCTGGCGAGCTGCGTGGAAATGAGATCGGCAAAGCCCGAGGCTAACGCCGTCTGGCGCATATCGATGCTGCTCAGGCGGGGGTAATACAGCTCGAGCGTGCCCACGCAATGCCCGCGCACAGTAAGCGGTGCGACAATGCCGGCGCGCAGGCGGGGAAAATAGCCGCCCGTCTCATTGGAGGCGTCGCGCGAAAATACACTCTGTTCGCCGGACTCGATCACGTTGAGCGTGGTCTTGAGCACGACCGGGGTGCCGGCAGGGCACTTTGCCGAGTCCTCGCCCCAGCTTGCCAACACCTGCTTGCCGTCGGTGAAGCAGATGGCCGAGGCGATAGTTTCGGACAGAATGATTTTAGAGGCGCCCAGGGCCGCTTCGGGCGTAAGGCCGCGCGACGTGTAGGCGAATATTTTTGATGCGATGGCGAGCGTACGGTCGGTTGCGCTCGATGTGAGGTCGTCGGGGACCACAAAGACATACGAGAAAAAGAAGCACAGCATGACCAGGCCGGCAATGACGACAACGCCCGGAACGGGATTGGGATTATCGGTTAAATCCCAGATAAGCAGCAGGATAAGCGCCGGAACGACAACACCGAGCAGGATGGCCTGGACCACATGCTGGGCCGTACGAAAGACCTTGGTAGAATTGTAGCTCTTGCCCAGAATCAGCCTGTTTAAATCCACCGTCATCCCCTTTTATCTATCGCACCCATAGCAATGGAGAGGGCCGCAAGCGACCCTCTCCATTGCATTATGCAATCAAAAACTGTGTTTTACATCCAGTCATCGACAAACGGTATCTTAGGCGCTGTATTTGTTGGCCTCGCCAAAGGTGCCGGCCTCGACGATCCAGCCGTCCTTCATGATGACGTCCATGTTGTCGGTGTTGAGCACGTGGATGTCGGCGGCGACGTCACCGTTGACGACCAGCAGGTCGGCGCACTTGCCGGCCTCGATGGAACCGGTCTCGTCCTCGATGTGGCACATCTTGGCACCGTTGAGGGTGGCGCAGGTGATGGTCTCGACCGGGGTGAAGCCGATCTTGTCGACGAACTCGTACATCTCCTCGATGGAGCAGGTGCCGTACGGGGTGACGAAGGAGAAGGAGTCGGAGCCGATCGTCATGACGACGCCGCGCTTCTTGGCCTCGCGCAGGCAGTCGTAGTTGCGCTGCAGCTCCTTCTCGACCAGGGTGCCCTCGTACTTGTCGTGCAGCTCGGGGACGTAGACGGGCGGATAGGTGGCGTACCAGGTGGGCAGGAAGGCGATCGTCGGCGTGAAGAAGGTGCCCTGCTCAGCCATGAGGTCCATGGTGCGCTCATCGATATCGAAACCATGGATCAGCTGCTCGCAGCCAAAGCGGACGGAATCGTAGGCAGCGGCGTGGTTGTTGTAGCAGTGGCTCCACACGGGGATGCCGACCAACTTGGCCTCTTCGATCACGGCCTGGATCTCCTCGGAGCAGTAGTGCTGGTCGCGACCGGAGTCCCAGCGCCAGATGCCGCCACCGGTAGCCCAGATCTTGATGGCATCGGGATTCTCGCGCAGGCGACGACGGACGGCCTTACGCAGATCCCAAGGACCGTCGACCTGATCGCCCCAGGGGTGCGATTCCTTGTTGAGTTCCTGGCTGCAGTGATGGGAGTCACCGTGACCGGCAACACGGCAGAAGCCGAGTCCGGTGGCCAGAACGCGCGGACCCTTAAAGACGCCCTTGTCGATGCAGTCGCGGATCTGGATACCAAAGCGGCCGATCTCGCAGACGGTGGTGAGGCCGTGGGTGAGGCAGTCGTAGGCCTGCTTGACGGCGACGGCCTGCTTCTCGAGGAGCGGCTGCATGACCCAATCGGTGTCATCGTCGGTCAGGTTGCCCGAGAAGTGCAGATGGGTGTCGATCAGGCCGGGAAGGACGGTCTTGCCGGCGGCATCGATAACCTCAACGCCCTCAGGAAGGTCCTGCATAGTGCCGGCGTACTCGATCTTGCCATTGTCGTCGACGAGAACGAGGGAGTTCTCGACCGGCTCGGCACCGGTACCGTCGATGAGCTTGCCGCCAACGATTGCATACTTAGTGGACATGGTTCCTCCTTATGGATCCATATAGTGGGCGAGGCCGTGTTGGGTTAAGGCCTCACAAAGCTACCCAAGTGGTGCCGGGTTCGGTGCGCGGGAGAGAGGATTCCGCGCACCCGATCCGCCCCGGCTAGGCGTTATTTTTTGCGGGAATTGGTGAAGGCCATGAGGGCCAGGCCAACAGCCAGCCAGCCGATCACGATGCTCCACTCCACCATGTTGAGGGAGGCGGGAGAGAACGGGATCACGAGCAGGCCAATGATGGTGCCGCAGGCAACGATAGCGAGGCTGATGCCAAACTTGCCGCCGGGCACCTCGTAGGGACGAGGCAGGTCGGGCTCGGTGAAGCGCATGCGCAGGCAAGCGAGGGCGACCATGCCGCAGGAGAAGATGAAGGCGAGAGCCGACACGTTGGTCAGAGGGATGAGCATGTTCTTGCCCAGGAACGGACCGACGACGGTGATGACGCCCAGAACGACACAGGCGAGCTTGGGAGCACCGGACTTGGGATCGACCTCGGCGAACTTCTCGGGCAGCTGGCCCTTTCGGCCCATGGCGAGCATGATGCGGCTCGTGGCGCCGTAGAAGGAGTTCATCGGGCCCATGGGTCCAAGCGTGGCGATGACGAGCATGGCCAGGTACAGGAGCATGTTGATGCCCTTGAGGCAGGCAAGCGCGGGAACCGGGCTCTTAACAAACTCATGCCAGTCGAGGATGGTGCCGAACGAGTAGATGCAGACCATGTAGAAGCCGCCGGCGGCCAGCAGGGCCAGGGAGATGATCTTGCCGAACTTGTTCCAGTTGAGGCCCTCGGCTGCTTCCTCAGCCTGCTGAGGAATGGTGTCGAAGCCGGCGTAGAAGAACGGGGTCAAAACCAGGACCGACACGATGCCGGCGAACAGGCTGGTGCCCTCGGTAGCGGGCTTGCCGCCGCCAGCACCGGTGACCTGGGAGAACACGGGCATGGCGTGTTCCGGCGAACCGGTGAACAGCGAGACGCCCATGGCGAGCAGCATGCCGCAGAGCAGGGCCTTGGTCAGGAAGGCCTGGAGCTTGGCGGCCGAGCTGGCACCGCGGAAGTTGAGGAAGATGACGTAGGCTGCAAAGCCGAGCGCGATCAGCGTCGGGAACAGGTAAACGTCAGCGCCCAGGATGGTGTAGAGCTTGACGGCGCGCAGCCACTCAAGACCGGGCAGGCTGCCGAACATCTCGGACACGAGAGTCGAGATGGCGATGGCCTCCCACGGGCACAGGATGCCGTTGCCCAGGGCCAAAAGCCATCCGGTGATGTAGCTCAGCGTACGGCCAAAGCTACGATCGACATACTCGACGATGCCACCCGAAATGGGGATAGCAGCCGTGAGCTCACCGAAAACAGCTCCGACGGGCACGAGGAAGATCGCGCCCAAGAGGAATGCGATCATAGCGGGAACGGGACCGCCGCCCACGACCATCCAGTCGCCGACCTGCAGAACCCAACCGGTACCGATGATGGCACCGAAACCGATGGTAAAGAAGTTCCAGAGCGAGAGTGTTTTCTTCATGCCACCGTTACCCTCGACTGCAACTTCTGCGTTCTTGTCCGCCATTGTTCCCCTCCTTTCCTTTTTGACGCCCCTTGGCGTCACCCCTTGCGCAGCCTGTTTTGCCGCGCGCTTTAATTTCGTGGCTTTAAGATACGGCCTTGGCACAGCAACGCCGCTTGTGGCTCGACCGAAGGCAGAACTGTAAAACGAGCGGCGCCGTTTTTGGGACGAACGGCAGAAGACGTCATTCGTCTTGGACGCTTTCATCTTGTCTGCTTTTGAAGACCTGTTGCCGTGACGCTTGGCGCGCGGCGCGGCAACGTTCATACCATTTGTCAGGCTTTTGGCGCACATGCCCATGTGTCGTGCATCTTTTTATGTAGGATAGACAAGTTACACATGAGGCAAGGTGATTCGAATGGCATACGGATACAATGACGGCGACCAACGGCCACAAAGCGTGCGCCTTGCCGGCCGCACCACGCCAACGCCCAGAAGCACCTCCGACAACGACAGCCCGCAGCGCCCCCAAGAGCAGCTCGGGGCTTCTTCGCGGCAGCAAAGCCGTACCGTGCAGCAGTCAGACCGCGTGAGTATGAGCACACGCCAACGCCAGACCGACACATCGCAGCCACGCCGCTACGATCGACATAAGACCGACTACTACGTCAAACGCTCCTTTTCGCGACCTCAACGCGATCGCGGCAATTCCGCCCCTCACCCCGCGTCGCACACCACAAGCCACGCGCTTCCGGTCCGCCGTCTACGCCTTGCGCTTTGCTCCATCGCCGCCTGCCTCGTCTTTGTGTTTTTGGGATCCTGCATCTCCCACGGATCAGCCGGTCTTGAGCCCACTGCCGAGGACAAGCTGCTTAAAGCTCCCGTCGCGCCCGGCTACTCATTTGCCTTTTCGACCCCGCGCTCGCAATGGCAGGCCGGCACCATGCCCCACATCTACCAAATTGACCCCGCATGGTCGGAGCTGCCCTATGCCGGTGGCACTATTCGCGAAAACGCTTGCGGTCCCACTTGCCTCACCATGGTCTATATCTTTAAGACCGGCCATACCGATAAGACGCCGGTCGATATATGCGCACTGGCCGAAGCCGGCAACTACGCCCCCACTGGTGCCACCGAGTGGTCGTTTATGACAAGCGGTGCGTGGCAGCTGGGGCTCAACGGAACACAGCTCTATAACGATCGCGAATCGATTACCCAAGCACTTCGCTCGGGTGCGCCCGTCATCGCCGCAGTGCGCCCCGGCACGTTTACCAACGTAGGCCACTATATCGTGCTCCACGGCATCGACGATGCCAACCAGATTGGCGTCTACGACCCCAACTCGGCCAGCCGCAGCGCCCGCCGCTGGGGCGTGGTGGAGGTCCTCAACGAAATCGAAGCCATGTGGGCCTACTACTAGTCATTTAAGTCTGTCCCCAATGACTAGGTGAATAGCAAAAGCCCCGCAGTCGGAGCGGACTGCGGAGCTCATGAAGAGAGGCTAGTTTGTGGGCGCTTTGCCTGGCGCCCACGAGAGATGCAACAGAGTAGAGACTACTCGTGGATGCGGGTACCGGAGAGGCCGGCCATGGTCTCGGCGGCCTTGTCCAGAGCACCGATGATGCAGGTGCGGCCCTTGCGGGAACGCGCGAACTTGATGGCAGCGCGGACCTTGGGCTCCATGGAACCCTTGCCAAACTGACCCTCGTCGGCCAGGCGCTCGGCCTCGTCGGCGGTGAGGTCCTCGAGCTCCTCCTGGTTGGGCTTGCCAAAGTTGATGGCGACATGCTCAACGGCGGTCAGCAGGAACAGAACGTCGGCGTCGCAGTCCTCGGCCAGCAGCTCGCCGCCCAGGTCCTTGTCGATGACGGCGGGAACGCCCTTGTAGCAGCCCTTGTTCTCGTAGTCGCGGACGACGGGGATGCCGCCGCCACCGCAGGCGATGACGATGAACTCGTTGTCGAGCAGGTTGAGGATGGAGTCAGCCTCGACGATCTTCTTGGGATCGGGGGAAGCGACGACGCGACGCCAGCCGCGGCCGGAATCCTCGACGAAGACCTTGGAGGGATCCTCGGCCATGAACTCCTTAGCCTGCTCCTCGGTGTAGAAGGGGCCGATCGGCTTGGTCGGGTTCTTGAACGCGGGATCGTCGGGATCGCACTCGATCTGGGTGACGACGGTGGCGGCGTGCCAACGCTTATAGCGCTTGTGCATCTCGCGGCCGATGCCCTGCTGCAGATGATAACCAATGTAGCCCTGGGACATGGCGCCGCACTCGGGCAGCGGCATCTCGGGGGTACCGATGGCATCGTGGGCAGCGGCGAAGGCGTTCTGGATCATGCCGACCTGCGGGCCGTTGCCGTGGGTGATGATGATCTCGTTGCCCTGCTCGATAAGACCAAGGAGAGCGTGGGCGGTGTTGCTCACGGCCTCGATCTGCTCGACGGGGTTGTTGCCGAGGGCGTTGCCGCCAAGGGCGACGACAATACGATCGGGCTTGCCAAGAGGCTTAGACATTGCTGGAATCCTTTCTGTAAAAGGCCTACAACCCATTAATAACCCGCGTCCGTGCGATACGCGAGTTTATTAAGGTTTATATTCTCTTTATCGCTCATTTTATTCATTTTGAAAATACCTAAGCGGCGAACGGTCGATTTTACCCGCTCAGCGTAAAGAAGCCCAGTTCAGGCATATCTACGCCATTTACGTGCAACTTTATTTAAATAGAGCAGGGATTAGACCAGATTATGCAAACTATATCTTTGCTAAACACAAAACGGACAGCGCAATATCTTACTCGCACTATACGCGATTCTATACATTAATTTGACGAGTATGCACCCCTGCAAAAACATGGGGCTTTTCATCCAACATAAGGGATAGCCGATCGCGCTTCACCCCGCGGCAAGCGACTGCGAGTTCGCAGTATGGAACTTTACCGTCGGCTTCTGCATGAACGCTGCCGACGCCCTTTCGCTCCTGCGCGCCCAAGCAGCCGAGAACGCTAACGGCGCCACTGCCAACCTGGCCACCCTCAACAACGGCGCCGCCAGCCTTTTCGCAAAGTACCGTGCTGGCTCGCTGGCTTTGAGGCCTAAGTGAGCTTTGCTATTTGCCAATTTTTGTATGATTTGGGTCAAATCTATTTGTCAATTTTTGTATGATTAGGGGCAAATCTATTTGCCAATTTTTGTCAATGAGGTGTTTTAATGCTACGCCGCAAGGTCACTGATAGGCTTTTGAGCTGGAAGAATAACTCCCATAAGGCCCTGCTTGTTACCGGTGCGCGTCAGATTGGCAAGAGCTATGCGATTCGCGCGTTTGGAAAGAGCAACTACGCTTCGTATTATGAGGTCAATCTGCTACTTGATGCCGAGGCAAGAGACGTACTTGTTGGCGCTAAGAACTCCATTGACTTCATCAACCGTGTGGCCCTTCTTGCGGATGCACCGCTTGTTGAAGGAGACACGCTTATCTTCGTCGATGAGATTCAGGAGTATCCGCAGATCGTTACACTTATGAAGGCGCTGGTCGAGGACGGACGCTTTAGCTATGTCTTCTCGGGGTCTATGCTTGGGACTGAGTTTAAGGGGATCTCTTCTTTTCCGGTAGGGTATGTCGAGCACATTGTTATGCGGCCGATGGATTTTGAAGAGTTTTGTTGGGCAAACAGCGTCAGCGAAAATGTGCTTGCAGATATTCGCAGCCGCCTTGTCGAGAGACGTCCCGTCGAAAACTATATTCATGAGGCGATGCTCAAAAACTTTAGAGCCTATATCGTTTGCGGCGGCATGCCGGAGGTCGTTCAGAACTATATCGATTCGGGCTATTCGCTCGTGAGAACGCGTGAGCTTCAAATTCAGCTAGTCGATCAGTACAAAAGCGATATCTCTAAATATGCATCGACTCGAGCGTTTAACGTTCGCTCCATTTTCGAGCAAATTCCCGTTCAGCTTGAGGCGGAGTCCCATCGCTTTATCGTCTCGTCTCTAGGCGAGGGAGCTCGTCTTCAAAAATACGAGCAGGATTTCCTATGGCTGGTGAACGCAGGCGTTGGATTGATGGTCCCCCAGGTGACGGAGGCACGAAGCCCTCTCAAGAGGACGGAGAAAACGACGGCCTTTAAACTATACGAGTCCGATACAGGTATGCTCGCATCGCGGTATCCCGGCAGCACGGCACGCGCCGTCTACCTTGACATGAAAACCCCCAACCTCGGCGGCCTCTATGAGAACGTGGTCGCACAGGAACTCGTTGCCCTCGGAGCAGATACGTGGTACTACCAAACGCGTGAGGTCGGTGAAGTCGACTTTGTAATCGAAGGTGCCCGCGGGCATGTTGTCCCAATCGAAGTCAAATCGGGCAAGAAAGTTCGAGCACATGCAGCCCTCGACCGTTTGATGAGTGTGGGCGAGTACAAAATTCCCGAGGCCGTTGTGCTGAGCCACGAAAACCTTTGCAAAGAGGGCAAGATCCTTTACGTTCCAATCTATATGACATTCTGTCTCGATGAGTTTATGGAAAAGGACGACCCCAACAACGATTTCTCGTTTGCACCCATATCTCTCTAGGTCATCTGAGTCCGCAAGCCAGCCCCCACGCCCAAAGTACTGCGCCTTTCGCGCCAAAGGCGCGAAACAGCAAGGGGATAGAAGGCAGCGACAACCAACTCCCCCACTATGCCCAAAGTGCTGCGATGTTTCGCGCAAAGCGCGAAACAGCACTGGGGCAGCAGAAGGCCACAATCAGCTAGCCCTCCATGCCCAAAGTGGCGCGTGGTTTCGCGGCCACGCCGCGAAACAGCGACCGGGACAAGGCACCCCCACAGCCACGTCCTTCATTCAGCCCCACAATCCGAGGACGTAGTCGTAGCAGGATCTGAGGGCTGACCTTCGCGGACACTCCGCAGGACGAAAGAACCCCCGCCGCACGTAGTGCGCAGCGGGGGTTCTTTCATGTCCGAGGACGTCCGCGAAGGTTAGCCCTCAGATCCTGCGGTGGGAGACCTAGGCCTCGTTGTACACCGTCTTGAGCTTCAGCAGGTGCTGATAGCGGTCCATAGCGGCCTGCTCATTCTCCTTGAAGAGCTCCTCGGCGCGCTCGGGGAAGGAACGCGTCAGCGAAGCGTAACGGGCCTCGTTCATCAGGAACTCCTGATAACCGCCCGCGGGCTCCTTGGAATCGAGCGAGAACTTCTTGCCGGCAGCAGCCTCGGGGTTGAAGCGGAAGAGGTTCCAGTAACCGCACTCGACAGCCTTCTTCATCTCGGCCTGGCAGTTCTGCATGCCGCCCTTCTTGATGGAGTGCATCTCGCAGGGGCTGTAGCCGATGATGAGGGACGGGCCGTCGTAGGCCTCGGCCTCGTGGATGGCCTTGAGGGTCTGAGCCGGGTTGGCGCCCATGGCGACCTGCGCCACGTAGACGTAGCCGTAGCTCATGGCAATCTCGGCCAGAGACTTCTTCTTGGTCACCTTACCGGCAGCGGCGAACTGAGCGACCTGGCCCAGGTTCGAGGCCTTGGAGGCCTGACCGCCAGTGTTGGAGTAGACCTCGGTGTCGAAGACGAAGACGTTGACATTGTGGCCAGAAGCCAGGACGTGGTCCAGGCCACCGAAGCCGATGTCGTAGGCCCAACCGTCGCCGCCGAAGATCCAGAAGGACTTCTTGGTGAGGTAAGCCTTGTCGGCGAGGATCGCCTTGGAAGCGTCGCAGCCGCACTTCTCGAGCTCGGCAACGTAGGCAGCGGCAGCGGCCTTGGAGGCCTCGGCGTCGTTGACGGAGTCGATCCAAGCCTGGCCGGCGGCCTTGAGCTCATCGGACGGGCCATCGGCAGCGATGATGTCCTGGGTAGCGGCGATCAGCTTGTGCTGAACGGCCTCGTAGCCGACGGCCATGCCCAGACCGTGCTCGGCATTGTCCTCGAACAGGGAGTTGTTCCACGCCGGGCCGTGACCGTCCTTGTCCTTGCAGTAAGGAGCGGTGGCAGCGGGGTTGCCCCAAATGGAGGAGCAGCCGGTGGCGTTGGAGATGAACATGCGGTCGCCGGCAACCTGGGTCACCAGGCGTGCATAGGCGGTCTCGGCGCAACCGGCGCAGGAGCCAGAGAACTCCAGGTAGGGCTGCTTAAACTGGCTGCCCTTGACGTTGGCCGCGATGAGCTCCTTCTTCTCGGAGACGTTCTCGACCATGTAGTCCCAAACGGGCTGCTGGTCCATCTCCTGCTCGGTGGGAACCATCTCGAGGGCGCCCTTGGGGCAGACCTTGACGCAGTTGGTGCAGCCCATGCAGTCGAGCGGGGACACGGCCATGGTGAACTTCATGCCCTTGGCCTTGGGGCCCATGGCGTCGAGCGTGCGGGTAGCCTCGGGCGCGGCGGCAGCCTCGTCCTCGGTCATCGCGAACGGACGGATGGTGGCATGCGGGCACACATAGGCGCACTGGTTGCACTGGATGCACTTGGTCTCGTCCCAGTGGGGAACGACGACGGCGACGCCGCGCTTCTCGTATGCGGAGGCACCAAGCTCAAACTGGCCGTCGGCGCAACCGACGAAGGCGGAAACGGGCAGGCTGTCGCCATCCATGCGATCGATGGGCTCGAGCAGATTCTTGACCTGCTGGGCGATGGCGGACTTGGTCTCCTCGGAGAGCTCGACGGGAGCGGCATCCTCGGCAGTTGCCCAGTCGGCCGGAACCTCGAACTTACGGAAGGCGGTAGCGCCGGCATCGATGGCCTTGTGGTTGGCGTCGACGATGGCCTGGCCCTTCTTCATGTAGGACTTGGTAGCCGCGTCCTTCATGTACTGCAGGGCGTCCTCGGCGGGCAGGACCTTGGCCAGCGCGAAGAAGGCGGACTGGAGCACCGTGTTGGTGCGCTTGCCCATGCCGACCTTAGCGGCCAGGTCGATAGCGTCGATCAGGTAGACGTTGACGTTGTTGTTCGCGATGTAGCGCTTGGCCACGGCGGGCATGTGCTCGGCGAACTCCTCGTCGCTCCACTGGCAGTTGACCAGGAAGGTGCCGCCCGGCTTGACGTCGCGGACCATCTTGAAGCCCTTAACGATGTAGCTGGGGTTGTGGCAAGCGACAAAGTCGGCCTTAGTCACGTAGTACGGCGAGCGGATCGGGGAATCACCAAAGCGCAGGTGCGAGACGGTGACGCCGCCGGTCTTCTTGGAGTCGTACTGGAAGTAGGCCTGGACGTACTTGTCGGTGTGGTCGCCGATGATCTTGATCGAGTTCTTGTTGGCGCCGACGGTACCGTCGCCACCCAGACCCCAGAACTTGCACTCGATGGTGCCGGGGGCTGCGGTGTTGGGCGCATCCTCGGCCTCGGGCAGGCTCAGGTTGGTCACGTCATCGACAATGCCGATGGTGAACTCGCGCTTGGGCTCGTCCTTCTTGAGCTCCTCGAAGACAGCGAACGCGGACGCGGGAGGCGTGTCCTTGCTGCCCAGGCCATAACGGCCGCCGACGACCTTGATGCCCGTCTTGCCGGCCTCGTAGAGAGCGGAGACGACGTCCTGGTAGAGCGGCTCGCCGATGGAACCCGGCTCCTTGGTACGGTCCATGACGGCGATCTTCTGGACGGTCTCGGGGAGAACGTCGACGAAGTGCTTGATGGAGAACGGACGGAACAGACGAACCTTGACCAGGCCGACCTTCTCGCCGTGAGCGTTGAGGTAGTCGATGACTTCCTCGAGCACGTCGCAGAAGGAGCCCATGCACACGACGACGCGATCAGCATCGGGAGCGCCGTAGTAGTTGAACAGGCCGTAATCGGTGCCGAGCTTCTCGTTGATCTTCTTCATGTAACCCTCGACGACGGCGGGGAGCTCGTCGTAGACCTTGTTGCAGGCCTCACGGTTCTGGAAGAAGATATCGCCGTTCTCGTGGCTGCCGCGGGTGTGCGGGTGCTCAGGGTTGAGCGCGTGGTCGCGGAAAGCCTGGACGGCGTCCATGTCGCACATCTCGGCCAGATCCTTGTAGTCCCACATGGCGACCTTCTGGATCTCGTGGCTGGTGCGGAAGCCGTCGAAGAAGTTAAGGAACGGGGTCTTGCCCTCGATGGCGGCAAGGTGAGCCACCGGCGAGAGGTCCATGACCTCCTGGACGTTGCCCTCGGCGAGCATGGCGAAGCCGGTCTGACGACAGGCCATGACGTCGGAGTGATCGCCAAAAATGTTCAGGGCGTGGGAAGCGACGCAACGCGCGGAGACGTGGAAGACGCCCGGGAGCTGCTCGCCCGCGATCTTGTACATGTTCGGGATCATCAGGAGCAGACCCTGAGAAGCCGTGTAGGTGGTGGTCAGAGCACCGGCGCCCAGCGAACCGTGAACAGTACCGGCTGCACCTGCCTCGGACTCCATCTCGACGACCTTGACCGGGGTGCCGAAGATGTTCTTGCGACCCTGGGCCGCCCACTGGTCGACATGGTCGGCCATCGGGCTGGACGGCGTAATGGGATAGATTCCCGCTACCTCGGTGTACGCATACGAAACATATGCGGCCGCCTCGTTGCCGTCCATAGACTTAAACTTACGCGCCATATACCCCTCTCCTCTCATATAGGTATACAGGCCCCGGCGATCGCCGGGATGTTGGCGTGATGGGATTTACGCTGTTGCTTCCAATCATCTGGCAGGCAGGCTCAGCAGCAGGTACGTGGCGTGGAGAGAAGACATGCCGAGGCGAGGGGCAACTGATGCGCCCCACAGACCCGACCGCCCGTCTTGCACATGACCGAGCGCCGCAAAGACCGCATGCCGGATGCTCCCGGGCACGCCCCGGCGATGGGAAGCGCCCGCAACGGAAATCCGCATGCGGGCTTATTGTACCCCGCCGTCAAGTGTAATTTCGGCAAATATAGGCGGGCGGTAAAGGTTTACCTCGGGTGACTGCCAAGGGCCAAAATGGCCTCTCCATCCCCAGGCGACCGACTCTGGCGCGCCAAGGAGTGTCCCCAGCCGGCAGAAAAGGAACGTCCCTATCTGCCGGCTAGAGAGCACCGAAGAGGATGGCGTAGGTAGTGGATTCGCCGAGCTTGAGCTCGTCGCCGGGATTGAGTTGGGCGGAACGGCCGGGCTCGACCTGAATGCAGACGCGCGTGGCCCCGTTTACCACCACGGTTCCGTTGGTGGACGACAAGTCCTCGACGTGCCAGATATTTTGAGCATCGCACCAGATATGGGCATGGCGGGCCGAGACATCGTCGCCGACGTCGGTAATATCGCCCTCACCAGTGGCCAGCGCGCCAATCTCAACACCCTGCTCACTCGGCTGAATCCAGCGCGGGGCGCTCACGACAAAACTGTTTTGCACGCGCAGCAAGCCCAAGGGGTGCGCCGGGGCGGGTTCGCGTTCGCCCGCAGTCAGCGACATGCCAAGCGAACGCGGCGTGGATGTGCCTCCGCCACAGGTCGCGTGTGCGTAGTCGATGGAATAGTTCACCGAGGACCGCACATCCGCCGAACAACCGACGGCGACAAACAGCACCAGCACGGCCTCGGCGCGCTCGGCGGGCATGAGTTCCGCCGCCTGGGACAGGCGATCGAGCGCGTTGCGATAGAGATTCGTGTCCTGGTGGCACTCTTCGAGCGCGCGTACCATCGGTTCACCTGCAGGACCGCACACCATATTGATCACAGCCGTGGAGTCCATGGGATTGCGCTGGCGCAGGGCCAGTTGCGACATAATACGCGCAGCCGAGGTACCGTATTCGGCAAAGTAGCGCTGCTGAAGCGTGCCGACCGGCGCGCGAACGATAAAGCGGGAAACCCAAGAGCGATCGGCGGCTCGGCTCTGCGGGCTGCGGCCGTCGGCGAGCGGACGGGACGAAAGCACCAAGCCGCACAGCTCGATATGGCTCAAATGTGCCGCGCGCTTAAAGATGTCAAACATGGCCCCGCATGGGGTGAGCTCAACTTGAGATGCCATGACCTAGGCCTCCTTGGTCGTAGAAATAGAATCGGACGATACTTCGACAGGTCCGCCAAAAGTACGGGCAGCTGCGGCTCCACCGGCAAGCGGAGTCGCCATCTGGGCTTTTGTGCGTCGCGGTGCCGAAACGGGAAGTTCAAAGGCAAAGCCCATCGCAAGCAAAAACCACGTAAGCGTATAGGTTGCAACCAGAGCGGCAACAAGGCCGCCCATCACGGCACGTTGGGAAAATACGCTACATGCAGCCACAACCAGCACCGGAACCTCGCAGGCAGAAAGCGCAAGCACACCCTGCAGGAAGCCCGAGCGCCGATCGCGCGCAAGTGCCCCCGCGGCAACGCCGGCTATGCCTGGCAGCGCCAACGCCAGTGCGGCAATAATACCCGGTAGCGACCCAGACCACACGAGCGATCCCAAAGTCGCCGTCACGCGAGCGCCCGACGCCAGCAG
>CAJMOP010000012.1 GCA_905215115.1 uncultured bacterium | reverse complement strand
AAGAGGATCTCCCCGGCCGTCGGCCGCAGCATCCCGCAGATCATCTTGAGCGTTGTCGACTTGCCGGCGCCGTTGGGGCCGAGCAGCCCGTACACCTCGCCCTCGCGGATATGAAGGTTCACGTCGGCCACGGCGTCCTGCGCCTGGTCGCCGCGGCCGAAGCGCTTGGTGAGCCCGCGCGTCTCGAGCATGTAACCCATGGGTTCGTCCTTTCTCTTCCGGGCGCGCGGGCCGAATCGCCGTGCCCGCGCGCCTTACCTTTCGGGTTCACCATCCATGGTGGGACGCGTTTCTAACGAATCCGTAACGGCCGTTGGGTTCTTTTGGCGCAAACTCTTCTCGACCCGCACATCATGATTAATTTGCTTGAGGCAACAACTTTCCCGATCGATGTAATCACCGAATCAAAACGTGTACGTCAACCTCCAAAAACGACATTTTTCGACATGTTTGGAGACTGATGTACACGAATGCGAAAATCCCCGCCGCCCATAAGCGCCCTCCACATGTCTGGACTCTCTATGCTTACGCTGGATAGACATCGCCGGAACGGGTATAGTATCGAAAGTTTTGTCGTTAACCAGCGGGGGAGTCCTGTGGGCATCAAAAAGAAGATCAAAAAGGAGCTTATCGGCACTTCCGATTACCCGTCGAATAAGATCTTTACGATCTCCAATTTCATCACCTTTACGCGCCTGATCCTCACCCTGGTATTTCTGTACCTGTTTGTGACGGATAACAACCGCGTCATCGCCATCGTAATCTACGCCGTTGCCGCCTCCACCGACTGGATGGACGGCCAGATCGCCCGCATGACTAAGACGGTCTCGTGGCTCGGCAAGGTCATGGATCCCATTTGTGACCGCGCGCTGCTGTTCACCGGCGTCTTGGGGCTGGTGGTCCGCGGAGAGCTGCCCATCTGGGTCTGCGTGCTCATTATTGGCCGCGACATCTATCTGGGCATTGGCACGCTTATCGTGCGTCATTATCACCGTCGCCCCATCGATGTCGTCTTTCCCGGAAAGATTGCCACTGCACTGCTCATGACCGGCTTCTCGCTCATGCTGCTCGGGTTCCCCGTTATTGACGGCCTGCATCTTTTACCTTCAACCCTTACGGCCTTCCCGGGCCTCAACGGAAGCTCGGTGCCCCTCGGCATCTTCTTTGTGTACGGCGGCGTGATCTTCTCCATGCTCACGGCTGTCATCTATTCCATTAAGGGCGGAGTGGCCATTAAACAGGCTCTCGCGCATCCCGAGGACGAGGACATCGACTTTCTGAACCCCGAAATCGAAGACTGATTCGTTGGGGTATGATTACGTACGGTTCATTATTTGCGGCACGTCCGCGATAAGTTAGGGGTTGTCATGGACAACATGGTTAACAATATGCCTCAGAATGATAAGACTGCTGACGCTACCTGCGTATTCCGCGTGCCTTCAAGCGACGTCACCGTTCCCGACCTCATGGCCAACGTGCGCATCACCGCCCCCGTTCTGTCCATCGTCAAGGGTCCGCAGACTGGTGCCGCCTTTGAACTCGAGGACGACGTGACCACCATCGGCCGCGATCCTGCGAACGGCATCTTCCTCAATGACATGACCGTTTCGCGCAGCCACGCGCGCATTATTCGCGAGGGCCTCGGCGCCCGCATCGAGGACCTGGGCTCGCTCAATGGCACCTGGGTCGACGGTGCCATTGTCAACGCGGCCCCGCTGCACGACGGTTCTTCCGTTCAGATCGGTACGTTTACGCTCATCTACCACGAGAGCACGCCGGAGCGCATCGAAACCGGTGAGTAGGGCATGGCCGAACGCAACTATCTGAGTATCGGCCAAGTCGTCAACCTACTTCGAGGCGCATACCCCGATCTTTCGAACTCAAAAATTAGATTTCTAGAAGATGAGGGGCTCATTACCCCTCATCGTACGCCTAAGGGATACCGTCAGTACTCCAAGGAGGACGTTGATCGCCTGGAGGTCATTCTGCACCTGCAGAAGACTCGCTACATGCCGCTCAACGTGATTAAGCAGCGCTTGGAAAACGCCACGGACCTGCCAACGCTCGCCTACGAGGTGGGCTTGCTGTCCGATGTTCCGCTCAAGACGGAGCCCAAGGAGACTAAACAAAAGCTGCATCCCATCGAGACCATTCCCGATATGTTGGGCGTCGAGATCTCGTTTATCCGCTCGCTCGCCGAGAACGACCTCATTCGCATCATCAAGAGTCCGCAGAACCGTGAGCTCGTCGATGGTCGCGATTTTCCGATCATCCGCTACTGCTCCGAGCTGTCACGCTTCCATATCGAGCCGCGCAACCTGCGTCAGTACGTGTCTTCCGCCAACCGCGAGTCCTCGATGTTTGAGCAGGTGCTCGTGAGCATGCTCGGAATGGATACCTCCGATGACGAGCGCGACGCCAAGCTCGAGCGTGCGTTTAAGAAGCTTCACGACCTCACCGAGGGTGTGCATACGGCACTGCTCAAGAACCGCGTTTTTGAGTCGCTCAACGCCGTGGTCGAGGATGCCGACATCGATGCACTCGATGAAGAAATCGCTCGCTCCGAGTCCACCAAGGCCAAAAACGAAGAGATAGCCACGCCGGCTTCGCACGAGGATTCTCTCGTAAAGCCGCTCAAGGTCGTCGCCCCTTCGCACTCCGGCACCGCCACGGCGGGCAAATAACCGCCGCCGCTTATCCGGCAACCCATTGAAAGGTCATGCAATGTACGACTTCGAATCTCAAATCGTCGACATCCCCGACTATCCCGAGCCCGGAGTCATCTTTAAAGACATCACGCCGCTCTTTGGCAATCCCGAGGCGCTCAAAGCCATGACCGATTCCCTCGCCGAGCACTTTGCCGGCATGGGAATCACCAAGGTCGTGGGACCCGAGGCTCGCGGCTTTATGGTTGGCGTACCGGTGGCTGTAGCCCTTGGCGCCGGCTTTGTTCCCGCACGTAAACCGGGCAAGCTACCCCGCAAGACGGTGAGCCAGAGCTATGAGCTCGAGTACGGCACCGATTCAATTGAGATCCATGCCGACGCTATCAGCTCTAAAGATACCGTGTTGATTCTGGACGACTTGGTCGCGACGGGCGGAACCGTCGAGGCAACAGGTAAACTGGTGCGAGATATGGGCGCAAAGCTTATCGGTTACGGTTGTATACTTGAGCTTGCGTTTCTCAACCCGCGCGAGAAGCTCACGCCGACTGACGACGATGTTGAGCTCTTTAGCCTGGTGACGGTAGACTAGCCGTTACCCTTAGTTACTGGAAAGGAAGCTACATGCGCACAGCAAACACGCACAAAAACATGGCACGCTGCGCTGCTACGGCAACCCTCGCTTGTGTTTTGGGCTTGGGCCTCGCGGCTCCTGCCTACGCCGATACCGCATCCGACCTTGCCGCTGCTCGTACGAAACTCGAGCAGATCGGCACCCAAACCCAGCAGATTTACGATGAGCTTGCCACGCAGACGCAGGCGCTCGATCAGACTGCCGGCGAGATCACGCAAAAGCAGCAGGAGATCGCCGATGGTCAGGCCAAGCTCTCGACCTATGTCGCCGGCGAGTACAAAACCGGCGGTCTGAGCCTGCTTCAGGTTTTGACGGGTGTCGATGATCTGAGCGATATGCTCAACCGTTTGTTCTACTACGGCAAAGTTTCCGACAAGCAAGCTCAGACCATTCAAGAGGTCAAGGAGCTTAAGCAGCAGCTCACCGATAAGCAGGCCGAGCAGGAGAAGAACGTCGCCACCACGCAAAAGAAGGTCGACGAGCTTAACGCCCAGCAGGCTGAAGCCCAGAACGTCGTAAACTCCCTGGATTCGCAGCTGCAGGCCGAGCTTGCCGCAGAGGCCGAGGCCAACGCCGCGCTGCAGGCCGGCATCAACGCCAGCACTGCCGAGAAGGCCACGGTGAGCAACGAGACTGCCGGTACGACCGAGAACACCAACAACGGTGGTCAGACCAGCAATAACAACAACCAGGGCGGCAACACTCCGGCTCCTACGCCGACACCTGCTCCGACGCCGCAGCCCTCCACGCCTGCTCCGGCTCCGACGCCTTCTGCTCCGAGCCAGTCCGTCGATGGTGGTTCTGTTGTCTCGCGTGCATACAGCAAGCTTGGTTGCGCTTATTCCTGGGGCGGAATTGGCCCGAACAGCTTCGACTGCTCTGGTTTTGTTAGCTATTGCCTCACTGGTCGCTATTGCCGCCTGGGCACCACGGGTACCTTTATGGGCTGGACGCGTGTGTCCGATCCGCAGCCCGGTGACGTTGTGGTCAACTCGTACCACACCGGCATTTACATCGGTGGTGGTCAGATGATTCATGCTTCCGACTACAACACGGGTGTTATCATCAGCTCCGTTGCCGCCGGCATGAACAACAACTATATCTTCGTGCGTTACTAAGTCATCTTACACAGCGTGTGAATGTGGACCTCGTGGCTTTAAGTCGCGAGGTCCATTCTTTTTTTCTCTAATCTTGTACGGCTATCTAGTATTCAAAACTAGATAGCCGTACATTCAGTTTGCAAGATGGCTATAATTGTTGAGGAACAATTAGAAAGGACCCTCTATGAGCTGGGCACTTATCTCCGATTCAAGCTGCAACCTCCGCGATTGGCAACCGACCGCGCCCCATACCACCTTTGCATTTGCGCCCCTCAAAATTCGAGTGGGGGAGCGTGAATTCATCGATGACCTTTCGCTCGATGTTCATGAGCTCAACTGCGCTGTTCAGGCGGAGACGAACGCTTCTTCGAGCGCTTGTCCCAGCGTAGGGGAGTGGGCCGAGCTCTTCAAATTGGCAGACAAGACCATCTGCATGCCAATCTCTGAGGGCGTGTCGGGCAGCTACAACGCAGCAGTCACGGCTCGCGATATGGTTCTTGCCGAGGAACCGGACCGCAATATTCATCTTGTCAATTCGCGCGCAGCTGGCGGCAAAATGGACCTCATTTTCTTGCTGTTCGACCGCTATCTTGCAAGCAATCCGGATGTCTCATTCGAGGACGCTTGCGCATACTTCGATAGCCTTGAGCAGAACAGCAAAATCCTCTTCAGCTTGTGCAATTACGAAAACCTGGCCAAAGCCGGACGTATCCCTAAGGCAGCCGGCGTCATTGCCAACAAGCTCAATATCCGCATTTTGGGCACGGCGAGTGAGGCCGGTAAAATCGAACTCGTCGGTCACACGCATGGCGAAAAGAAGATGCTCAACAAGATCATCGACACCATGGAAGCCGAGGGTTTTACGGGCGGCGAGGTCGTCATCGACCATGTGGAAAATGAGACAGGCGCCCAGGCACTTGCCAGCCGCATTGTGGAGCGCTGGCCAAGCTCCAAGACTATCATCATGCCCTGTAACGGGCTAGATTCATACTATGCCGAAATGCATGGGCTCATTATCGGCTACGGCATGGGCGTGGCTTCGGGCCAATAACGTCCAACCAAGCAAAAATACGGGCGGGACAAAGTGACAGATGGCCCTTTGCTCCGCCCGTTATATACGTTGGCTAGCTATTAAACCCATTAAACTTTAGATAGCTCATCAGGTA
Organism: uncultured bacterium; assembly: GCA_905215115.1. Taxonomy (GTDB): domain Bacteria; phylum Actinomycetota; class Coriobacteriia; order Coriobacteriales; family Coriobacteriaceae; genus Collinsella. Next base: position 24,746 of record CAJMOP010000012.1, on the reverse strand, counting down.
CGCCTTCGAAACGAAGGATGAAACCGCACTGCGCACAAGCAGCGACTCACGCGTTACCTGATGCGCCGTATCGGGAACCGGCGTCTGCTCGACGGAAAACGCCGAACGAATCGATGCCTCGAGCTGATCGACCACATAATCGAAGGCCGTCGGGGCATCGTAGCTCAAACGCTGAATGTTAAAGAGTGCCTGCACCGCAGCAATAGGTAACACCTGCTTAAAGAGGCAGATAGCGATCAGGCGGGCAATCTGCTCGCGGCCATATTGCTTTTTAACCGGAGCAGGCACCAGGCCGACCTTCACGTAGTTGTTGATCATCGATGGCGTAATGACGGGCTGCTCAACGCAAATGGACAGCGGCTCCATCCACAGCGCAACATACTCAATAACCTGGTCGCGATAGAGCGTCACATTGGGCAACTGGTCATAGCGCGACAGACTCAACGTATTGAGTTTGCACACGATTTCGGACTGAATAAATGCATCGGGCAGCACCGTGGGCTGAATATCCTCAGGCTTAATACTGACCGACGAATCGGACATCGGAATAACGTGTTTAACGTGGTTCATAAAGGTCCTCCGTTCATTTACTATATTGTATTCTAGGTTATCTAGTTTTGCATACCACATAGCCGGCAAGTAAAAGTGGTTGGACAACACATTGATGCATCGTCCAACCACTTTGTGTAAAGATAGCAACCTTACATAAGATATATTATCGTACTTATCCACGGAGAAACGCGTATGCGCTCGTTGCCGCTATGGCTCCGTCCGAAACAGCGGTCACAACCTGGCGTAAACGTTTGGAACGGATATCGCCAGCGGCAAATAGACCTGGCGTGCGGGTCGCCATGGATTCATCAGTCAGAATGCCGCCATCAGGCGCCAGATCGACTAGATGCTCAACAAGCTCGGTATGGGGCTGCGTTCCGGTAAAAACAAAGATGCCAAACGAGCCGGGCTCAAATGACTCGGTATGAGTCTCGCCGGATGCATTGTCCTTAAAGGTAATCGTCGTTGGCATGGCTTCGCCCGATAGCTCCACAATACTAGTTTGGTACCTAACTGTAATATTGTCCTTTGCGAGTACTTTCTGAACAACACCATCGGGCGCACGGAACTGGTCGCGGCGCAGCACGATGGTCACACTGTTGGCAATGTCGGACAGGAACAGAGCCTCTTCGCATGCCGAATTGCCACCACCGATTACAAAAACCTGCTTGCCGCGGAAAAACATGCCGTCACATGTTGCGCAATATGAAACGCCACGACCGCGATACGTATCCTCGCCTGCGAAACCTGCCGGACGCGGCGTGGCACCCATGCAAGCGATAACGCTCGAGGCCAGCGTATCGCCCATATCGTGATGCACCGTAAACAACGCTGCATCGGCATCGTAATCGATACCCGTAACCATGCTCCATGTAACCTGTGCTCCCAGGCCCTCTGCATGCTGCTGAAAACGCTCGCCGAGTTCGGCGCCACTCAGGAGCGGGAAACCCGGATAGTTCTCGACCTCATTGGTTGTGGCGATCTGCCCTCCCGACATGCCCTGCTCAATCACGGTCGTCGTAAGGTTGGCACGCGCAGCATAAATGGCGGCAGCATAGCCCGCGGGGCCGCCACCGATAATCGCAACATCGATCGGCTTATCGGTAGTCATGAAGCGTCCTTTCGTCGAAACGTTGTCGTTCTTTGCGCTCGTACCCAAATTTACGTGAACGTGACACTCATGCACTACAATGATAAATCCGTATTACAAAGCTGAAGGGGAGTTATCGATGGACCAGGCGCAGACGAGTGACGACGCTCCCCTGCTCACGCACAGCACTCCCCAATCGGAGCAAACCACGCTCCTGGCTCAGCAAAAACCTCTCGTGACCATCGTGCACGCCTCCGTTGGCTCGGGCCACAAGGCCGCCGCAAATGCGATAGCGCAGGCATTCGACCTCATCCGCGGCACCAATGGCATCCCCGAGGATATTGAGATTGAAGTGCTCGATATCCTTGATTTTGGACGTATTAAATTCGACGGCAATAAGACCGCGGCTTCTTTTACGGGAGCCACGCGCCCCATTTACGACCTGACCTGGCGATATACGCTTACGGGACATCTTCTCTGGGGTGGCGGAACGGCATGGTCGCGAATTATGTTCCCCGCCTTCAACGAATATATTCGTAGCCGCAGGCCCATAGCCGTGGTTGCAACGCACATCACAGCAGCCAATGTTGCCGTGGGCGCCCGCGTAATTACGGGTATCGATTATCCGGTCATCTGCGTACCGACCGACTACGAAGTCGAGGGATGGTGGCCCCATAAGGACACCGACCTATTCTGCGTGGCAAACGAGTTTATGGCCGAGACGCTCCGCCCCCGTAAGGTTCCCGAAGCAAGGATTCGCATTACCGGCATTCCTATTCGCGCCGGATTCGACACGGATTACGATCGCGAGGAAGAGCTAGCCAAGTTCAACCTCCCCACCGACAAGACCGTCGTGCTGGTAATGGCCGGTGCCAGCTTGCCTCAACCGTACGTTCGCTTTCGCGCGGAGATGGACCGCACCCTCCCCTTCCTACGCAGCTTCGAAGACATGCACTTTGTCTTTTTGCCGGGCAAGGATAAGGAATACGCCGCCCGTCTCAAGACGCTCTTCGATGCCATGAAGCTCGAAAATGTCACGGTGCTGGACTATGTCGATGATATGGCAGCGCTTATGCACGGCTGCGACCTCGCAATTCTCAAATCGGGCGGACTCACCGTCACCGAATGCCTGTGCGCACACCTGCCGATGATCCTGCTGGGCAAGTCCTATGGCCAGGAAAAGGCCAACACCACCATGCTCACCGGCATGGGCGCCAGCATGCATGTCACCACCGCACGAGAGCTCATCGTGACGTTGCGTCATCTCCACGATCATCCTGAGTCGCTCAAGGCACTGCTCATCAACGGCGAAGTACTACGCCGCCCACACGCAGCCGAAGACATCGCCATCGCCACCATAGAGCTCGTAGGCAAACCCCAAAAGCGCAAAAGAGCCTTCTGCCGCTTCTACTGGGGCGGAAAACCCGCGCATATCCGCTAGCGTCTTTATGTCCGCTTACCTGCGGGAGGCCCCTATATATCATCCCATGCTCAAACATTCTCGCTTCGCTGCGAAACTGCGCGTGGGACGATATATAGGGGCCTCCCGCAGGTAAGCTGCGTTTACGTACTAGCAGCTATACCAGATTCCCCTCCAGTAGAATCTGCAAAGGGGAACCAGAAAATATAAATACAGTAAGTCGATGCGACAAAGGAGGCGACCCTTCATCGCATCGACTTACTAGAAAAGTAAATATTGTTTCAAGCGAGTAGCCGCCCGCCCGGGGCTTACCTATATCGTTCCACGCGCAGTTTCGCAGCGAGCGAAGCGACGCGAGAATGTTTGAGCATGGAATGATATAGGTAAGCCCCGGGCGGGAGGGATACGAGCGCCCTAGGCGATGCCGCTGGAGCCGAAGCCTCCTTTGCCTCGGTCGGTTTTGTCTAGTTCTTCTACTTCTACGAGGTTGACCGTGGGGACTTCTTGGATGACGAGTTGGGCTATGCGGTCGCCTTTGTTGATTTGGATGTCGTTGGTGGGATCCAGGTTGATGAGGATAACCTTGAGTTCTCCTCGGTAGTGGGCGTCGATGAGGCCCGGCGTATTGACTATAGACAGGCCCTGCTTGATGGCCAAGCCGCTGCGGGGCTGGACGAAGCCGGCGTAGCCATCGGGCAGGGCGATGGCCAGCCCCGTAGAGACCAGACGGCGTTCGAAGGGCTTCAGGACGCAGTCCTCGTTGGAGCGCAAATCCAAGCCGGCATCAGTGGGATGGGCGTATTTGGGAAGCTCGACGGTGGGATCGAGACGCTTTATGTTGACGGTAATGTTGGACATGGAATCACCTTAGCTTGTCGAGCTCTTGCAGAAACTCATCGACGTCTTTGAAATCGCGGTAGACCGAGGCAAAGCGGATGTACGCCACCTTGTCAATCTTGGCCAAGCGCTTGAGCACCATGTCACCCAACTCATGGGACGTAACGGCCGTCAGTGTGCGAGAGCGCAGCTCGACCTCGATGTCATCGATAATCTCATTGAGCTTCTTAGTGTCGATATCGCGCTTGATGGTGGCGCGCATCAAGCCGACGAGCAGCTTATTGCGATCGAACCGCTGCTTGGTTCCGTCTGACTTAATGACCTCGATTGGGTCTTCGCATCGCTCGAACGTTGTAAAGCGATAGTTACACGAGCAACATTCGCGACGACGCTTAATGGTGTTATTTGACTCCTGCATACGGGAATCAACGACGCGGGTATGTGCCTTGCCGCATTTGGGACAGCGCATGGTACCTCCTCTTAAACGATAACAAGGGTACCATGCGCAGCGCGATAATGATTACGAACGATCAGGAACCTTAAGATGCGCACCGGCGGCGAGCGAACCATGCTCCAGATGATTGACGCTACGGATCATGTCGGAAGTCTCTTGCGTGGAAAGGCCTTCGATTGGATATTCCTCGGCAAGCGACCAAAGAGAATCGCCAGGCTGAACGCGAATGGTCTCGTAGGTAATGTTGGAAACGGACTCGGCATACGCGGCGTGACGAGCGCTAAAGACCGACATAGCGAGGACAAAGAAGAGCGTAAGCGCAACGGCGACGGCGACAATCGTCGGAACCTTCGGGGCAACGCGGGCCGGCGCGACTACAGCCTGCTGATTGCGCGCAGGCTTTACGGTCAAAGGCTGAAAGCCGGAGCGGCCACCCTGAACAACCGTAAAAGTGGGTTCTGCAGGCGTCTCGAGCTTAAGGGCGAGGTTTCCCTGGACCATATTCGTTACGTTCATCATGTTCTCCTCTCGCGTGTTTTGCTGAGAACAGTTTTATCAAGCCGCGCGGACAAAAATGTCTAGCGCGAGAACGAATGTTCGGTTATTATTATCTTCGAACAGTTGTTCCTGTCAAGCAAAATTCGAACATTTGTTTGACATGGGTAGAGAGGATGCCCTGATGGCTCGCAAAATTACCAAGCGTCAGCAGCAAATTTACGACTTCATCAAGGAATATCAGCAGGAGAAGGGTTATCCGCCCAGCGTGCGCGAGATGGCTTCTGCCGTGGGCCTTTCCTCCCCCAGCACCGTGCACGCCCATCTCTCTGCCCTGGAGGCGCGCGGGCTACTCAAGCGCGATGCCACCAAGCCTCGCGCTCTAGAGCTCTTTGATGAGGACGGTTCCTCTGTCTCGATTTCCAAATCCGATGAGCCCACGGCTCCCCGCGGAACGGTCTCGCTGCCGCTCGTCGGTCGCGTCGCGGCTGGGATTCCCATTCTGGCCGAGCAAAATATCGAGGACACCTTTACCATCCCGACCGAAATCGCCACAGACCAGGGCTCCTTTATCCTTGAGGTGCATGGGAGCTCAATGATCAATGTCGGCATCTACAACGGTGATTACATTATCGTTCGCGAGCAAAAGAGCGCCATGAACGGCGAAATCGTCGTGGCCATGATCGATGGCTCGGCGACCGTCAAGACGTTCTACAAGGAGCAGGGGCGCGTGCGCTTGCAGCCCGAGAACGACACTATGGAGCCCATCTATGCGACGAACCCTGTTATTTTGGGTAAGGTTGTCGGTTTAATGCGCCGGTTCTCGTAATGCAAAAACGCATCACCATATTTGATACCGTCCGCGGGTTTACGATGCTGTCGATGGCAGGTTTTCACGCTTGCTACGATTTGGCCTACCTATATGGATGGGATATGCCATGGTTTACCGAAACGGTTTTCCAGGTTATCTGGCGCGCTAGTATCAGCTGGGTATTTTTGTTTATCGCCGGTTGGATGTGCACGCTCTCGCGCAATAACGGTAAGCGCGCCCTCAAATACGCGGCCGCAGCCTTGATCGTATGGATTGCAACTACACTGGTATCAGTCGACGATTCGGTAAACTTTGGCATCATTTATTGCATGGCGGCGTGCACTGCGGTAGTTGCACTCACCCGTCCGTTACTCCAAAAAATACCGGGCTCATGGGGCATCGCGGCGTGTCTTGTTCTTTTTGCCCTCGCCTAGGGCATTCCAAAAGCGGTCTACCCACTCCCCTACCTGGCATGGCTTGGATTCCCGAGCCCGGATTTTGTTTCGGGAGACTACTATCCGCTCATTCCGTTTATCTTTATGTACCTTACCGGCTTTTTTGCTGCCCGGGCAGCACAAGCATCAAGCCTCGAAGCGCCAGCATGGGCATACGCCAATCCCGTCCCGGCGCTCTCAGTCCTCGGGCGGCATGCCTTACCGTTCTACCTGCTCCATCAGCCTGTCATTCTAGGCGTACTAGAACTCGTTTATTCCGTACGATAGCGCTCAAGACGCGGCGCGATTCGGGCCGGCAACTTCGCCACAATGCGAACTCCGTCCTCTAGATATTCCTCATGCAGAAGGGTTCCCTGCTCATGCACTAACGTGATGAGGGCGCCCTCGCGATACGGGATATCAGCGGAGAGCAACACATCGGTGGCAGCGGCCTCACGAGCAATACGGTCGACGAGATCGTCGAGCCCCTCGCCCGTCTGGGCCGAGAACAGCACGGCCTCGGGATAGCGACGATGGAAGCCCAATCGATCGACGCTATCGAGTAGGTCGATTTTATTGAACACCGTAAGCGTCAAACGCTCGCCGGCACCGATCTCGTCAAGAACGCGATCGACTGCCTCGAGCTGGCGCTCGTAATCCTCGTCAGAGGCATCCACAACTTTAAGGATCAAGTCGGCACCAAGAACCTCAGACAGCGTGGACTTAAAGGCATCAACGAGACCATGCGGTAGCTTTTGAATAAAGCCAACGGTATCGGTAATGGTCATACCACGACCGCCGGGCAAGCGATACGAGCGCGTCGTTGGATCGAGCGTGGCAAACAATTTGTCCTGTGAAAGCACCGTAGACCCGGTCAGGCGATTGAGCAACGTCGACTTACCGGCATTGGTATAACCGGCCAAGGCAACGCGAAACGCCGGCGACTCGATACGGCTCTTTGACTGGACATCGCGACGCTGTTCAACCTGCTTAAGCTCGCGACGAAGCGCGGCGATCTTGTTGCGAATCAAACGTCGGTCAACCTCGAGCTGGCTTTCGCCCTGGCCAAAGCGCGAGCCAATGCCACCGCGTGTCTGCTCTTTAGCAAGATGGCTCCACATACCGCGCAAACGGGGCAACAGATACTGCAATTGGGCTAGCTGCACCTGCAGACGGCCCTCACGGGTCTGAGCGTGCAGGCCAAAGATATCGAGGATCAACGCCGTACGGTCGATAATTTTAACCGGTTCGCCCACGGCTTTCTCCAGGTAAGACTGTTGCGAGGGCGTTAAATCGTCATCGAAGATAACGACATCAGCATCCATTCGATGTACGAGCCCGCAAAGCTCCTCAACCTTACCGGAGCCAATAAACGATTTTGGATACGGCTTAACCAGACGCTGTGACAAACGCGCCACGCACTGGGCGCCAGCTGTATGGGCCAGACGCTCAAGCTCGTCAAGCGAACGATCGAGCGGCCAGGCGTTATCGCGCCACTCAACTCCGACAAGAACGGCACGTTCGGGCTCAGGCGCCGTGGGAACGAGGGGAAACCGAGCCATTAGGCCACCTCGATACGGTGAAGGATATCCTCAACGACCTCATCGATCGTAAACTCGTCCATATCGAACCACACGATGCGGTCATTGCGTTTGAACCACGAAAGCTGACGCTTGGCATAGCGACGCGAACGCATCTTGATGAGTTCGCGAGCCTCATCCATAGAAATCACGCCGTCAAAGGCATCGATAATCTCTTTATAGCCAATCGCCTGCATCGAAGTCAGGGCATCTCCCAGCCCCTGGTCCATAAGACCGCGAACCTCATCAACTAGACCCTGCTCAAACATCAAATCGACGCGTAGGTTAATACGCTCGTAAAGCGCCTCGCGATTACGCAACAATCCAAACCACAGAGCGTGATAATGCTCGCGCGGAACACTAAACTGCGACTTTTGCTGCGCGTAGGATACGCCATCATCATGCATTTCGAGCGCGCGAATCACACGACGAACATTATGGGGGTGGATGACCGCAGCGGAATCGGGGTCACGCTCGGCAAGCAGCGCATGCAGCGCTTCCTCACCTATGCGCTCGGCAAGCTCCTGATACCCTGCGCGGCGATCGTCCTCAAGCTCGCCCGAGGGAAAATCCATCTCATCCAGGGCGGCCTTGAGATACAGGCCTGTACCCCCGCAAAACACCGGTAGGCGGCCCTCGCCCAGCAAGCGCTCAACATGTACACGAGCGTCTGCCTGATACAGCGCCGCAGAATATGCAAAGCCCGGTTCAACAATATCGACCAGGCGTAGCGGCGCCGTGCATTCCTCGGGTGCCATCTTGGCAGTACCGATATCCATGCCTCGATAGATTTGCATCGCGTCACACGACAGCACTTCGGACGAAAGGCGAGCCGCCAAACAATCTGCGACATCACTTTTGCCAACCGCGGTCGGACCGACAATCGCAACGGCGGAAAGGCCTGCCCCGGGAGAAATCATTAGCGCGGCTCGCCCACAACGGATCCGGACAGATACCACGTCTTGGCAACGTCGATGTCAACATCGACAATCTTGCCAACCAGCTGATCGATGCTGTAGCCCTCGGGAATCGGTGCATGAACAGTCTGATTCTTAGGACTCTTGCCCAGCAGCACCGCGTCATTCTTTTTGCTCGTACCCTCAATAAGCGCCGGCACAACGGTGTGGAGCTCACCCTGGTTATACTCGTGCGCTGTAGTCTCGATAACTTTCACCAGACGGTTGAAGCGCTCGAGAATCACCTCATGCGGCGTGGGATCGTCAATCTCGGCGGCCGGAGTTCCGGCGCGCTTGGAATAGATAAACGTATAGGCCTGAGCATAACGGACCGTCTCGGCCAGCGAGAGCGTCTGCTCAAAGTCTTCCTCGGTCTCGCCAGGGAAGCCCACGATGATATCGGTCGAAAGCGCGATATTGGGCATGCGATTGCGGATGCGATCGACGAGCCCCAGATAATCCTCGCGCGTATAGCGACGATTCATCTCTTTAAGGATGCGCGTCGAGCCCGACTGAACCGCCAGGTGCAGCTGCGGCATGACGGCAGGCGTCTCGGCCATAGCGTCGATGGTCTGAGGCAGCAGGTCTTTGGGGTGCGAGGAAGTAAAGAAGATACGCTCTACACCCGTATCGCCCACGGCACGCAACAGGTCGGCAAAGCGCGGCTTGCCAAACAGATCGCGACCATAGGAGTTGACGTTTTGCCCCAAAAGCGTGACCTCACGCACGCCCTGGCGCACCAAACCGGTCACCTCGTCGACAATCTCCTCGAAAGGACGGCTCTTTTCGCGACCGCGCACATACGGCACGATGCAATAGGTGCAGAAATTGTTGCAGCCCGTCATAATGGGGACCCACGCGTGATACTGGGTCTCACGATGCCACGGCATACTCATAGCATCCGTGTCCTCGTGCTCATTGGTGCGAATATGACGCTTGCCGTCCAAGAATGCCTCGGCAATAAGCTCGGCCACATGCGCGATGGAATGCGTGCCAAAGATGACATTGACGTTATCGACATTGGTGAGCAGGCCCTCGCCGTCGCGCTGCGCGATGCAGCCGCCCACGGCGACCACGCGCTTGCCAGAAGGCGAAGGCGGGAGGCTCTTACAAGAGTTGCACTGACCGTACAGACGGGTGTCAGCTGCCTCGCGAACGCAGCACGTCATGAACACGACAATGTCAGCATGCTCCGGATCGAGCGCCATGAGGCAGCCATACGAGTCGAGCAGGCCACTCACGCGCTCGGAGTCGTGCTGATTCATCTGGCAGCCAAAGGTGCGGATAAAGTAGGTTTTACCGGCAAGAATATCGCGTACGGAACCCAGGTCCATGTGTATAAGTCCTAACGAGGTGGAATAGGCGGAATCAAAGAGGGCGGGCAAAGGGTAAACACTCTATGCCACAGGCTTAACGTCGTCAATCACAACGTTATCCATAGCAGCTCGATTAATCTGATGAACGTAAATAGAAAGACGGATGGCCGTGCGCGACTCCCCGTTGATGAGGATGTCGGAGAACACCGGCGCGCAGGAAATATCAAACCCGGTCGGAATCAAAAATCCGCGTGCAATGGCCACAGCCTTAATGGCCTGGTTGACGGCACCCGCGCCGACACACTGAATATTGACGGGAACGCCATCTTTGACCATGCCGGCAATGGCGCCGGCAACGGACGCGGGCGACGATTTGCTTGATACCTTCAGGCAATCCATGAAGAAACTCCTGCGTTTAAAAGTACGTTTTAACTGCAATAACTGTATCGTACCGAACGGACTCGGTAAAGATGCTATTCCTCTTTGGCAAGATCGAACGTCACGGTAATACGATCACGCGAAACACGAATCTTGGGGTCGCCGCAAAGGTTGAGATAGTACCGCGATGCAAGATCGTTAAAGTCGCGTTCCACTGCTCGCGAGAACTGCGCCATATCGTCCTTGGCAATACGCAGCCCCCGACGATCTTTGGCGAGATCAACCGGAGCAGACGCATGTGAGGACGAATCGCGCTCGCGTAGCAGACGTGCGGTCACACCGCGAACGGGCTTAATCTGGCCCGCCAAGATACGATGCGCCGTACGCTCGGACATCTCAAGGCCCAAACCCGAACAAATACGGATAAAGTCTTCCGCATCCGAAGCAAGACCCAGACGATCGACCACAGGAAGCTCGGCTTCGTCATCGATAAACAAAAGATGAGAAGCATCGAGACGGCTGGACGCCTGCGCATGCAGCGTCGCGGCGATCTCGGACGGAGACCCCAGATAGACATCGCAGGCGCGCAGTTCCTCGAGGGCAAACTCGCAGGCGGCGCGAATGATGTTGTGAGGGCCGCGGGCGCAGACATAGTGACCGTCCTCGTCCTTCACGGCCTGAGGCCAGCTGGACTGATCGGCGCGCTCGCCAAGGCGGTCAGTAGCGACGCTCACCTTAAAGACCGAGCCAAGGTCAACATCCGATGCGACAACGCGTGCATCGTCGGTGTTCTGCTTAATCGAGAACAATGCCATGCCTCGACCGTGAACGCCCCAACGATCCATCTTCATGCTCTCGAGCTTGGAGGTAACGCGGGCATCGAAGATGCGCTCCTGCATATCCTGCGGCACGCCCGATCCGTTATCCAGAAAGACGAGCGTACGGACGCCATCTTCCTTGGTCGTGGCGAGATAGACCTTATCGGCACCGGCATCACGAGCGTTACGCAGCATTTCGATGACAATATCCTCGACATGCTGGATGTCGTGCTTTGCCTGGCGCCGCTCGGCCTCCGAAACGCGGAGGCGGACATACCCCTCGCCAAGGTTCTCCTCGACGCGAAGGTTGCCCTCCCCCGACATCGACGCGATAAATGAGATGAGCTCGTTCGCGTCGTTCATGTTATTTAGCGATATCGACAGCGCGGCTCTCGCGAATCACGACGACGCGCACCTGACCGGGATACTCCATCTCTTCCTCGATCTGATGGGCGATGTCATGAGCCAAGACCGTGGACTGAGCATCGGAAATCTTGTCCGGCTGAACCATGACGTGGACCTCGCGACCAGCCTGCATGGCATAGGTACGCTCGACGCCGTCATGGGAGTTGGCAATCTCCTCGAGCTTCTCAAGGCGCTTGATGTAGTTCTCGGCCGATTCGCGACGGGCACCGGGGCGAGAGGCAGAAACGGCATCAGCAGCCTGGACCAGAACATCGAGAACCGTGTTGGGGTCGACGTCGGCGTGGTGAGCCTCGATAGCGTGAACGATAACGGGCTTCTCGCCATAGCGACGGGCGAGCTCGGCGCCGATAACGGCATGCGGACCCTCGACGTCATGGTCGATAGCCTTGCCAAGATCGTGCAGCAGGCCGGCACGCTTGGCGGTCACAACGTCCAGACCAAGCTCGGAAGCCATCACGCCGCACAGGTCGGAAACCTCGAGGGAATGCTGGAGCACATTCTGACCAAACGAGGTGCGATAGCGCAGGGCACCCAGGGTCTTAACGATCTCGGGGTGCAGATCGTGGATACCGGTATCGAAGGCAGCCTGTTCGCCGGCCTCGCGCACGCGCTGCTGAACCAAGTCGGCGGCCTTGTGATACATCTCCTCGATGCGGGCAGGATGAATGCGGCCGTCAGCAATAAGGTTCTCGAGGGCGACGCGGGCGGTCTCGCGACGGACCGGATCGAAGCTCGAAAGCACGACGGTCTCGGGCGTATCATCGATCACGAGGTTGACGCCGGAAACCTGCTCGAAGGTGCGGATGTTGCGACCCTCGCGGCCGATGATGCGGCCCTTGAGGTCATCGGAAGGAATGTGCACAGAGGTAACGGTGACCTCGGCGGTGTGATCGGCGGCGCAGCGCTGAATCGCCAGGGACAAGATCTCCTGGGCGGTCTTGTGGCACTCGGCGCGAACCTGCTGCTCGGACTCGCGGATGATCGTGGCGGCCTCGTGGGTAACCTCGCCGCGAACCTTGTCGAGGAGCTCCTTGTGAGCGTCCTCGCGGGTCAGGTCGGCGATGCGCTCGAGCTCCGAGGTCTGCTTGGCGCAGAGCTCCTCAAGCTCGCGAGAGCGCTTCTCGACCTGGCCAGCCTGGCTGGACAGCTGGTGCTCACGCTTGTCGAGGGCATCGTTACGGCGATCGAGGGACTCCTCGCGCTGCATCACGCGATTCTCGAGCGTACGAATCTCGTTCTTACGCTGCTTGTCCTCGGCCTCAGCAGCCTGCTTGTTCTTGATGATCTCTTCTTTAGCCTCGAGCAGAGCCTCTTTTTTGAGGGTCTCGGCCTGACGCTTTGCATCGCCGATTAGGGACTCAGCCTGTGCATGTGCCGACTGGATCTTTTCGTCGGCCTCGTGAAGACTACCCTGCTTGGCGGTGCGCATGTAGGCAATGGCGGCGATGGCACCCAAAACGATGCCAACGAGCGCTGCGATGATAGGCATGCTCACTCCTTTTTATGGATTCGTTACACAACAAAGCGAACCGTCCTTGCGAACGGCTCGCGACATTTGAGTAATATGGGCGCAGCTTATGCGGGTCGGATACAGATAAACATATAAACAAACTCATCAAAGATGAGCACATATCACAAAGCAAATGACAATGATTATCGTACGTTGAACCGCAACAACTGTCAAATAAATGCACCCAGCACGGCGTCTAAAACGCGGTGAACGGCAGGTACGCAAAACGCATACTTCTAGCATGTGTCTAAACTACACATTCCTCACGTTCAGCATCGAGACGCGCCTTAACGGCATCGGCGGCGATGTGGTACGAAAAGCCCTTGCCCATCAAAAACCGGACGAGCTTTTCGAATCCACGCGTCTCGGGAATGCGACGCTTCGTGAGTAAAGCCGATGCGCGAGCCAAGTCGTCCTCCACGGCAAAATAATCCTCGGGATAGCCGGGGATATCATCGAGTACGACATGGCGGCGCTTGAGCTCGGTCTCAATCTTGCGCTGTCCCCAACCGCGTCGTTTGCGTTCCTCGATAAAGTACGAACAAAAGCGGTTCTCATCTAAAAAGCGATACTCAGTGGCACGCTGGACGGCAAAATCGATTGCGGGCTGGCGAAATCCGTAACGAGCCAGCTTGTCACGGACCTCACCTGTGGCATGGTCGCGGCGCGACAGCATCTCAGTCACCATGGTAAGCGCGCATTTACGCTCAATGAGCTGCACCGCCTCGCGAAACTCATCCCAATCGCAGGGAAGATCGGGGCGATTTTTAAGGAACAGACGCGCGACACGAACAGGAATCCAGACGGATCGTTCAAAACCGCCCTCGAGCTCACAGTCGATATGTGCACAAGGCTTTTTTGATGCATACCCACTCGAAAACGAGGAGGCCGCCTTCTTATCGGGAAAGACGACCGTTGCCTCGGTCACCGTATACGACATGAGGGCATCCGCTACTCGTCATCATCATCGAGCATCGCGGAGCCATCGATGGCGTAAAGCTCATCGAACTCCTCAGTTTCGGGCTGATCGGTCAGCTCGACCTCGGACGGAGCATCGTCATCGAATTCAAGGCCGCAGGCGAGGCGAACCTTATGCTCGATCTCGTCAGCACAATCGGGGTGTTCGCGCAGGAAGGCCTTAGCGGCCTCGCGACCATTACCGAGCTTGTCCTCACCGTAAGCAAACCAAGAGCCCATCTTTTTGCAGATACCGCACTCGACGGCCATGTCCAGAATCGAGCCCTCCTTAGAGATGCCCGTGCCGTACATGATGTCGAACTCGGCCGAGCGAAACGGTGCGGCCACCTTGTTCTTAACGACCTTGGCGCGCACACGATTGCCGATGACCTCGTCCTTGAGCTTGATGCTGTCGATGCGGCGAATATCGATGCGCACCGACGAGAAGAACTTGAGGGCGCGGCCGCCCGTCGTAGTCTCGGGGTTGCCGAACATGACGCCGATCTTCTCGCGCAGCTGGTTAATGAAGATGCACGTCGTGTTGGACTTGGACAGCGAGCCGGCGAGCTTGCGGAGCGCCTGACTCATCAGGCGAGCTTGCAAGCCGACCGTGGTATCGCCGATCTCGCCCTCGATCTCGGCACGCGGGGTCAAAGCGGCGACAGAGTCGACGACGATGGCGTCGATGGCGCCAGAGCGCACGAGCATGTCAACGATCTCGAGCGCCTGCTCACCCGTATCGGGCTGGGAAATGAGGACCTCGTCGATGTCCACGCCGATACGCGCGGCATACGTGGGATCGAGCGCGTGCTCGGCATCAATAAATGCCACGACGCCGCCCATAGCCTGGGCCTCTGCCAAAATCTCGAGCGAAAGCGTTGTCTTACCGGAGGACTCGGGACCGTAAATCTCGACGATACGGCCACGCGGCACGCCGCCGATGCCCAGCGCGGCATCGAGGGCCAGGGCGCCCGTGGGAATGGCCTCGACCTCGAGCTCGGGACCACCGTCGCCGTACCTCATGATGGAACCCTGACCGAATTTCTTCTCGATCTCGGCCTTGGTGGTGGCGATCATCTCATCGCGCTCTTTACCCGTCGTGCGAGCATGAACGGTACGTACGGGACCTGAATTCTTGGCCATGAATAGCCCTCCTCTTAACAACCTGCATCGATAATAAACGAACGGCTGTTCGTGGTCAACCGTTCAGATAAATCATATGCAGCCGACCTTTCCAAAACCCGACCAAACGCCGACCAAACACTGACCAAAAACTTGACCGCATGCGAACCAAACAAGGCATGACGAGAAAGATTACGGCAACTACCTGCACAAAGAGCAAATTCGCCCGAGGTCCCTATCTCCACAATTAAGGGGCCCGGAGGCCCCTTAAAACACGTCTATTCCATAGAATGGAGCACGCAGACAATGCGACCCAGTGCCTCCGCGACCGCATGGGCACGAACACATGAACGATCGCCCTCATAATGACAACGAATGGAGTCCACGACCGACACTCCCCCATCGGCCGTGCGATACGCCCAGCCAATATAAAAGGTTCCAGCCGGATCGTCCTCGGTGCCTCCACCGGGGCCGGCATAGCCCGTCGCGCTCACGGCAATATCGCTCTGGTACAGCTCCAGCGAACCGGTAGCCATCTCGCGTGCCGTCTGGTACGACACCGCGGTATAGCGGTCAAGCGTCTCTTGCTCAACACCGAGCACGCGATGCTTAATCTCGTCGCAGTACGTCACCGCACCGCCGCGCAGCACCGCCGAGGCACCGGGGATATCGGCGATCGTCGAGGCGATCATGCCTGCTGTCAGAGATTCAGCCGTCGAAACCGTCACACCACGAGCGCTTGCACGCTCGACAATATCGCGTGCGAGCTCTTCATTGTGCGCCGCAATCTGCTCAAATGATTCCGTCATGCCTACCAGGACCTAGACCGAAAAGACGATCTTGCGGCAGTTCCAGAAGTACTGGGCGCCCGAGATAACGGTCAGGATAACGGCCACGGCGTACAGGAAGCGCGACACCGAGTAGATGCCGAGCGTCAGCGCCACCGGGCCAAGGTGCAAGCCGGCCATCGCAAAGACGCACAGATAACCGCAGATGGAGACCATCGTGGTCGCCGTCTTATACTTGCCGAGCTTATCGGCGGCAACGACCACACCAGCGGCACTCGCGACCATGCGCAGGGCGCTCACCAACAGCTCGCGGAACAGGATGATGAACACGGACCACACGGTTACGGCGCCAAAGTCCAAGAACAGCAGCAGGGCCGAGAACACGAGCAGCTTGTCGGCGATGGGATCCAAGAACTTGCCGAAATCGGTGATCTCGTTGCGCGAACGAGCCAGGTAGCCATCAACCTTATCGGTGCACGACAGGATGACGTACAGAATAAAGGCAGCGGCAGCGAGCGGGCCGTCGAAATGGCTCCAATCCGTACCGGCAACGCTCGTGTGAGACAGCGCCGACACGATCATGAACACCGGAATAAAGACAATGCGCACGCACGTCACGATGTTGGCGGGCGTCCAAACGCTCGTCAGTTCTTTATTGCTCTCGTTAGCCACGACGCTCTCCTACTCCACAACATGACCGATAAGCTCGTAGCAAAAGCTATCGGTAAACTCGACCGTCAGAATATCGCCCACAGATGCCTCGCTGGCATCCAGATGCACCGCACCATCGGAATCGGGAGCCTGGAACCAGGCATGTCCGATGAGCTCGGCACCGTCCTCGGTCTCCTCGATGCCGTCGACGATCACCTGGGCGCGCTCGCCCACGTGCGCGGCAGTTGCGGCAAAGCCGAGCGACTCGGCCAGATCCATAGCCTCCTGGGCGCGCTCGAGCTTAACCTCTTCGTCGACCTGACCTTCCATCTTGGCGGCCAGGCTGCCCTCCTCCTGCGAATAGGCAAAGACGCTCGTGTAGTCAAAGCCCATGGCGTCCATAAAGTCAATGAGATCGCGGAACTCGTCGTCGGTCTCGGTCGGGAAGCCAACCATAGCCGTGGAGCGGATCACGATACCGGGGATACGCTCGCGCAGATCGCGGAACAGGTCCTCGAGCTCCTGGCGCGAACCGGAGCGGCGCATGGCCTTGAGGATGCGCGCGTCGCAGTGCTGCACGGGAATATCGATATAGGGCAGCACCTCGGGCGTATCGCGAATGGTCTCGATAAGCTCGTCGGTCATGCCCTCGGGCTGCAGGTAGAGTACGCGGACCCACACGTTATGAGGACGCACCGCCTCGGCAACGGCCTGTAGCAGCTGCGCCAGATTGCGCGGCGCGCCCTCGGCGACGTCCTCATCCGCAAAGTCGGTACCCCAGATGCCCGTGTCCTGACCGATCAGAACGATCTCGCGCACACCACCGGCGACCAGGTCGCGCACCTCGGAGATAATGCTCTCGGCATTGCGCGAGTGATAACGACCGCGGATATACGGGATCATGCAGAAGCTGCAGAAGCGGTTGCAGCCATCGGAGATTTTGACGTAGGCGACAGCGCCCTCGACGGTACGCTTGACCTGCGGAATATAGGCGGCAATCTCGCGCTCAACACCCAGCACGTCATCGATGACCGCCACGATGCCGTCTTCCTCGTCGGCCTTCACAAAGGCCGCGACCTCGGGCAGCTCGTCGGGCAGGTCGTCGCCGTAGCGTGACGGCACGCAGCCGCACATGACGATCGGGCAGGAACGAACGCCGTCCTGAACCTCGTTGGCAAGCTCGAGCGTGGTCTCGATGCTCTCGGACGTTGCAGAGGCAAGGAACGAGCACGTATTGACGATGGCGATATCGGCATCCTGCGGATCGAATGCCTCCTCGTAGCCTGCGGCGGTTAGCAGCGAACGCATACGGTCGGTATCGACCTCATTCTTGGCGCACCCGAGGGTGATATAGAGCACGGAGCCCAACGGTGTATCCATGTTGGAGAGCGGTCCTTTCGAATGAATTAGCGGTAGTTGGTGAACTGCAGCGGCTGACCGTAGTCCTGGTCGCGCAGGAACTGGATCACGGTCTGCAGCGCATCCTTGGAAGCAGAGGAAACACGCAGTTTGTCGGCCTCAATCGTCACCTTGACCTTGAGCTTCTGATCCTTAATGTCCTTATTGATCTTCTTGGCAGTCGTCTGGTCGATACCCTCGACGATGTGACCGAGCACGCGCACGGTGCCGCCCGATGCAGCCTGAGGCGCATCCCAGGACACGGCCTTAAGATCGATGCCGCGCTTGATGAGCTTGGAGCTCAAGACATCGATGATCTGCTTGGAGACAAAGTCGGCCGGGGCGTTGACCGTAAAGAGTTTGTCGCCCTTCGAAAGCTCGATGGTGGCGCCGGAGTCCTTCAGGTCATAGCGCTGGGAAATCTCGCGCGTGGTCTGCTGGAAGGCGTTGTCGACCTCCTGCATATTAACCTCGGACACGACGTCGAAGCTGGAATCTTTAGCCATGGTTAATCCTTTCGCTTACGAGCGGCTTAGTAGCTGTCGTACGAATAATCGGTAGAATCGGTCGTCGTTTGACCGTCGGTAGCGGTATTGGTGCCCTCCGTGGACTGGGCCTCGGTTCCATCCGCGCTGTTGGCATCATCGGTGCCGTCAGTGCTCTCGCCGTCCTCGGAGTCGGTCGTCTCCTTCTTGGGAACGGTGATCGTCACGCGTGCCACGCCCGACGTCTTAGTGTCGTAGCGGACCTTTTCACCGTTCTTGGTAACGGTGACATCGGAAGGCTTGGACGTGGTGATCTCGATCGAGGACTCGGGCGTATATTCCTGCTCAAAGGGGCCGGTCGCCTGGGCGCCATAGACCGACTTGCCATCAACCTTGACCTCAATCCAAGCAGTCTTGCCCTTGGCAACGGAGATCTTGACCTTTGTGACCTCGTTCTCTTCCTTCTTGGCCGTCGTCTTGGCGGCGTCCGAATCGGTCGACTCGTCCGTCGTCTTATCGGCATCTTCATCCTCATCGACGGATTCGGTCTTGTTGGAAGACTTTTTAGTCGTTGTCTTGGTGGCAACGGGCGTCTCGGGCGTCGACTCGGGCGCCGAGGAGCCGCAGCCACGCAGGAGCACCACGATGAGCACGATCAGCAGCAGCGCCACGGCGCCGATACCGGCGTAAACGATACGAGGATCGAGACCGTTGTTTTGAGGAGTACGGGATCCGCCGCGTCCACGACTGGAACTGCTGCGGCCGCCCCCCTGAGGCATACGACCACGATTGCTATCGGAACGGCCACGATAGCCACCCTGGCCCTGAGGGCCGCGCTGACCCGAGCGGGGCGCAAGTTCACCGCGGCCTTGATAGCCACGCTGGCCCGAACGCGAAGCCGAAGGGCGCTGACCACACGGCTGAGACTGAGAGCGAAGACGCGGCGTCACCTGCGTGGTATCGGCATCCGCATAGCCACCGTGAGAGCGTCCGGTGGAGACACCACGGTAACCGCGCCCGGAATAGCCGCCGTCGCCGTAGCCGGCACGAGGGTCACGCGCCACGCCGCGGGCAGCGGGGAGTGCACGGTCCTCGGGCATCGGCGTACTGCGGAACCGGTCACGCTGTGAGCGAATCTCCTCGCCCGAACCCGTCTCGGTAATATAACCGGCCTGCTGAGGACGCTGTCCATAGCGGGTCGAACGACCGCCCTGAACCATAAGAAAGCGCCCGTTATCGACCGAGGAACGCGAATTGACGTAGCCGGCGGCGTCCTGAAAACGACCGCCCTGCTGCGACGTCTCGCGTTCGTATGCCATCAGGTCGTCAAAATAAGCGTTGACGACCTCGCGCGGATTGAGGCCCAAAAAGCGAGCATAGCTCGAAATCATGCCCTGCGCATAGCCGCGCGGGGGCATCGAAGCAAAGTTACCGGTCTCGAAAAACTCGATGATCTGCGGCCTGATTTTGATGGTGTTGGCGACCTGCTGAATGGAAAGCCCCATTCGGCGACGCTGCTCGAGCAGCATGTCACCAAAGCGTGCAGCCATCAGAATCCTCCAAACTCACGATCTTCACGTGCCATCTCGGCGTCGACAGATTCCAGCGCGGCAAGCCCCTCCTCGTCCAACAGGACCTCGCGCGGCTTGGAACCGTCGGGCGGGCCGACGACACCCTTTTCTTCCAGCATGTCCATAATACGCCCGGCACGCGCATAGCCAACCTTCAGACGACGTTGCAGGCCAGATGTGGAGCCAAGCTGCGATTCCACCACAATATGGGCGGCTTCCCAAATGAGCGGATCATCGTCTTGCGGCTCGGCTACTCCGGTGCGGACAATGCCGCCGCCACCCGCCATGGACATGGAAGCGGGCGCCACGGCAGACAGGATCTCCTCGTGGTAGTCTGGCTCACTCTGCGACTTGACGAACTCGACAATCTCGTTGATCTCATCATCCGAGACAAAGCAGCCCTGGATACGGCGGGGCTTGCCCCAGTCGACCTTGGAGAACAACATGTCGCCCAAACCGGTGAGCTTCTCGGCGCCCATCTGGTCGATGATGACGCGCGAGTCGATGCCCGTGGCGACGTTAAAGGCGATGCGGTTGGTGATGTTGGCCTTGATGAGGCCCGTCACCACGTTGGAGCTGGGGCGCTGCGTGGCAACGATAAGATGAATACCGGCGGCACGGCCCAGCTGTGCAATACGCACGATCGAGGCCTCGACATCCTTACCGGCGACCATCATCAGGTCAGAGAGCTCGTCAATGATAATGACAAGGTAGGGCATCTTTTGCGGCGGATTGTCGTAATGCTCAAACTCGCCAGCAGCCTGCTTTTCGTTGTAGGTCGAGATCTTACGCACGTTGAGACGCTCGAAGACCTTCAGGCGACGCTCCATCTCGGACACAGCCCATTGCAGAGCGCTCGCGGCCTGCTTGGGCTCGGTCACCACGGGCACATAGAGATGCGGCAGACCGTTATAGCCCGCAAGCTCGACGCGCTTGGGGTCGACCATGATCAGGCGAACGTCCTCGGGAAGGGCGCGCATGAGCAATGTCGTGATGATGGAATTGATCATCACCGACTTACCAGAACCGGTCGTACCGGCAATCAACAGGTGAGGCATCTTGGCGAGGTCGGCGACAACCGGCGTGCCCTCGGCGTCGCGGCCGATGGCGAGCTCGAGCGGACCGCCCTTCACATAGGGCAGCACGTCGCCCAGATTGACGTTCTGGCGCTTGCGGTTGGGAATCTCGATGCCCACGAGCGAGGTGCCGGGGATCGGGGCAAAGATACGCACCGACTGGGCAGCGAGCGAAAGCGCGATATCGTCCTCGAGGCTCGAAATTTTGCTCACACGCTCGCCCTCACCGGGCTGCAGTTTAAAGGTCGTCACCGTGGGGCCGGCGATCCAGCCGACCACGCGGGCACTGCGGCCAAACTCAAGCAAGGTGGATTGCAGTGACTCAGCGGTCTGCTCCAGCTCCTTGTCCGAAGACGCGGCGGAAGCCGACTGCGGGTTGGCATGCAGGATTTCGAGCGGCGGAAGCTTGAGTCCGTCCTCTTCTTCGCCCTCGTTATCCGCGGCGCCGTCGTCCACTCCCCCATCACGAGCCGCAGCCGATTCGATAGCACTCGTGGCAGGCGCACCGGCAACCTTGGGATGCTTCAGGAAGTCGGGAATCTGAGGTGCGGCCGAGACGGGATTCACGACAAACGGCGGCTCGGACTCGTCGATCTTATCGGAGTCGTCTTCCATCGAAAGCTGGCCGGTTACCTGGCCGCGCTTTGCATGGCGACGCGGCAGCAAAGTTGTCTTTGCGGTCTCAATCGGACCCTCGTCGTCCTCGTCATCGCCCTCGGTGAGCTCAATCTCGCTATCGGACCAAGACGGGTCGGGCTCACTCGTATTGAGCTTAGGCGCAGCCTTGCCCTTCTTGACATGGCGACGCGGCAGCAGCGTGGTCTTGGCCCGCTCGGCTTCAACCGACTCGGATACGTCGACAAACGGGTCATCGTCCTCGTTGTCATCCAAAACCGGGTCGACATCGCCACCCATGACCGTGGTCACCGCGGCGTCAGTCCCCTTCTGGCGCAGAATGCTCAGGTGCGGACGAGCGACGCCGGGAACAGACAGGGCCTCTTCATCGCCCCACGGGCTGGCGTTGACATCGGCACGACGGCGTTCGGCAAAATCTGCCGCACGATCGCGTGCGGAGCGCAAAACTCCACCCACCGAAAAGCCGATAATGACCAAACCAACGACGACAAGCCCCAGCAAGACAACCATGGCGATAGGTTTACCCAGGGCGTTTTGCAAGGCACTTGCGATAAAGGCGCCAATGTAGCCGCCCGACACAGAAAGGTTCTGCGGCGTAAACATAAGGTCGCACGAATCGCTCGTGCCCGGCACCATCAGCGAAAGAATGGAGACGACGGCGATAAAGACCACGGCGCCGCCCGCGACAGAGCGCACGTTGAGCGGCGAGTCCTCACCCAAAAAGAGCGTGGCGGCAAACAGCAAGATGACGATCGGCAGCACGTAGGCGCCCAGGCCAAAGCCCAGGTGGTAGAAACCGGCAACCGCAGCCGTCACGGGCGCTGTTGCCGGAGAGATCACGGCAATGAAGGACGCGATCGCCAAAACGGCGATGACCACACCGGCGATATCGCGATTAGCCGAAGGCTCGACCAAGGGCTCAAAATCGTCGAACTCGGACTCGTGGCCCTTATTGGCACGCAGATGGGAACCGGCACCCTTAGCAGATGCCGGTTGGTTGTTGGCTTTATTGCCTTTGGCGTTTTGTGCAGATCCGCGCGCCAAACTAAACCTCCATGACGACCGGGATGATCATCGGACGGGTACGCGTACGGCTCCAAATGAAGTTGGAGAGCGAATCGCGCACGGCCTTGCGAATGGCATCGGAGCCGCTGCTGGTAAAGCTGAACTTGCCCTTCTCGATCGTCTTCATAATGGATGCGGAGGCATCCTCGGAGAACTGGTCGTCGATGGCAAACGAGACGCCGCGACCCGAGAACTCGATAGCCTCGATCTTCTTGTGCTTGAGCGAGACGATAGCAACGGCCGTGACCATACCGTCATTGGCGAGCTTCTGGCGATCGCGCAGGACGATGGGGTCGGTATCGCCGATACGCAGGCCGTCGACGTAGACGACGCCGGACTCGACGGGCGTACCACGCTTGACGATACCGCCGCGCATCTCGAGCGTGTCACCGTTATCGAGGATAAAGATATGATCGTCCTTGAGACCCATCTTGCGGGCCAGTTGAGCATGGGCGCGCAGATGCACGGCCTCACCGTGAACCGGCATAAAGTACGTGGGCTTGGCCATGGCCATCAGGAGCTTGAGCTCCTCCTGGCTACCGTGACCCGAGACGTGGACGAGAGCGCGGTTCTTATCCCACACATCGCAGCCGAGCTTGGCCAGGCTGTTGACGACCTGCTGGACGGCTTTCTCATTGCCGGGAACAGGAGTTGCCGAGAGGATAACGGTATCGCCCTCGTGGATGGAGAGCGTCTTGTGCTCGCCATTGGCCATGCGGGACAGGGCCGACAGCGGCTCTCCCTGCGAGCCAGTGCACATGACGACGATCTTGTCGTCGGGCAGGTTATCAATGTCGAAGGCATCGATGATATCGGCATCATCGATGTTGAGATAACCGAGCTCGCGCGCCACGCGGGTGTTCGTGAGCATGGAGCGACCGGTCACAACGACCTTACGGCCGCACTTGCGGGCGGCATCGCAGATCTGCTGCAGACGATGGATGTGGCTCGAGAACGAGGCGACGAACACGCGACCCGGCGCGTTCTTGATGGCGTGCAGCAGGTTGGGACCAACCTCGGCCTCGGACTTGGTAAAGCCGGGAACCGTGGCATTGGTGGAGTCGGAAAGCAGCAGGTCGATGCCCTGCTTTGCAAAGCGGCTGATAGCGGCATAATCGGGCGTGACGCCGTCGATGGGCGTCTGGTCGAGCTTAAAGTCGCCGGTGTGCATAACGGTGCCCTGATTGGTGCGGATGAACACGCCCAGAGCGCCGGGGATGGAGTGCGTCATCGAGAAGAAGTCGAGCGAGATGCCGCCGAGGTTGACATGGCTGCCGCCCTTGACCTCGCGGAACTTGGGTGCGCGGATGCGGAACTCAGAAAGCTTGCCCTCGATAAAGCCAAGCGTCAGCTTGCTCGAGAAGATGGGCACCTTATTGTTGAGGTCCTGCAGCAGATACGGAAGCGAACCGGTGTGGTCCTCGTGGCCGTGAGTGACGACGATACCACGGAGCTTCTCCTCGTTCTCCAGAACATAGGTGTAGTCGGGAAGCACCAGGTCGATACCAGGCTGGGAGTCATCCGGGAACATGAGGCCGGCGTCGACGAGCACCATGTCGTCGCCGCACTCGAAGACCG
The DNA here is from genome assembly GCA_905215115.1 of uncultured bacterium. Lineage (GTDB taxonomy): Bacteria > Actinomycetota > Coriobacteriia > Coriobacteriales > Coriobacteriaceae > Collinsella. The sequence continues at coordinate 342 of CAJMOP010000012.1, read as the reverse complement.
TCATATTCTTGCCGATGCCGTCAAGGCCGCCAAGCGGGATGATCTTCAAGGGAGATGATTTTTTAGCTGCCATAGGTTAGTGTGGTTTCCTTTCTTCGAAACGGGTCTGGAACAACCGACGGGGCGCTTCTGGCAAACCGACCGCCGGGAACGTACAAACATGCATCGCAGAGTCGATGCAATAACCACAGTATGATACCCATTTGCACAACAACAGACCACCCATGCATCAAAGCCCCATCTGAACCCGTCTATCCCGCCGGTCTGGGGCCATCGGGGGCCGGGGCGGGTTAAGTTTGCTGCTCTACAGTCCTGCGCAAGACGGAAAGCACATTAAGTGCT
>CAJMOP010000011.1 GCA_905215115.1 uncultured bacterium | reverse complement strand
GCCACCGAAGCGGCAACGAGTTTGCGCGGCGCCACGCCGGCACACACACGGTCGAGCGCCTCGAGCGAAAGCACGGCGCCCAGACACAGCGGATCGCACCCAAAGACGCCCGCCACAGTGTTATCAACCACAAGCAGTGCATGGGCCTCACGAGCCTCGCGACCCAGTGCACGAAGGTCGGGCACACGCAGGCCAAACCCACCGATGGAATTGGCGAACCACCACAGATGCGGCGCGCCAGCATCAAACGATGCATCAAAGCCTTCGGACGCAGCAGCAAACGCCGCAGCCGCGGGCTCCCCCACCAGCGAAACATCGCAGCCATCAAAGCCGCAGGCAAATGCATCGGCAAAGTCGTCCGCAAAGGCCACCAAGCGATCGCCGGGCTGCACAATCCCCAGCATCGACAGCGCCGCCGGCACATGCGAGGCCGCAACAAGACGCGCCTCACGCGCACCAGCCCTGACAGCCCAGTCCTCTTCTAACTGTTGCACGTCCACGCAACACCGTCCCCAAAAACCGAACCGAATAAACCATCCATGAAGATCGTACGCCAGCGAGCGGGCAGCTGCCGTGGCGAGGTGCCGCGAAAGAGGAGCGACGCGTACTTTATGTACGCGAGCGACGGTTTGAGCGGCAGATCGCCCGGCAGATGTCCGCGCAGCGTCGAGCGGTCCGGCGTTTGTTAAAACGCCGGAACAAAATTAGCCGTGATATTCGCCGTTGTACTGGATGAGCGTCAGGTCCTCAACGCCGTCGAGCGAGCGGATGGCGTCGGCATAGGGCATATCCACACCGTCCGAGAACACCTCGACGGCCATCTCGACCTTGTCACCGCGCATCGTCTTGGATTTGACGGTGAACTTGGTGCGGCCAAATGCACGCACGATATCGTCGCCGGTGGTCAGGCCCGTGTAGTGGATGACCATCATGTAAACGCGCGACTTGTCCTGGTGGCTCGCAAAGCCGGCGATCATCACCACAATCACCACCGCCGTGAGCCCCACGAGCGCATACATGCCGGCGCCGGCCGTAATGCCCGTGGTAATGGACCAAAACAGATACAGCAGGTCGAGCGGGTCCTTGACCGCCGTACGGTAGCGGACGATAGACAGAGCACCGACCATACCGAGCGAGATGACCACGTTGGTCGAGATCGCGAGCGTCACCATGCACGTGAGCACGCACATGCCCACGAGCGTCACGGCAAAGCTACGCGAATACACCACGCCGGTAAAAAAGCGCTTGTACACGTAATAGATCAGGATGCCCATGGCGAGCGCCACGAGCAGCGAAAGGCCAATCTTGGCAGGGTCGACCTGGCCAAACGCCTCCAAGACGGAGTTCTTAAAAAAGTCCCTGGTGCTCATGGTCTAAAAATCCCCTCGGTTCTCAAAATCCGATTCCCAGTAGGTAAATCCGCGCAGGTAGGCGGTCTTTTCGTAACACAGGCAGTACTTAGAGACCGCCGTGAGTTCGGCCGCACCTGGCGGCACCATATCGCGCACCAGCTGCGGGCAAAACTCCGTAAACTTGACCTCCATCACCAGCTTTCCGGGCTCCAAGACCGGCAGCGCGGGCAGCGTCGCGTCAAAGATATCAAAGCTCCCCACCGCGGCACGCACGTTCATGTCAAACGTGATGCGCACGGTGCCCTCGTCCATCACCCACGGCTCGCGCTCGTAATCCACGATGGTCCGCGGGCGCATCATGTTGCAGATGCACTCGATGTAGAACTCGCGACAGAGCGGATAAGGGCTCCTCAGCAAAAAGTCGTAGTCGCCAGCCAAAATCTGCTCAAACTCGCCGCGCGTGAGCGGCGCATCTTCCTTGTAAATCCAGCTACCGTACTTCTTTTTGCGCTCGAGCTTAATCACCTTGTCGCTGCCGTTATAGATGCGTACGCGATACTTTTTGCGCATGAGAATGCCGGCGTCTTTTTCCTCGTAGGCCGAGTTACAGTAGTCGTCAAAATACAGGCTGCGAATAGTGTAACCGCCCGCCCGCGCATGCTTGTCCAGCTTAAACACCGGCGCCATGCGACAGGCAAGCGCGGCGTGCTCGGCCTCGTTAATGAGATATTTGAGCTCGTGGCGGTAACGCTCCTGCGCGGCACGCACAGGCGGGGCCGCCAAGCGCTCAAGCAACGCGCTAGCCCTCCTCATACGTATCCTCCACGACCTTACCGCCGTCTTGCACGTAAAAACACTTCATGCCGTAGTGCTTGCCGTCGTCGGTTACATAGTAGTCAAACGCATCTTGCGTATAGCCGTCGGAGTTGGTGGCACGCACGCGCACAAAATACTGGCCGGTATCGGGCGCATCGCAGGTCACCTCGGGAAGCAGCACGTCCTCGGCCTTAAAAAGCACGTCGCTTATGGCATAGTCGCGCGCCAGCTCCACGGTATAGCGAATGTCACGCGCCTTAAAGTCGTAGGACGCATCCCAGTTAATGCGCAGCTTACCGTTATCGATCTGCGGCACGCCGATGTAGAACGGCATGGGCTTTTTAAAACTCTCGCGAAAGCTCTTGTAGTTCTCCTCGATCTCGGAGGGAATCGCCGCGGCGATCTGCTCGTATTGGTCCTTGGTGACAGGCAGATTGTCGATATCGGGCGAAGCAAAGACCAGGGATTCAGTCACATCGCGGTAGTGCTTGATCATCTTGCTCAAGCGTGCCTCGGTCATATACGAGCGCAGGTCCTTGACGGCGCGGTCGAGCTCGCTGCGGAACGATTTGCTGCGCAGCGCACGATTGAACAGTACGTTGCCCCAGTAGTTGCTTGCGCCGCGCTCCCAGCTCGCGTAGTCCGAAAACCCGGTAAGAGAAAGCTCCAGCTTGCGCAGCATGCCGTCGTTATCCCAATCTAAAAAGTACCAGGTATTTGAGTTGAGCGGGCTGTACAGATAGCAGTTACGGTTCTGCGTATCGCAGTTGCCCGTCAGAATCTGAAACGCCAGCCAATAGACCAGATTCTCGGAATCAAAGTAGGTGTCGAGCACGTCATCGATCTTTTGCGATTCGTCGTTGAGCGCATCGAGCATCTCGATGAGCTTGGTGTGGTCCGAATCGCCCTTAATCTCAAGCATGCCCTCAAAGCTTGCCTGGTTGTAGTCAGGATCATCGGCAAGCTTAATGGTGTCCTCGTAGCGATGGAAATCAAAGCTGTTCACCTTGTACAGGTGCCCGCTCTTATCCAGGCCATGCGCCTTAAGCGCCGTCTTGTTGAGCTGCTCCACCTGCGTAAACAGGCCGTAGTCCTCAAAGGTATCGTTGGACTTTTCGGTCTGGTCGCACACCCACAGATGCACAAACTGCGTGCGCAGGCCCATCATCTGGGGGATTCCGCGGATAAGGTCGTAGGCCATCTTGTTGCGAAAACGCACACCCTCGCCCATGTGCTTGTTGAGCGCAATCGCGCGCTGTTGGCGCCAGGTACCCTTGCCCTTTTTGAGCTCCACCTTGTAATTCTTTTGCGAGTTCATGCTCGATGTCTGACCGCGCACCTGCACGGTAGCATTGGGCGCTTCCTCGCCATAGCCAACCTCGCCGGCCACCGGGCCGTCTTCGTCGCCCGCCTGCAGCAGGCCCATAACCTGATAGCGCGTCACGCCCATGTCGGCATAGTCATACACCGAGTACGTATTGATCTCGGCCCAGCTGTGGTCGGTGTTCTCGGAGCTGTTGCCGCGCGAGACCGTCAGGTACATGGTCACAATGCCCGAGTCGTCGTAGACCTCGTACAGCTCGTCTTTATCGCGTAGGTGCTTGGTACCGTCCGAGGACTCGGCCTTTTTAATCTTGTCCTGCTTTTTGACCTTTTTGGTCGAGGAGTCTTCCTGCACCGAGCAGCCCGAAAGCAACAGCGCACCGGCAGCCGCCTCAAACAGGCGACGGCGAGACATCATCCTATCGGCCATCAGAACCTCCCCAATGGTTGCGATACACACGGACCACCGTGCGCTCAAACGCGCCGTGCGGCTCACCCTTACGGCGGCACTCCTCATAGCGCTGCTCGGCACGGTCGAGCAAGCGGCCCAACTCCGTAAAGCGACCCGTTTTGTCGGTCGCCACCATGGGCTGCTGACTCAGGATACGATACGGTAAGTTGGCAGTATAGGTATCGAGCCGCAGCAGGGCCACGATAAAAAACACCGCCGCACCCAACAAAAAGCCAAAGCCATAAAACTGCTGCGGCAAAAGCAGCGACACGGCAGTCGCCAACCCTGCCACACCGGCAAACAGGCCAGAGGCCAGCACGGCTCCCTTGTAGTCGGTAAAGTACAGCAAGATAAGCAGGATCGTGTTGCCCACGGCATACAGGCCGTAGCCTACGCATAACGTGCGAAAATACCCGTGCATAAGATTGTTAAAGCCCAGCGGCAGGGCCGAGAGCACTGTGGTCTCGAGCGAAATGACCGCCGCCGTCACAAACAGCTGCTTGAGCGCGCAAAAGCGTAGTTCGCTATTGAGCGTGGCAAGCATTTCCTCCTCGGCCACCACAATGTCGCCCACCACGCCACCGTCGTTGAACAAGCTGTAGTAGTCGCGGTAGCGCGGATAGAAATTGACCTCGACCGAGACCACAAAGTTGACGGACGTGACCAGGATTGTCAAAAACGCGATGAGCGCCGGCACATCGTGGTAGGGCGCGCCATAAAACAAGCCCTTGACCTGCACGCCAATGGGACCGGCCCAAATAATCACCAGGTGCGCAAAGAGCCCCAGGTTGGTAAACAGGCCCGTGAGCGCCAGCGGCATAAACTGATCGAGCCATTGCAAAAAGAGCCAGGGGCTGCGGTCACTCTGCGGAAAATACCGGTACAGCAGCACCACGTCCCAAACGAGCATGACGCCGTAGCCCAGAGCAACTGATGCCAACAGGCCCTCGACCGGCGGCAGCCCCAGTGCCAGCGCGGCCAGGGCGCACAGGCACGCCACGCCAATGGCGGCCCCAAAGCTGCACAGAATGCCTCGATAGTCCTTGATGGCCGTGAGATAGCTCATGCCGTTCCAGTTGACGATCATAATGTTGAACAGCCACAGGCATAGCAGCCCCTGCAGCAGCGTGGCGCCCGAGAACAGCAGAAAGACACCGTAGAGCACCGTGCCCGCAACGAGCATGACAGCATTGGAGCCCCAAAACGAAGGCAGGATCTCATCCTCGCGCTCGGCAAACAACATATCAGCCAAAAAGCGCGTGACCGGCATGGAGAAAAAGCTCGTGAGCGTAAGCGAGGCCAGCAGTGCGTAGGTCACCATGCACACCAGCAGATCCTGGTTGGCACGGCCCACACCCCACAGACCGCACAGAACCAAAATACCCACCTGCAGCAGCACACCCAGCAGCATGGGGCCCGTGCATACGATGCCGGCGTAGCCGTAAGCGCGCATCGTGGCAAACAGGCCCTTGCGCCTAAACAGGCGCTTGAGCTCAAAACCAATTCCGGCCACCGGCTACTCCCCCTCTCTGGGCAGGTTAAACGCACACGCCGTCTCGTCGTACAGCGCGCGATAGTTGGCGAGCATCTGCTCGTGCAAAAAGTACGTGGCAACGCGACGCTGCCCGCGCTCCCCCATCTCAATGCGACGGGCGCGACTCACGCACATGCGCTCCATGGCATCGGCCAAGCCCTTGCGATACATGGGCGGCGTCACAAAACCCGCCACGCCAAAGTCGTCGCCCGGGGCGCCTTCGAGCAGCTCGCGACAGCAGCCCACCTCGGTCGTCACGCAGGGACGGCGCGCTGCAAGCGACTCCAGCACGCTGAGCGGCTGGCCCTCGGAGATGCTCGTCAAAATGGTAAAGTCGAGCTTTTCCATGTACTCGACCACGTTGACGCGGCCGGTAAAGATCAGGTCGCGCACGCCCAGGGTATCGACCAGCGCGTGGCACTCAGCGCCGTACTCCTCGTCGTCCACGCCGCCCATAATGTGCAGGCGCACCTTGGGCAGGCGCTCGTGCAGCTCAAAGAACGCATAGATCATGGTCTTGACGTCCTTGATGGGCGCCAGGCGCACCACCGCGCCAATGTCCACCCAGCCGTCATCGGGCTTTAAGGGAATGTCCTTAAAGCGGTCGAACTGGATGCCGTTGGGGATGACCAGGCATTTACCTGCATCGCAGCCCATATCGATCTGCGTCTTGCGGGCGTTATGGAACAAACTCGTCACGCGGAAGGCGCGGCGGTAGATCTCCTCCGAAAGCAGGTAGAAAAAGCGAATCCAGCGATCCTTAAACGACGGCACCACCCAGTCAGCGCGAATGATCTCTTCCTCGCGCTCGCGGGTATAGATGCCATGCTCGGTCAGCAGCACCGGCGCATGGTGAACGCTTGAGCCCAGGCAGGCGAGCAGGCCACCGTAGCCGGTCGAGATGGCATGGTACACATCGGCCACCGGCACCTCGCTGCCCAACAGGTAGAGCACGGGAAGCAACATGGAGCGCATGGTGTGGAATGCATCGGCAAAGGGCGTGTAGGGGTACTCGGCCAGGCACACGTCGCGGAAGATGTCCATAAACGTTCGGCTCTGCAAAAACGAGAGCGGATGCACGCGACGGCGCTGAAAGATATCGAACAGCACGTCCCAGTCCGGATTGGAGAGCGACACCAGGCGGCGTAGCGCCTCGCGCTCGCGGTCGTTAAAACTGGCTTCATGTTGCTCGCCCGAAAGCCGCAGAGCATCGTCCAGGAACACCTCGTGCACCTCGACCACGTTGCCGGGCAGCTCGTAGACAAACTTGCCGCGGTCGGCAGCATGCGCGCCGATCACCCACAGCACAAACTCGTGCTCGGGCATGGCCTGGATATAGCCATGCATCCAGGTAGATACGCCGCCGTGCACATAGGGGTAGCAACCCTCGAGTACCAAGCAGATTCTCATTTGTCGCCACCCTCCTTGCGTGCAATGGTCACCGTCTTATCCGTGGCTTTGACCAGGTACAGGTCGCCCGTCAGATGCGTAATCTCGCCACCCGTGACTGCACCCGGCTCACCGTTGTTGGCGCGGAACATGAGCCACGCCTCGTCGTGGAAATTGCCCAGGCTGAGCGTCCAGGCATCCGCGCTGGTATCCACGCTCACCGTCACGGACGAAAAGCGCTGGATGGCGCCCGAGCATTCCGAACCGGTCTGACGCCGCAGGTCGGGCGCAGACTTGCTAAGCCAGTCCAGGTAGTCTGTCAGGCCGCCCTTGTAGACCTCCCAGCCCTCCTTGGCGCCGCGATCGGGATCGAGCAGGTCGTCCGGGTGCATAAAATGCGTGCTCACATAGTGCATGTTTAGCTCGGACACGGCAGCCAGGCGCATATAGGAATCGTCGACCATGCCGCCCGAGACAATACGCGGCTGCTCCACAATGCCATCGCTCGCCACGCCAAACTCCTGAACGTAGGGCAGATCGGTGCCATCCTCAAAATACGTACTGGCGATGGTCTTAATGCGCGGAACGTCGGTGCCGATAAGCTTGCGCACACGGGCCGAAAGGATATTTGACGGCGGCACGTAAACCGAGCCGTGCGCGTTGGGCAACACCTCATCTTGGAAGGCGATAAGCTCGTTGAGCGATGCGACGAGCGTTTCCTTGTTCTTCCAGGTCTTGTAGTCATACAGCGTGCCGTAATCGGTATCCCAGAGCGCCAGAGGCTGATGGTTGTAGCCGTGAAAGCCCAGCTCTCCGCCCATCTGCAGCAGCATGCCGCCAAAGTAGCGAAACTGCGTGGTATCGGCCTGGCGCGCAGGCTCGGTCTGGTTGACCGCGTCCTCGTAGTTTTCGATCATCACGCCGGTATAGCGAATGCCGTATTTTTGCGCGAGCTTTTGCAGATCGGACCACCAGACCTTGGTGTAAAAATCCGCAATGGAAAGGCCGTAGTCACGCTTGATATAAGTACCATCGCCCGAGGGCACGGGGCTAGGAAAGTCGTCCAAATAGAACACGGCGCTGTTGATGACCGGATAGGCCGTGGCATCACCCAGCAAGCTTATGGCCGAAGCATAGAACCCACGCATGACCTTGTCGTAGATGCCAATGTTGCACACCACGGTGTGACCACTGCCGCAATCGTTAGACCAAATGAGCGGCGTGCCCGCGTCACCGGTCTTTGCCCATACGTGCGCCGTTTCGCGCAATGAAACCGAAAGCGAAGAATCGAAGGGATCCGAGAACTCGTAGCGCTCTCCTCCGCCCAACATAAAGTCATCGCTCGGAACGATACTTTCGGCTGTCGCATAGTCATATCCGGCCGATTCGATACCAAGCTTGGAAGCAATAGCCTGCAGGTAGTTCGAGTTATCTGGAGTCATGCCCAGCATAAGCGAACCGCCGGCACTCACCCAACTCATAATGTCGGTCAGATGCGTACCCAGTCCGTCAAGCGAGGGCATAAGCACAATCACGCGGTCGAAGGACGTGAGAGAAGGAATCGCATCAACACCATCGGTGGCAATATCCACATCGCGATGGGCGATCTTCATGTCCAGCAAAATCTGGTCGAACTGGTCTTTAACGTCGTCGACGCTATCTTGGTCCGAGTCGGTAATGACCAGGCACGTGGGCTTTTGGCCAAAAATTGCCGAGGAGGCTGGCACCGCATCGTTGGCGGCAAGCATCCCCAGCTTATGCTGGCCCGCACTGTACTGCACGCCGGCACGCTCCGCCAGCAGCACGGCGGCCATGGCAATAAAGACCGCCCACACCACGAGCAGTCCCATCCAACGAAAGCGGCCTGCACGGTCGCGGATATGTTGCGCCACGCTCATCGGGCCTCCTCTCCGTTGCGCCAAAAAGCCAGTTCCTCACGGTTGGCGGCGCTCAAGTACACATGCTGTTTGTCGATCGCATCGATCATACGGTGGACCTCGTCACCGTCGTGGCGCATCACCGCCAGGCGCAGGCAAAGCATCCAAACCTCCTGCTCCTCGGGCACGTCGAGCACCAGCTGGTCGATCACGGCCTGCGCCTCGTCGATCTGTCCGGCATCGGCCAGCGCCGTCGCGTATCGAATGCGCAGCTCAAGGGCGTCCTCGCGTTCGCAGCGACGCGCAAGCAGGCGCGCATACTGTTGGCGCTGAATCTGAGCCACGCGCCCCTCGGCCAAGCCCGAGCCCAAGTATTCACCAAGAAAATCGCAGTATTCATTGAGGTTTTGCGCGCTCGGGTCCGTCTTAAAGGCGCGCTCCAGCTGCTGTAGCTTAAGGTCGGACTCCTTGGAGATCTGCGCCACCGCCGTCGCGGCATAGTGCGCCACCTCAACGTCGTCGTTAAGCTTAGCCGCCTGCAGCTGCGCCAGGTACGCGTCGGGCTCCTCGGTGAGCATGGAGAGCATGAGGCGGCGCCGTTCTACCGGGTCGTTGATGATGAGCGCCTCCTCGAGCGGCACTACGCCTGTATCGTCCTCACCACTCGGTACCGGCATACTGCGATGCAGGTCGTCGTTGAAGCGCAGCGACTCCAGCGCAGACTCTTTCAGTCCCTCGCCAAACACCGCGCTGCGGACCGATAGCAGAGCCACCAGCAATGGGCCCCACAGCGGCACCAGCACTATCACAGGCAGCATGTGCCCGCGCACCGGCAGCAGGCCCAGCTTCATGAGCGTCCACAGCACCAGGCAAACCAGCGCATGAATCAGCAGCAAGACGGCAGCAACGACAAGCGAGATCAAGCGGCACCCCCCTCACCGTCACCGGTGTAAGAGATGTGCCGCAACAGCGCCACGATGTCCTCGCCGTCGACGGGCTCCACCGCAATCTGCTTTGCGCTCAGGCGCTCGCGGATAATGGGCAGATCGCACGCCTTTGCCTGGCGCATAAGCAGGTAAAGCACGTCACCATCGACCAGGCCCGCCGCATCGCTCTCGCGGATTGCCGACCCAATTGCGCCCACCAGCTCGCCGACAGGCTCCATGCCCGGTACCACGCGCAGGAGCAAAAAACTCCCCATCTTGCTATCTGCCAGTGCCTGCTCCGCCGCGAGCTCTTGGCCAAAGGCAGCCTGCTTGAGCACGCAAGTTCCGTCAACGCAACGCTTATCCTGTGCCACCGCTTCATAGTCAAAGGCACGGCCCAGCGCGCTTTCGACCAGGCCGCACAAGATGCGGAACAGATTTTGATAATAGAGGGTCATTTGGTTTTCGGCCGCGCGACGCACAAAGATCAACACGGCGGGTGCCCCGTCGCGCTCGATCGTGTATCCAAACATGGGAAGCCCCGGCGTAAGCTCGCGGTTCACCCACAGATTCGAACGACCCCCGTCGCCCAAAAGAGGTGCAAGCTGCTCAAGCGTGAGCGAGCGTGCGGCATCTTCGGCAATCGCGGGACTTGCTGCCACCAGGCGTGCAAATGCCCCGCCAGAAACATGGTAGATCGCCACCGAATCGTTCTCGAGGATCTCGCCCAGAAGCTCGCAACACTTGCGATAGATGTCGCGTGGATTGAGCACGTCGAGCTCCTGCGTCACGGCAAAGATCTTGCCAAAGCTGTCGTGGCGACCCACGATCTGGCGCCTGTATGCGCGCTTGTCCTCAATGGCATCGTGGTAGAGCTGTGTGAGGAACGTATTGCGGTTGCGCACGAGCTCGTTTTGATCGCGCTCCGCCCTAATGGCTTCGCTGTTGCGCAGCTGCACATAGCCGCACACGGCACCCACAACAAAGTACGCAATAAACGGCAGCCAGTTGGACGGCTCGTAGAACAGGCCCTGGAAGGTATAGCCGTACAGAGTAAAGTAACTCGCGGCCAAACCCACCGACGCCAGCAGCGCCGCAACCAGGCCAAAGTCCAAGCCATACAGCGTGCCGATGAGCACCACGTAGAGCAGGCGATAATCGAGCACGTTGAGCTGGGTCGATTGGGAGAACAAGCGCTCCAGCACTTCAAAGAGAACCCAGGCGGCTGCCGTCTCCAGGCATTTGACAGGCAGCGTGCGCATTTGAATGCGGTCGATGGCCGCGCGCAAGGGGTTGACCTTCTTTGCACGGCCAGCATCCCAGCGAGCCTGAATGGTCGAGAGGTCGCGCAGCAAGTCGTAGCGCTGAAACCAGCCATAGCGCACGCGAGCGACGTCGCTGGCGGGCAGGGCGTAGCCGGCAGAATCGCCATAGGCAACTGAGAGCCCTGGGAACAGTGCCTGAAGGGCCTCGCCCACCTCACCCACCGTGTGATGGAAGGTATCGGCTACGTCGAGAGTCTCAAAGTTACCATTCCAGCTGTCGAAGATACGGCGTACCAGCACCGCAAGCTCCTCGGCACACAGCAGAGGAAACGCCGCATCCTGCGCGCCCTGCAGAGCGGCCGATCCGGTTGAGCATTCGTCGAGCATCGGCACCAAAAAACGGGTCCTCCAGCGTGGCAGACGCGGTATACAGGAACGGCACGCGCAGGATCTTAGTCTGAACGCCCTCGCGAGCAGCGTAGTAGCGGCACAGGTCGTTGGCTGCGTGCGCGATAATGCCCTTGCCCGTTCGCCCCGCGGCATCGGCGGCACCCTCGGCACCCGCGGGACCTGCTATATACAACAGCTGGATCCGGCGACCCGCGCACGCACGAAAGACCGAGCGCAGCAGCTCGATATCGCCCACGGTATCGGTATGCGGGGTTAGGTAATTAGACAGGTAGACCGCGCGGTCGAACTCGTAGGCCTGCTCCAAGTGCTGGAGCAGCTCTTTCCACGAGGCATGGGGCGACGACTCATCGCGGCGCGCTTCCTGCGCGGCTACAACCTTAACGTGGTCCCCAGGGAATGCCTTGGCGCAAAAGTCATCGTCAACATATGCGGTGTTGCCAACAACCAGCACCTCCATGGCGCACCCCTCCCCTAAAATCCACTTTGTTCATAGTCAAACATGCGTATTTTACGCTGTCAACGCGAGCCAGAGCACCTTTAAGGCTGTTTTAAGAACTTTTTTAGAGGATGTGGGGACATCGAGAGTGCTAAATGCGCGCCCAATCGGGGGTGCGGTGAAAAACCGAGAACGGTCGACCAGACCCCTGTTTTAGACATCCGAGACCTGCGGTTTTGTTGCCGAAAATCAGTTTGTGCTCGGAGGTTTCCGATTTTTTCACCGCACTTCCGAAATGACAGCCCCGCATCGACAACATTAATCAGAACTAGCAGCGTCCAGAAGTCTAGCCAAGTAGCTTCGACTCGATTCCCGCGAAATTAATAAGACCCGTTGAGTAATCTAAAATAAATAGCAAACAGGTACCAAGAACCCATACCTCATCAGCCAAACGCAAAGTATCGTTTTGCGCCTTCACGATCGTCTCATGGTCAAGGTCTCTATACTCAGACTCATAACCGGCCTCGCCGTTATAGCCGCACAACCGAAGCGCCTTGATGGCGGTAAGAACAATCATTTCATCAACGTCAGGTCTAATAAAATGCCGTTCAAAACTCTGGTACCTAGAAGCATTGCCAACGATTGACTTGTATTTCAAAACGTCTTCGCGAGAAACAGTTCTATTTAGATATTCAGCGTCGGGCATTTTCAGAAAGTGCTTACATGCCTCAACCATTGGATAGTTAACGTAGAGCTTGCCATTGTCTGTGCTCTCGTTAAAGTAACGTTGCATTACCTCTAACCGTGCAGGTGAGAACCTATTATCTTGGGGCTCATAGTCAAAGACCAGCAAAACATCAGAATAATCCTGGTCAAATAGCCACTTATCCTCTTGAGAAGCACGTTCCTTAAGGACGCCGAGCAGCGATAAGTCATCCTGAAAGCCGTCCGAAAACATCCTTTCGTAAAGCTCGTAGATATTTGTGTTATAGGGGACGATCTCATAGCCAATGTCGAGGCCATAGCACTCAAAGAGAGCATGAAAGAGATTAATCTCTTGCTTTACACCCTCAACGATAAGCAGGACTTGCTTCCTAGACATCGAATTCGCCAGCCTTATAGAGCTTTTCGAGGTTGTGCCCTTCCCTTAGTTCCCTATCTGTTGCATTGGCAGCTGAAATAATATTGTGATCCGAAAGAATGAATAAACAGTCTGGCCTAAGGATTTTATTGCTGAACAAATCTGTATTATGCGATGCGCAAAGCACTTGGCGTCCGGTCTGGGACTTAAAATAGCCAACGACCTTCTCGGCGAGATCGTGATGGTAGAACGCATCGAACTCGTCTACAAAAAGCAAGGACGGCACACTTGTAGCATGGAAATAATTAAACAGTCGCAGCAGTGCAACAGTGCCGCTTGAGCAGTTTTCTACAAACGGAATAAGTCGACTTTTTTCAAAGTACAAAGCGATATCACCCGATGGCGTTTCACGCGCAGTAAGGCGTTCTCGAATCCCAAAGTCATTCAAAAAAGCCTGAAGCTCAGAAACCAAGTCATTCGAAATAACGTTTTCGGCGATGGTAGAGACAAGGTTACGGTCGTTCATATGCGCGTCGCCAATGGCATCCATTGACCGCGCAAACGTATAAAGCTTAAAAAGAGGCATTGCCCTCTCAAAAGGAATGTTATTGCACACATACGCCAAAACAGAAATGCCGGGAGATTTGAACTCCCAGTTCAATCGATCGGCACCGATAGAAGCCAAATCGCCATCGAGCACTTTACCTGCACGGTGGTCGTAATCAAATGCAATCTTGCCGTTAACAGCCACTGTCTCACGAAGATAATCTGTTATCCCAGTCTTTTCGTAACGATAAGCAACTTCGTCATTCCCAAAGCGAAACGTGTAGGCAAAGCACGCCGACGTGACCCCATCAACTGCGCTGAGGTAATTAGTTTTATTGGAATAGAAGGTCCGACGCCCCACATTTGCTGAAATATCGAGAAGAGCATTGGAGAAATTTGTTTTGCCGACAGCGTTTTTACCGTAGATAAGACCACAAGAAACGATGCCCTCATCGATGGCTGACGTGTTGAATCTGTAGTCCCTGACATCGGTCAAATTGAAGGTAAATCTATGGGAGAAGTTTCGGAATCCCTCGACCTCAAAACGCGTTAGCATCGAAACCTCCATGTTATACTTGCCGTAAAGTTTTTACGGCAAGTATAACATGGAGGCGACCCGGAGAGGACGTCATGGTCGAAGTCAGGATGTCCAGCGCGCAGTAGCAGGGACGTGAACGATGGCGTCGTCAACCTACTACCCGGCGAGCAGGGCGATCCATTGGAAGCGTCTTTAGCGAACGGGACGAGCATCAACGCCAACTGGCCCTTACCGACCTACTACATTTTCACGGTACGAGAGAGCGACATCGTTGTCAGCACTGTCGTGATTACCGGGCGAATGATCGAGGAGTTCAGGTGCGCCGATGGCTGAATCGGCATCGTGAGGTATAGCTGCCTCGAGCGGCCACTAAATCGGAAGAGTGCTTCTGGTAATAATACTTCTCTGCACGATCTCGTCTTCTATGGCACCCCAACTCCACGCCCAACCCATGAGGCACTCCGAGGCGTCACGCTCAACCTCGCTATCAAAACGCCCAATTTTGCATACAAACGGAAATATCGAACATCGGATCGCAACCGGTCGAGTGGCGCCTTAAGCCTGACGAGAACAACCATGGCCGCAAAATCGAAGAGTATGGCAATGCAAAGCTGGAACCAAGCAGGTCACTGGGACTTATCAATACTATTATTAAACCAATAAATAATCGTTATTAACTAGGTGGGACAATTGTCAGAAGACGAATCAAAATATGAATACTGGCTACCCAATGCCAGCAACATAAAGATCTGTTGTGAAGCACAGGTCAACTCCGTCGTTATTATCGGACCAAATGGGTCCGGTAAATCAAAGCTCGGTGCTTGGATAGAGCAACAAGATTTCGAAAGGGTCCATCGGATTACTGCACAACGCGATATCAATTTTTCCGAGAGAATTCCTTTAAAGAGCTACGCAGAAGCAGAAGATAAAGTTATATACGGCGGCTCCCAATATAAGGAGAACAAACAAGTTCGATGGGAATGGGGTGAAAGCTATACAACAAAGCTCCTTGACGATTTTGACGATGTTTTAGCAGCCCTCATCGCACAAGTAAATCTTGAAAACCAGCGGTTTATTGATGAATGCAGGTATGCAGAGTCTATTTCTGCAGAAAGGCCCCCTCTACCGAAAACAGCACTAGATAAGCTTAAAGTAATTTGGGATGAAGTCTTTCCTCAAAGAAAGATCGAGCAGGAAGACGCGGCCTTCTACGCGTACTCCCAAAGTAAAACGGATCGCTACAGCGCAACGCAAATGAGTGACGGCGAGCGTTCAGTGCTATATCTTGCCGCACAAGTTCTTTGTGTCCCAAACGATAAAATAATCATCATGGATGAGCCTGAAGTTCATTTGCATCCATCGCTTATGACGCGACTCTGGACTTCCCTAGAGCAGTCGCGCCCAGACTGTCTCTTTATCTACATAACCCACGATGTTAACTTCGCTTCAACACACCGAAGCTCGGATATCATCTGGGTTAAGAATTTCGATGGCACCAAATGGGAATTAGAAACGCTTCCCGATAGCGACCTTCCAAAGGAGCTCTTAATAGAGCTCCTTGGCAACCGGAAAGAGGTCCTATTCGTTGAAGGAACCGAAGGAAGTTACGACAAGCGGATCTATTCCGCACTCTTTCCCGATTGTTATGTAGTCCCTTCCGGCGGATGCGAGCAGGTCATCAATAATGTGAAGGCTTATAATCGTACCTCAAGCCTTCATGCCATAAAGGCCCGGGGCATCATAGACAGAGACTTTAAAACCGAGCAACAGCTCAACGCCCTTAAGGAAAAAGGGATCTTCCACCTCAAGGTCGCAGAGGTTGAAAATCTCTTTCTCACCAAAGAAGCGGTGCAGATTCTATCTCAGCGTTTCGGCGCCGATGCAGATAAGACCTTTTCCAGCATTAAGACATATGTAAGTGAAAGGTTCAGCAAACAAGCAAAGAAGCAGACATCGGAAGCGCTTGTAGCAGGCGTAAAGGAAGTGCTTTCCGGAATAACTATTTCGGATAATGAGCAGTTGACTGCCGATGGCATAGCATCCTTAATTGATATTGCGAGCATAGAAAAGAACGTTAACGACAGATATCAACAGGCCATTGAAGGCCATGATTACAATGAGATTCTCGGGCTATTCAACGACAAGTCTCTTGCAACAAGCGTTGGCCATTATTTTGGTATGGACAACAAAATCTATGTCGATCGTGCAATTTCCTTGTTGGAAGGCGACCTGAGAGACGATCTTTCCGAAGCCCTAAGGCACTATATTTCGCACTGAACGGCCGTTTCACGCCCGGCGAGGTCCGGTCAGACCACTGACCGGACCTCGCCCCAATAGCGGGAACACCCCATATCGCCACAAATCACCCCTCTCCGTCCATGACCGTCCAGCTCACAGGCTCAATGCCCGGAAGAGACGTTAGGCAAGAGGGGCAGGCAACCTGATAGTTCCCGTAATTTGTTCTGCGCTGCATCGAAGCGGAGACGTATACCGCTTTGCGGGCGCGAGTGACGCCGACGTACAGCAGGCCTATTTCCTCAATAAGCCCATCTGGCATTTTCTTCGCATCAGCAATCTGGCAACCTCGCGCAGAACGTAAGCATATACCAGCATTTTCGCAACGAGAGCAAATCCCTCCAGGCCAATCGAAACGCGTAACGCCCGGAATGAAAACGGTGTCCCACTCGAGCCCCTTAGCGGAGTGAGCGGTCATCATGGAGATGCCCACATCAAGGTAATCGGAGAAACGTCGCAGGGAGCCCTCGGAAAAGATACTAACAATATAGTCGAAGCGCTCCGAAGGTCCCATCGCGACGCAGTCATTTTTAAGGTGTTTCCGCAGCGCTCCTAGAAGCATGGCATGGGACCGCCCATACTCGAACCTCTTGGAGCCAGTCAGCAGTTCATCAGAGATGGAGTCGATTATTTTGTCCGCAGCAGACCGGCTGACGCCCTTTTCTCCAGACACTGCATCAGTAATCCTGGATAAAGCAAACGCATTGAATTCGATGAACCCCCGACTTGTATCCGAGAAGAGTCCGTTGAAGTAAGAGATACCTTCTTTAGCAAGCTCTTCCATAATGAGATCGGCAAGGGCACCACGCTTACGAACAAGAGTCGCAATCCTCCCGCCACTGCTTTGAGCGAGCGCCGTAACCTTGGAAACGATGGCAGTCGCTTCGTCTTGCTGAGTAGAGCCAACAAATATGGGAAGTCGGGGCGTACCGCCGGCAATGGTGCCCTTCATGTTGGAGCGAATCGCAGCACCGAGCTCTCCGACGATAGATCTCCCAGAAAACCTATGGTTATGCTCGAGTTCCAACGGCGTTAGACGCAGGTCGGTAGTGGCCTTTGCCTTTAAGCCTTCCATTGCACCAATAAAACCATAAACACGCTAAATGGGGTCGCCGAACATGCAGATCCCCGACTCATCAGAAATCAGACCCCTTAGGAAGACATAGCACAACGCATTCGTGTCCTGCGCCTCGTCGACAAGCACGACAGGATATGCTGCCGACAGATAGGACCTTAACTTGGGAAAATGAGCGAGCAATTCAATTGCAAGGGAAATCATTGCAGAGTATGGCAAGAGACCGTTCGATGCAAACCTTTCCTTGATGATCCTATTAAAGGAAAACATCACACGCCTCAAGTCCATTTCCTGACCGTTTCTCATGAAGCGGAGGAAGTCGTCAACGGCATTCTTTTCATCCCAGGTCAGCCTGCCACCTCGCGAAACCAGCTCGCTAACGGCGCTGTTGTCATCAACCATAGAGAGCTCGCCAACGTTCACTGGGAGCGAGAGCGATTTCCAGCATCTGCGTAGCAGAGCCCAAGCAAAGCCGTGGAAGTTGGTCGCCATGACGCTGTCCTCAAAACGCTTGGCCACGGGACCAGGAAGTGCCGACATAGTGATGCCCAAATTCATACGCATCCTCCGCGCGGCGGCAACGCTAAAGGTCAGGGCCAAAATCCTTTTTGGCGGATGGACTTCGCCAGATGCCAGCAGCCAGCAAGCCCGCCCAGTCATCACCGTGGTCTTCCCGTAGCCTGCCGGCGCCTCCACGAACACCCTCTTTGATGGCGAGAAAATCGCGGAGCACTGTGACGCATCCCCACCACAGCGCGCCTCAATCTCGGCTCTAACACTATCCCGCAGGTCAGTCTGACTCATCAGCATTCGAGCCCCACGGCCTTGCGAATAATACTTTTGTAACATGTGGGAACGCCATTAGCACCAAGAGCCTCCGCGAGGGCGACGCCAGACACGACGCCCTTGTTCGATGAAAGCCATGCATACATAAGCGCACGTGATTTGGGCGTGTCTGCGAATAACCCGTCAAACTCCGAACCCCGGAAATCGTATTCAGGGTCCCGCAAGTTAACGCCGTAGACAGCACAGGCGCTTTTCAAAGCTTTACTATTCCCCTTGATGCAAGTTGCCCTCTGAAGAGGATCAATCGACTCAAGAAGCGCAATAAACGCACCCTGGTTATCGCTAGCGAAGAACGAGTCAACGACCTCACCTTCGAAATCCCGTTCGGTTGTCGTTATATGGTCTTCAGAAGTTTCTTGCAGCTCATCCTCATCTCTGTCGACAATTGAATAATTTGGAATCTCGAACTTGCCCAGAAGTTCACAGAGTGGTTTAACGTTCTTTTTCCCGCCGGCCCTGATAGGCACAACTCCATAATCATCCAGATCCATCCCAAGGTTGCGAGCGAACACCGGAATGGCTCCAGACTCTGTCTGCCCCTCAAAAGCCAAAACCGACCGCGCGAAAAAGGCCTCTCGTATCGACTCAAAGTTCAGCATAAGATGCTTTTTAACCTTGTCGGACAGGTCAATATCCCTACCGCATATGACCTTCGGCGAATTTTCGCCCTGCCCGAATCGCACAATGTTCTTATAGCCGCGAGCCAGAATGTTAGGCGAATGCGTCACCATGATCAGCTGAGCTTTGATTGAATCAATTCCGAAATAGTCCTTTAGAAGAGCATTGAATCTATCATCCTTCCCTTCGCAAATCCTATGCAAGCTCTTCGAGAGACGCCTCTGCATATACGGGTGAAGGTGGGCTTCGGGTTCGTCATAAGCCAGAACGGCATGCAGCACGCGTCTGTCATCATCATCTGAGCAAAGGCTCTCTTGAAGGCGTTTAGGCGAAAGACGCATAATGCTCTCGATTATCGAGAGCGAGGCAATAGCGAGGTACTGCAAGCCTACCCCTGCCTTTTTAAAATGAACGCCCCTCTTGTCAAGCAAGGTAACCAAACTTCCAAGCGTTCCGCCATCCGATGAATCGACGCCAGGCCTCACACCATATGATGACAGGATCGGAACGTCGCCGACGATTTCGCCGAGATCTGCAACCAGACCTTCGAGCTCGCTCCCATCCAGAAAATCGGAGACCTCTTTACCCTCCTTATCTAGATAAAGAGCGATACCTTTGGAGAGAACTTTACCGACACCTCGGGTACCATCAAACGCCAGGTCTCCCCTATTAAAGGATGCAGTCGAGTACCTGAACATGTGAACGGATCGCATCAGAGAGGGTGGAATACTTTCTCCGCTCCCTTCGGCCTTAAATTCAATTCGAGAATCCGGGTCGTCAGCAAAAGCGCAGATGGTAATAGTGTTTCCGGTCGTAGGATCGATGTCGAGCTTCGTTATTCCGATCTCGTCCTCGTCCAACTTTAAAGTTACTAGAGCCCCTGCGCGCTTTTCAATGTCAGCGAAATCCTCTTCGCTAATCGTCGCTTGATTGAAAATTGTATTGAGCAAGTCAAGCACATTCGTTTTGCCGAGGTTGTTCTCGCCGACAATATAGCTCACGTCCTCGTCAAAACTAATCGACACTCCATCGAGATTCCGATAGTTCTCAATCCTCAGTTTAGAGATCCTCATGCGTCCTCCCGACCTTTATGGTTTTATGGCTTCCAACAATCTAACACGCCTCGTGTTGTACTGAACTTGAGGCACAGCCACTTCGAGAGGCTTGTAAATCATAAGAGTAGTCCTAAGAAGGTTGTTTACATGCACCAAGCCGTCTCCTAAGACTCCCCCTCCCCAACATTACCCAAAAAGTTCGCTGATGTTGACTGGGGTTCCCGTAAAATAAACCCCTACAAAATATGTGCGGAGTGCTGGCCTGGAGCTGCCTTCGGACCCTATTGGCTGCTCACCGAGAGGCTCCGCTATGAAACGACCCCTTTACTACCTGCTCTGCGCGATCGCGTGCACGTCCATGGTCAGCGCGACGTTGCCTATGCCAGCCATTGCAGAAGCCATGCAGCCTCAGTCAACAGCCGAGCAGCAGGCGCAACCCGACGTCACGAGCAGCGACGCAGGCAGGGCCGAAGACGGCACCAACGCAAACGCGACAGCAGATACCGCAGAGGACGGCACCGCAACATCCACCGGCACCAGCGCAATCAGCACGGAAAGCGCTAACGACACCGCCGCCGCAACCACCACCCCCGCCCCATCCCTTAGCGCCCAAGCCACCCCCACGCCCGCCGCAATCTCCGCCGCGTCACAATCCGGCTACGCCCACTCCGCAACCGCAAACCAAAACGGCGTCACCTTCACCGTCTCGTGGAACGACGCCCCCGCGGGCACCGCGACGACCTTCCACGTAACCCAAGCCAACGGCTCGTCCCAGGCCAAGGCGCGCATGGACGTGCCCACCTATTGGGACGGCGGCAGCCAGGAAAGCGTCTGCGACCCGTCGCGCCAGGCATGGGCCAGCTACTACAGCCTGGGCACCACGGGCCACGACTTTACCTTTGACTTCACGGCATCGGGCACGTACCGCATCTACTTCTACTTTATGGACAACGACAGAAACGACCCCCAAAACGACAAGGGGATCTACTACCTGCGCACCACGGCGGAGGTAACCGTAAACGACGCCGCCCGCCCAAGCGTCACGCAGATCGTCAACGACGCCGTGGCCCAGTGCAGGCAAGAGGCAAACGGCTCGGAATACGACATGGCGCTGTGGCTCCACGACTGGACGCTCGACCAGCTGGAGTACGACCACAGCCTCAACTGGTGCTCGGCCGAAAGCGGCCTCACGCGCCACCAGGGCACCTGCGAAAGCTACCAGCGCATCTATTCCAAGCTCCTTGACGCCGCGGGCATCGCCAACGGCCGCATCACCGGTAACGGCCACACCTGGAACGCCGTAAAGATCGACGGCAAATGGTGCCAGATGGACCTAACCTGGGACGACACCAGCGACAACTGGTACGGGGGCCTGGACCAGCGACATCTGTACTTTGGCCTGACCGACGAGCTCATGGCAATCGCCCACTCCGAACACGCGGCAAACTATCAGAAGGACTGCTACGCCTACCGCTCGACAGACCTATCCAACAATTACTTTGTGCGAAATGACAAGGCCGATGAATGGGCGGAGAAGTATGCCGACCGCATTCAGCAGCAACTGGATACCAGGGAAGAAAGATTTTCCATTGATGCCGATAATCAGTCTTTCCCGCCGAGCATCTCGGGAATTCAGAATGGGATTGTTGCGTATGCGATGAATCAAATAGACCGGAAGACCGCTGGAAACAAAGACTATCTATCTGCCGAGTCGAAGGTCGAGATGACGTCGAGCAGCAGCTGAACCGCGGCAGGGGCTCGACACCTGCTCGGTGGATGCCGTCCCCCAGGCGGTGAAGGTGAGGGGGATCCAGTCCGAGGGGATGTAGGAATGCGATAGGAAAGTCATAGATGCGGGCGTGCTGGCTAAAATGGGTCGGCCGGGATTGGTCAATCTCGGCCGACTATATTTGGCTAAATTATTCCATCGCTAACACAGAAAGCTCGCTGATGTTTACTGGTGTTTCCGAAAACCCCAACAAAATATGCGCGGCATGCTAGCCCGGTGCTTCTTTTGGACCCTATCGCCTGCTCCCAGAGAGGCTCCGCTACGCCCCCCATCGCCCACCATGTGCAATCGCGCGCATGTCCATGGCAAGCGCACCAATACCCATGGCGGTCATCGCAGAAGCCATGCGGCCTCAAGCAACAGCCGCGCAACAGGCACAAACTAAGACAGCAATAAGCGATACTGACAAGGCCGAAGGGACCACAAGCTCAAACACCACCGACTCAAGTGATTCCGCAGTAGATGTCAAAAGAGACAACAACGCCGCCCCCGTCAGCGCGACCAGCGCAACCGACAGCACCATCCCCCATTAGCTTCCTCATCGAGCAGCGCGCTGGGCGCCTCCTCGATGGTCTTCCTCGGAGGAGTCTTCATTTCCTTGCACAGCAGTTCCTCGTCGACCGTTACGATGTTCGCAAATTCGGCACGTATCCCATTCGTCTGTGATTCGCTGCTTAGCCGCCAGAGACCACATGACAGAGCGTGGACCGTGCTCCGTCATGTGGTTGTCAATTTCCAAAAAACTTGACGTTACCAGTGATGCGGTTTCAAACCGGTTAAAAAGGGGTATCGACCCAAGCCGATACCCCTAATGCAAGCACGCTTTAATCCAATTAAGCCATTATCAATACTGCTTTATCGGATCAGCGTACATCGTGAATTGAAAGCCAATCCAGCAACCTATCGAAGCTCTCTGTAAACTAGATCCCGTTTTTCGTGAAATAGCATATTCGCGGGTACATCTTTAGAAACAACGCTATTCGCAGCGATGACCGCATTATCGCCAATGGCTACACCTTTAAGCACCACGACATTCGCGCCAAGCCAGACGTTGTCGCCAATATGCACGGGCGCTGTCGTAGTCGGCTGGTCCCGATACATGATCCCATCCTGCGACATACCGTGGTCGAAGTCATACACATGGACGTTTGGACCAAATAGGCAGCCTCTACCAATCTCAATTCGTTCATGAGCAATCAGGACGCAACCGTAATTGAAAGACGTTCGTTCACCGACGCTAATAACGCCTTTATCCGATACGCGACAATAAAACGGTCGCCTGAAAGCCTTCGTCATGGTTATCTGGCCAGGGAATCTCCCTGCAAGAAACGCCAACTTACCCCGGACATAAATCCAGGTCGCCACATGCTCAACAAAGTCCATTAAATTCAAGAGAAACGCCCCTAGTAACTATTTCCTTTTAATAAGCTGTTTCACAAGAGTCTTGAGAGATTTCACGAAGCCGTAGGCGCCAACAAACCGAGCAGTGCCCTCGAACCCCTTATGCTCATAAGCCTTCCAGAAACCATCAACGTTACCCTGCGGAGAGGACGACCTCTCCAGCATCGGATTACCGGGCAGCACCTCTTCAAGAGATATATCTGTTACGCCGGGCTCAAATACACCAGATGCGACAATACGCTCGGCTAGCTCACTATTAACCATAACAACAGAAAGTCCCTTATGATCATTAAAACCTTTGCGAACTCGATCGACGCCAAGAAAATCAGCAAGAGTAAAGTCGGAAACCCTGTTGACGTCGGTATAGGCGCAGTTATAACAGCTGGAATTTAAAGCGTTATTGCTATAGAACACATCTCGCCAAGTATTAGATTCAATCGTGTCATAGAGAGCAGTGCCGTCGTCCAAGAGAGCCTTCTCGACATGGACTCCCCAACCTCTGTCCTTGGGGCGATGAAAATATTTGATGACCTTCTTTCCGGACTTTTTTTCCAAAAAGGAAATGTATTCGCGGAACATACGATTACTAGGTGTGCCATGGCAGATTAAATCGCAGGTAACCAACTGTCCGGAATAGTTTTTCTTAGACAGAAAACTCCTAAGACCCGCAATTTGGCATGGGGTTCCGCTGTAGAGCACGTCAAGACCTTGTTTCAAGTCGTTATATGCTTCGACATATGAAGAGCCAACGAAGCCCTGTGAGTATTTTGAGCCTCGACAAGATTGCGCGTCGTCAACAGAGGCACAACGCCGCTGAACAACGCGGAAATCTTCATCGAAGCAAGCGCCGTAAACGACGCCGCCATTATTTAGGACGTAAGTAGCCAAGGTCCAAAACGCGGCACCCGAGGAACTTTTTGCGCGTTCGGCGTCGTCAGCCTGATAAGCCAATACCCGACGATAGTTCATCTTCAGATCGTCGCTCGTCAAACCATTAGCCGGACATACCCTCTGGCACAAACCGCACTCAACACATTTTGATTCGTCAATCTTCGGACGGTAAAACCCATGAGAGTCTTCTACAATCTGAATCGCCGATCGAGGACACACAGACAGACACGCAGAGCACCCGGTACAGCGTTGACTATCTTTGCAGATATCCATGGAATCCCTCCCTATCGTTAAGAATCATCTTGTCTGAGCCGCAAATAGCAAACGCCGCCACACATGAAATGAAATACGGTATGTAGCACTGCGGATCGTATAAAGGGTTGCCTGAAAAGCAATAAATTAGAAAGAAAATCTGAACACCCAAACAGGCCCACAAGCAAAAGGAGTCCCCATAAGGACCTTCCTCTAAAAGAGATTCAGATCGATGCATGGCTGCAAGGATGGAGAGAAACGCAGGCACAACAAAAGCCGCAAGGCCAATCACACCCGTCTCGGCAAGCAACTGAAGGTATACGTTGTGAGCACTCATCGACGAAAAGCCAAGATTGCTGTACATTGCACCAAGGGAGGTAGTGGCAACATACTTGGAATAAGTCCCCCAACCACAACCAAGTAAGGGTTTTGCATAAAACATACTCCAAGCGCAATCGTACAAATAGCTTCTGCCATTGCCCGTTTCATCATCTGAAAGCTCAATAAACCTCTCAAGAGTCGCCTGAACAGCGGGAACAAACGTAGCAAGAACGCCGACAGCTATTACAGCGATTGCAGCAACAACCAAGGTCTTGAGCATCGTCCCGGAAAGCTTCTTTCTATTTACGAACAGATACGAGATGACGATAGCAGCAACGGATGCAACCAAAGGACCCCGCTTAGTAGTCAGAAAAAGCGCAAGCAAGAGCATCAGGCTCAGCATCAAATCTTTAATCCGAACCTTTTCCCTGCTACCAGCAAGACCACAGGCCCAAGAGACGAGACCCAAACTCAAATAAATCGAATTAGTGCTGTAGTGCGCCGTGAAGCCAGAGCGATAGTCCCTAGCCATATAGCTACCTGAAAAGAAGGCAGATTTAACTGGCAGATAAAGTGCGGGGACTAGCCAGAAGACGATGGTGCAGAACGCATGAAATGCTGCAAAGGCGACAAGAACCCTAAGGCATGAAGTGACCCAGGATCGCTCGCCTGCCGCAACATACATGCACAGAAATAGAAGCGTATAAACTACGAGCAGGGTTAAATTAGTCACACCGTATATCAAACTATGAATAAAGAACAGCACAAAGAAAGGTGCCCAAGCCAGCTCAAGGCCAAATCTTTTGCAAGCAAATCTTCTGTTAGTCACAAAATGCAGGAGAAACGCCGTAGCAGATAGCAGGAGGCAGACATCGAGTGCAAGCGCAGAAGCAGCGAGCGATTGGCAGAAAAAGGCGTAAAAGAGCAGTGGAATGAACACCATGGACCCATCATTTAGGGAAAAGCGTCGCTCTAACTCAGAGCAAGACTCAACACCGGCCCTAGACGCGCTGAAATAATTCATCCTATTTAATCCTCATAAAACGACCAATAATCGAACTATAGCTAGGCCTGTCGAAGATATAGAGCGTCGCGCATGCGGCGACTGCGCCCCAAATGACAAGACCGATGGCGACCGCAATCCATCCTGTCCAACTTCCAGCGAAGCAAGACAGTAGATAGCCAGGCATGGCCACGAGAACGGTCTGTAATACATACACGCCAAACGACCAAAACGAACTCGAAAGAGAGTCCTTCGAGATTTTACGAGGCTCGTAGAGCAAAAGGTCAATCACGCGGTATAGATTGGATACGCAGGACGCAGCAATTGTGCCGACGACCCCAAAACGCATTGTGAGTGGGATACCCAAGACGATAATGATTGCAGCCTGCAAGCAGGTCTGCGCCCTAGTCTCACGGTACATGCCAGCAGCAATTACAAGTAGGCCCTGGGACGACTTGCCATGATAGAGAAAAACATTTAGGACGACGAGGAAACCGAGCAGGACATTGTGGTAATTTGCATCGTGAAACCCGCCTGCATACAAATCAACAAACGGCATAATCAATGAAAAAGCACATCCGCATGCCACAGCGGAGACTGCGTACACAAGCGCTCGATATGGCTTATAGGAAGACCGAAGACCCTCGTAGTCTCCCTCAGCAATCTGTCGACCAAAGAGCGCCTGAAGCCCTGTACCAAGGACATTCGGAATCATCTGTAGCCCCGTAGATACGAGCATGTAAACAGCAAGAACGCTAACTTCACTCATGCTCCCACAGAGGAAGGTCGCCAAAATAACGGGCGCGCCCGACTGAACGGCTCCCAAGATTTGGAGAAACAACGCATCCCATCTCTGGGGTAGCTGATAGTCACCGTAGTCAACCTTGCAATTGAGCTTCGGATAATGGCGGCGTGTATACAGAGCGAGAATCAGGCTGCGCGCAAAAACCGCAGAGAGAGCCAACGCATAGACAGCGACAACAGGAGCATGGAGATAGGCAAACAAGAAAATGACGGCCGTGTTAACCAGCGTGAAGACCGTCGATGCGAGTTGAATGAGCCAGTTCTTTTGATCGGCGGTAAGGAAAACTTGGTACTTGGCGAGGGAAAAGAAATCCACGACGATCTTGGCACCCAACAGGAAGGTAAGCACCATGATCTCCCAAGGCGCAAGCGAACCTACCGAGACAAATATGGGATAAACGACCGAAAGGCCAACCAGCAAGACAAGAAACAACATGCCCGACTTCTGATAAAAGACCTTCGAGGCCGAAGCCACGACGTTAATCCCATCCCAGTCGCCCTTAGCAATAGGCTTATATAGAGCGAAGGTCGCCGCACCAGAAATACCAGCTTCGACAAGTGCGAAATAACCAATAAACTGAGTTAGAGAGGTCACCAGACCGTTAACCTCGGATCCATATACGCCAATAATCGCCCTTGGGACGAGGAAGCCGGCAACGATAGCGGTCAACTGGTAGACCAAGTTCCAAAAAGTATTCTTTGCAAACATAAGCCAGAAACGACACCTACAATCCAATGCAGCGAGCGATAAAGGCACGCGCTGTATCACGGTCATGTGAGAGGGTCTGGTTTGCATGACCATAGTCAACAGCCGAAATAACGACCTCGTCTCGATACAGACAACCCTCAATTCCATAACGTGCGAGCAGGTCTGTAATCCTGACGTTACTCTGAACGGCGGAGTCCGACGTTTTAACGACAAACGACTTATTGAAATTCATGGAGAAGCAGGCGCCGTGGAAGGAGTCCGTGCAAACAAACGACGCCTCACTAACAAGCTTCAAGAAAGCAGCCGGACCGATACCCCTCACGTTAATCATGCCGGGGAATTTCTTCGTGTTGTAATGAATGCAGACGACAGGAACGCCGAGCTCGCTGGCGATCTTCCTAGCTCGATCCACGAGTTTTTGCTCAGAGTTAAGCGTATAAAGCAGAACATAGGATTGAGGTATCGTATCCAAGCCGTCATCTGAGGCTAACGCCGACCAGTCATCGCCCGTAAGAAGCAGGGTCGGATCAGGCATAAATACAGATTCGAGCCCCATCTCGCTAAGGACCTCCATAGAGCTCGGTTCCCTAACGGAAAGACCAGTGAACTTTGCCAGCCTGTCGGCCGCGCCTTCATCGCATGCCAAAATGGATTCCGCCGTCGCATCTCCCAGACTGGCAGCATAAGACGCGACCTTTGTAACTTCAGCGATGCCTTCACCCAAGAAGACTGGGTCATGCCCATTAACCCGAGGATTGAAAACCTGATCGCTGCCAATGAGGACGCAGTCGAGGCTCTTGGCTCTATCAATAAGAGCTTGCTTAACCAGCTTTCCCGTAGGGCTTAGATTGCGCTTAGCAAATCGACTGAACGAATTAAGCCTCTGGCGCTCAAAACCCCTGCGAAGGAAATAGCGAACGGCATCCGAAGGATTGAACGAGAAGCACGTACCCAACTCTCGATCATCGAGTTCCTTATTGCTGTAATTGAGCACTTCGCAGTCGCAGCCCAACGACATCACGGTCCTGCGCAGAGCACATGCTTGTAGCGAAGCACCATAATTTACGGTATTCGAAAATGTGAGGATGCCTATGCGTTTCAATATCTTACCGCCTAACTATTCGCAAGCTCGTTAAACCAAATTGATGATGTAACCTTCAGTAGCGTTATCGGTTTCGATAATCTTGCACGGGTTGCCAATGACTATCGAATGATCGGGAATATCCTGGTTAACAAAGGTATTGGAGGCAATAAAGACATCGTTTCCAATGGTCACATTACCTGCAACCGTCGAGTTAATACCGAGATATACGCGGTCACCAATCGTAGGGACGCCCTTTCTATGGCCACGGTTTTCTTGGCCGATGGTGCATCCCTTATGGATGTTCACGTTACGGCCGAACTTCGCGCCGGCGTTTACAGTAATGCCGTAAGGGTGACCAATGTAGAAGCCTTCACCAATTTGAGTTGATGGCGAAATCTCGAGTCCACACTTCCTGGAAAGATGTTTCCTCGGAAGCGTGAAGAGGAGTTTTCGCAAACCCCCTGCCTGACACATCCTTAGATAGAAAACATAGCGGTAGCCAAAATCACCTAATAACCGGCCGAGCTTTACGCCTTGCGTACCGAAATAGTGATAAGTATCTTTAGCGAATACGTCCACTCTAACTTCTCTCTCCTCTAGCAATCTTTTCGCGAACAACGCCAAAGATTCTCTTAGTTCCTACAACCAAGCCACCGTCACTAAGCTCCATGAGAATTCGACCCAAAATCTGCGAAAGCCTTCGCCCAATGAAAGGGGAACACTTACGCACAACCTTCCGCTTGATGCGATATTTGGGCTCAACCCAGCTTCCCGAAGAGCGATGGATGCTGTAGGTTTCACGCTTGATGTGATAACCGCCGAAACCGTAAACGGGGTTGAACGCTTTGGAGTCCAAGGCAAGCCAGCCACCGAAATGCTGCTCTTTATTCACGCGTTCAAAGCCGATTTTTTGAAGCTCAGCAGTGAATACCTCATTCACCGTGATCTTGTCGAGAAAATCAGGATCACAGGAGAACTCCATCGACTCATATCGTTCCACGCATGCGCGAATTACAGGGTCATGAGGCTCAACAGCAACAATCAAGCCGGTGGTGGCAGTCAACGAGGATTCTTCGATTGCAGTGAAAGGAATGCTTTCCATGAGAGGCGATATGTCTCGTATGAGCTCGCTGCCGATATCCATATAGATGCCGCCGTACTCATACAAGACCTTAAAGCGAGCGTAGTCCGACACAAATGCCCAGAGGCCCGCCGCATACGCGCCCCTTGACCAAGAGCATGATGCGAAGTCGAAGTTATCCTCATTCCACTGCTTGACCTCAAACCCAGGCGCAAACTTCTCCCACGAAGCCAAGGACCTCACAGCAGTCTCAGAGAGCGGATTGCCTCCGAACCAGCAGTAATGAATAGTCTTATCCATCGTCACGCTCCTAAATGTGCAACTTGGAAATAAGAAACGGAGTCTGACGGGTCTCCAATATCGCCCAAGAAAGCGAGTCTCACCGGCAAATATCTTCGTAAACCATGCCAAGCCGGTTCATAAACGCCGTAAGGGAAAAGGCATCTTTTATGCGAGCTCGTCCCTGAATTCCAATCATTTCCTTGTAAGAGATATCGCTCATGAGATTCTCGAGCTTAGTGGCCAACGCATCAACATCATCAACTGGAAACATAATTCCGTCTACGCCGTCGGTAATGACTTGTGGAATACCCCCGACAGGAGTCGCAATGGTAGCAAGTCCGTACGACATTGCCTCAAGCACACTCATAGGCATGCCCTCATTCTTCGAAGGAAGGCAGAACATGCTACTGTTGCGAAAGGCTTCGTCTTTTTTTTCACCTTTAGCCCAGCCTATAAAGCTGCACCTGTCACCAATTCCAAGTTCATCCGCCAGTTGTTCATATGCTGGCACATCCCCGTCTCCGCCAAAGACAAAACGCGCATCGGGATGAGTCTTAAGAACGCGCTTAGCAGCGCGCAAAAGTAAATCCGGACTCTTGCGCGCATCAAGACGCCCCATGAACAAAACCGTATTGCACGAATAATCAATAGCGTTAACCTCAGGAACGTCAACGGCGTTATGCACCACCACGATACGATCCAAGGAACAGATGTGCCTTTTTAGAAGGAATTCCTTCCACTCCTCCGACAGAACGACCACCTTTGAGCAACATTCAAAGGAATGCGAGATATCGCGTCTCTCAGCCTCGCTACATTCTTCGTCAAACCAAACACCGAACTCGCTACCATGCAGATGGAGAAGAACGGGTTTGTTTCGAAAGAAGGCCGCCCTCATGAAGATCTTTTTTCGACGATAGCTGCCACGAGACGCCATATGCACATGTACGAGATCGCACGCGTTGAGCCTACTGAGATATTTCATATAAGCCACAAGGCCAATGGAGAGCTTCTTGAACTTCCCGCCCTCAGCAGTTGTCGAAATGAATTCTATTGAACCTTCGTTACGATTCGACCACTTCATAATGTTGTTTTCAACCGTGGAGATGCCACCCATAGCATCAAGACTCGGGCCAATCATCAACACTTTAGGCATTATCAGCACCTAAAGATCTTTTAGAAGAAGGGCAAGACCAATCGCAGTACTTTTCTAAATGGGAAACAGTTGGCAAAACAAACAAATCGCCAAGCTCTCGGTCAAGTCTATCGGGTTGCTCCTCTAGTGCATAGAAGGGATCGTATCCGCCTCCGGTATAGAAAGTCATCTCGCCAAAGTAAGGTTTACCGCTAATGTTGTACCAGTCAACCCGCACGTGAGGGAAACCATCAGAGAGTTTCTCGGAAAGCTCAAGCATAAGTTCGTAGTTCTCGGGCTTTACAGTAGGCTCATGCTCAGATACCTCATGGTCGATATCGCCACGCTGCTCCCATTCAGTAGAAAAGTACTGCATTTCATGATTAGTGAAACGATCGGCGTCCGTCTGAACAAGAGCTGCCTTACCGTCAAAACAATAGAATTTGTAATCAGTCGGAGTCGCTCTTCCAGGTTCATCAAGAAATGCTTCCGCCACAATGCGAGGCGTGATACCGAGATAAGCCCACTCCCTGCCCTGCCAATACCAGTTTCTATGCAAGGCAACATTCAGACGTTTCTTGGCCTCAACAAAATCAAAATTCGACTTATCCGTGCAAACAAATGTGCTCTGCGAGTCGTGAGTACATTTAAGCACAAACTTCTCCGGCAATTTATCGAGATCGATCTCTTCAGCTGCATTGAAAACACCGAAAAGTGGCACAAGATACTCGGACCCAATACGTTGTTCGACGAAAGAGCGCACGCCATATTTATCTGCGAGCTGAGTCAAAACTGGATTATGGTAGTTAAGCTTGTACCACTGCAGCTTCTCATTGAATGTCTTAGGACACTCGAAATCAGGCTCGTAATGAAGTTTGGCTTTGAAGTAGAAACGCATATATGCCTCATCAGGAATGAAGCGCAGGTTGTTTTTAAGAGAAAGAGTAAACCTCTTTTTTAGCTTCACTATTTACCTCCAATAACGTCCGCAATTCGCTCACTCGCTTGTCCGTCACCGTAAGGATTCGACGCATGACTCATGACCTCGTACTCGGCCTGATCGCTGAGCAGGCGGCTGAACTCGCGGTAGATCACGTCCTCCTCGGTGCCGACGAGCTTCAGCGTGCCGGCCGCCACGCCCTCGGGGCGCTCCGTGGTGTCGCGCATGACGAGCACCGGCTT
>CAJMOP010000010.1 GCA_905215115.1 uncultured bacterium | reverse complement strand
CATGCCCATTCCCGTCCCCGCTGTCGTCAACCTGTGCCAGGCGGGCAATATCGCCCTCACGCCTGCACCGGTCGCCGGCGAGCTCGTGACGCCCACGGGTGCCGCCATCGTCGCCGCACTGCGCATGTCCGAGCACCTGCCAGCCCGCTACCGCATCGAGGCCGTCGGCTACGGCGCCGGCAAACGCCCCTACGAGGGTTGCTCCGGCACGCTCCGCTGTCTGCTCGTTCACGCGGACGCATAGCCATGGATGCCCGCAAGGAAAAAAGCCGCGCCGCCATCGTCGCAGCATTCTCCGAGCTCCTGCGCGAGGAGGACTACAGCAAGATCACCGTCGGCGACATCATCGCGCGCGCTCACGTAGGCCGCGCGACATTCTACGGTCTCTTTAAGAGCAAAGACGACCTACTGTCCGAGCTCGTGAGCGACATCTGCACCCACGCTCTCGACGACGATGGCACACCGCTCGATGATCCGCTCGTACAAGTCGAGCATATCCTCAACAACCTCTGGGAACGCCGCCAGGGCGTACGAGCCCTCGTAGCCGGCGCCGGCTCACGCGTCTTCGCTGACTGCTTACGCAAGACCATCATGTCACGAGCAGCCGAAACCGTCCCTACCGACCCCACAGGTCCCGCTGGCACTATGGACCGCAGCTTCCTCCTCCATCACATAGCCTCAAGCTTCGTAGCCACCGTCCAATGGTGGGCCTGGCACAACTTCCAAGCCAACAAATCCAACGTAGCCAAAGACTACCTCTCAGCCATACAGCCCCTCTTCGGCTAAGTAAGAAGCTCATCCCAAAGCATCACCCCAACCCAGAGCGCCACGCATCCCAAAGTGTCAACAACAGCTCAACGCCCCTATCAGCAACAAGCCCCTCCCATCCAAATACAGATATATGTTGGGTTGCTTGCTCGAGCGCAGCAAAGATCCCGCAGCTGGCCGCATGGGGTAACTTCCCAGCGCATTCCGCAGGACGCAAAAAGGCTCGCCGCACGAAGTGCACAGCGAGCCTTTTTGCATGTCCGAGGACGCGCTGGGAAGTTACCCCATGCGGCCAGCGGACAACTATGTAGCCTTCGACTAGAACATGCCCAAGAAGCCATGCACAAACAGCGCGGCCACAATAGCACCGACAAACGGAGCGATGCCAGGAACGAGCAGGCCGTACTTCCAGTTGTTGTCAGCCTTGTTCTTGATCGGCAGCACCTGATAGGCCATGCGAGGACCAAGGTCACGCGCCTGGTTCATGGCGAAGCCAGTGATGCCGCCCATGCCCATGCCAACAGCCCAAACGATCAGACCGACGCAGATGGCGAGCATCAGAACGTTCTCGCCGGCGCGGCTAGCGGCAGCAAGGATGGCACTGATGAACACAAAGGTGCAGATAGCCTCGCAGAAGAAGTTGCGGGCATAGTTCGTACCCTCGGTGGTGGGGTTGGTCGAGAAAATGTTGCGCTGGGCAATGGGGTCGACGACGCCCTCGGAAGCCTTGAACTCATCGGCATACATAAACCAGGCGATTACGGCGCCCACAAAGCCACCGAGCATATCGGCAAGCATGAAGGGGATGCAGTTGCCCCACGGCACCAAGCCGACGATGCACTGGGCAAGCACCATGGCGGGGTTCATGCACACGGCGCCGCCAAAGACAAACAGGCAGACCGAGATGCCAAAAGACCAGGTGGTGATGGCAAACATGTGGCCAGAGCCCTGATACTTGGTGCCCTTGAGCACGGTATCGCAGTGCACGCCCACGCCAAAGATGATCATGAGGGCCGTTGCGCCGAATTCACAGAGGAGTTTGGTAAGCATAAAACCTTATCTTTCTTGTCGGTTATAAACGATTCGTTTAGGCCGCACACTAGTGCTGCGCGACGACAACGCCCAGGCCATCGGGAATGACGGCAACCTTGGCATCGGCACCCTTCATCTCAAAGGCGAGCTTGAGCGCCTCCTCGATAGTGTTGACCGGCGTCATGTGCATATCCTTGAGCATCTGGTGATCGCACAGGTCGGTGACCATGATCACGGGGTGATGCGCCAGGATGCGGGCAAAGATCTGGCTCGTCCACTGATCGGGCAGGGTCTCGTCCTTAGGACGGTCGATGCAGGCGCGCTCAAACTCTGCCGGATCGTTATCGGCGATGTTGTGATAGAAGCCCTCGCCACCGTGACCGTCGGCACAACCGGCGACGTCGATGATCACGCCGCCCTCGGGAAGCGTGGCCTCGGCAGCGCACATGCCCTTCACGGCCTGATAGATGTTCTGATCGAGCGGGTAGCCACCGTTGGTGGTGATGGCGATCTCGCACTCAACGGGCTCAACGCCGGCAAGGCTCTTCACGAACTCGCAGCCAGCCTCGTGCGCCTTGTGGATGTCGCCGGCAAAGGAGCCGATGACCTCGTGCTTGCCGTTAAGCACCACGTTGAGCACAAAAGAAAGGTGAGCCATCTCGGCGGCGGCGAACATGTCCTCGCTCACGTGGTTGTGGCACAGGTTGCCGGCACGCGAATGGGAATCGTTCACAAACTGACCGTTGTGGTTGTACATGATGGTCTTGTAGCTGGCGATGCCGGGCAGCACGGACTTGCGGCTGCCAGAGAAACCGGCAAAGAAGTGCGGTTCAATAAAGCCCTCGGCAAGCAGCAGATCGCAATCGGCGGCAATCTTGTTGATGATGCACTCGCCACCAGAAGGCAGGGTGCCGATCTTTTTCATCATGCTGTCGTCGGTCGCGACATGCATGACGATCTCCTCGTTAGCGACGATCTCCTCGCCGTACTTGTTAACGAGTTCCTCGTGCGTCGAGGGGCGATGCATGCCGGTCGCGACCAGGATGCGCACACGTGCCTCAGGAGCGGCAGCGTGGATGTGATGCAGCAGAATAGGCATTGTCACACGCGAGGGAACGGGACGCGTATGGTCAGAGCTAATGATGACGATATCCTTCTTGCCAGCACAAAGCTCCTCGAGCGAAGGCGAGCCATAAGGGTTGGCAAGCGACTCCTCTACCAGCTCTTCCTGAGATTTTGTAGTCTTAAACTCGTTTTGATGACCTTCCATCACACCCGCGAAGTTCTTATCCTCGAGCTCCAGATGCAACGTTTTGTGGTCAAACGGCAGTTCACATTCAAACAATGATGAGCGCCCTCTTCCTTTCAACTGACACACTAGATAAACCGTTGGAAGGATACGCCGCTCACCGAAAAACACCACCGTCCACCGACTCATTAACACAACGTTCATATTTGACCCACAACAAAACAACCGCGATCCCAAACGGGACCGCGGCCGCTACAGTCGTAAATCGAGAAGCGCCACATGCATCTCAATCCCAATCGATAAGACGCGAGGCGCGAAGCGCCAAACGCGCCGCCGGGACAAGCCCCATCCAAAACGCGCGAAGCGCGCCATTATTCCCCCAGCCAGTAATCCACCGAAGACCGGACATCGTAGGGCCCGCCATCAGCTTACTTTTAGGCACACTCCGCAGGACGCAAGAAGCCCTCGCCGCACGAAGTGCGCAGCGAGGGCTTCTTGCATGTCCGAGGACGTGCCTAAAAGTAAGCTGATGGCGGGCCCGGACGACTACAGGGCTATCGATTACCCCGTGTTCTGCAATCCTGCCGAGACGCCGGTCACAGTCGAAAGAATCAGGCTCATGTACTCGGCCTTCTTCTCCTCGGCCATCTCGTCCTGGTTCATGCGCACCTCGCGTAGGGCGCGGACCTGGGCGATTGACAGGGCGTCAACGTAGGGGTTACGCACACGGACGGCGCAGCCGAGCACGCGACGACGCTGCAGCGGCCACTCGTCACCGACGATGGCAAGGACCCACTTACGCGTGAGCTGCATCTCGGTGAAGACCTTCTTGGACAGATCCTGGCGATCGCCCAGGTGCAGATACATCTTGGCGATGCGCTGGTCAGTCTTGGCGATCGACATCTCGATGTTGTCGATAAAGGTGCGGAAGAACGGCCACTCCTGGTAGGCAGCCTTAAGCTGGTCCAGATCGCCAAACTGCTCGCAGGCGGTACCCAGGCCGTACCAAGCGGCCAGATTGATGCGCGCCTGGCTCCAGCTGAAGATCCACGGAATGGTACGCAGGTCGTCGAGCGACTTGGCACCCAAGCCGCGCTTGGCGGGACGCGAACCGATCGGCAGCAGACCGACCTCGGTCAGCGGCGTCACGGTCGAGAACCACGGTGTAAAGTCCTCGGTGTTCAGCAGGTCCAGATAGCGCTCGTGGCTTGCGGCGTTGAGCTTATCGGCCATATCCCAGAACTTCTGCGTAGTCTCGGTGTTGGTCTTCTCGACACTCGGGGCCGACTGCAAAAGCGTTGCGGCGGCAACGGACTCAACATGGCGCTGAGCGAGCGTGCGGTTGCCGTAACGGGCAAAGATGACCTCGCCCTGCTCGGTGAGCTTAAAGAAGCAGTTGACCGAACCCTTGGGCTGCGCCAGCACGGCCTTGTTGGCCGGGCCGCCGCCACGGCCCACGGCACCGCCGCGACCGTGCATGAGAACCAGGTCGATATCGTTCTTCTCGGCCCACTTGGCAATGCGCTCCTGCGCGGAGTGCAGCGCGAGCATGGCCGTGGTAGGACCGGCATCCTTGGAGGAGTCGGAATAGCCCAGCATGACCTCCATGCGGCGGTTGGTCTGGGCAAGGCGCTTTTGCACCACGGGCAGCGTAAGCATCTGGTCGAGCACGTCGACGCAGCCCTCGAGGTCCTCGAGCTGCTCGAACAGCGGGATCACGTCGAGCTCGGGGACATCCTCCTCGTGTGCAAAGGACAGGTGGGCAAGCTCAAAGACGTCGGCCACATGCTGGGCGCTCTTGGTGAACGAGATGATGTAGCGGTGCGCCATCTTCTTGCCGTAGCGCTTTTGGATGGAACCGATAGCACGGAAGGTATCGATGACCTCGCGCGTCATAGGCTGCAGGTCGCCATGGATACCGTTCTCGTGGATATCCTTGAGGGCGCGGGCATGCACCACGGAGTGCTGACGGAACTCCATCTCGACCATATGGAAGCCGAAGGACTCGACCTGCCAGATGATGGTCTGGACCGGGCCGTAGGCAGCACGGACGGCACCGCAAGCGGCCAGCGAGCGCTGGACGACACGCAGGTCCTCCAGGAACTCATCGGCGCTGTGGTACATGGTGTCGGTGATGCGACGGACGGTGGCGTTGAGTCGGTCTGCCATGACGAGCATGACGGCGCGATGCGGCTCGTGCTCGGAGATCAGCTCGGCGCGTGCCGTGTACTGGGTGCTCATCTCGACCTGATGGTTCCACAGGTTGATGAGCTCGGCAGACGGCTTGCTGTAGGTGGCCTCGAGCGTGAGGTTGCGGCCGATGCGGCGGCACTTGTCCTCGAGCTTGAGCACCATATGGGTGAAATACTTGGCGGCGACCTCACGGCTCACCTTGGCGGTGACGTTGGGGTTACCGTCGCGGTCGGAACCGATCCAGCTGCCGGGATGGAAGAACGCCGGGCACAGCGGCGGCACGGTACCGGCCTTGTCGCCCAGCACCCAGTCGTCAAAACGACGATAGATGACGGGAATGACGTCGAACAGCGTGTTATCGAAGATGTCGATGATGGTATCGGCTTCCTCGACCGGCGTGGGCTTCTTGAGCGCGATGGGGCTCGTACGCACCAGGGCGTCAATCTCCTGCAGCATATGGCGCTCGTTCTCCACCAGGTCGGAGCCGCCCAGACGCGGACGCTCCTCCAGCAGGTTGGAGATACGGCGAATCTTGCCCTCGACGGCCTTACGACGGGCCTCGGTGGGATGTGCGGTAAAGACAGGGTGGAACTCGAGCTTGTCGAGCAGCTCGTTGGCGCCCTCGACACCCATCTCGTTTACCAACTGGTGATAGGCGACGGTGAGTTCGTTGGCGGGATCGACCTCGGTATCGGTCGACGCACCTGCCTCGCGCTCGCGCAGCTGCGCCACGCGGTAGTTCTCCTCCGACAGGTTTGCCAGATGGAAGAAGCTCGTAAAGGCGCGGACGATAACCTGCTGCTTATCGAGCGGCAGACTGTCGATCAGATCAACGACCTCGCGAAACGCCACGGCGGTGGGCTCGTCGGCAGTGGGCACGCCCTGCTCGTCGACGGACTCGTCGGCAGCACGGGTGCCGGGGTTTCCGGCATTGGCCACAATCTCGGCTGTCAAAATCTTGTCGAACAGGTCCGCGATCTCGGGATCATACTCGCTAAGCACACGGCGCTCCAGGCGCAAGAACAGCGCCAGATTGTCGCGCAGCTCCTCGGGGATCTCGATCTCGGCGAGACGCTCCTTGGATTCGGCATTCGAGCCGATTCGGTTAACGAGGCGGTTGACCACGGCAGCGACGCGCGCCGCGGCTTCGGGTACAGACTGGTTGCTTAGGTTCTCAGCCACGTTTCCTCCCATTCCTCCTTCTATGCACGTAACATGCGGTATTCATTATAGGCGCTTGCGAAATACTTTCGATACTGATTGCGCTTTACCACACAAAAGTATTTTCTGCATTGCAAGGGTTTTTGCTCTAAATGGTCGTATTTCTCGGTGGACGGCATACACAAACGGGGGCATTCCGCATAAATGCGAAACACCCCCGTAACAATCGCTCGCAATGGACGGGACACTCAAGCGGGTCCGCAGCTCAAAAAGATGCGCTACAGGCGCTCGCGAACCGCCTCGACGACGTTGGCCAGATCGACGAGAACCTCGTCATGGCTCTGCATGTCGCGTACCTTGACCTTGCCGGCGGCAAGCTCGTCGCCACCCAGGACCAGGATGAGCTTAGCGCCCACCTTGTCGGCCTGCTTAAACTGAGCCTTGAGCGAACGGC
Organism: uncultured bacterium; assembly: GCA_905215115.1. Classification (GTDB taxonomy): domain Bacteria; phylum Actinomycetota; class Coriobacteriia; order Coriobacteriales; family Coriobacteriaceae; genus Collinsella. The sequence continues at coordinate 25,411 of CAJMOP010000010.1, read as the reverse complement.
CCTGATAGTCTGCCTCGGTCACGATGCCCGCGGCGCGAAGCTCCTGCGTAATGACAAAGACGTTCTGGCGCAACTCCTTGCCGGCATTGGCGACGTAGACGCACGGGGCCTCATCGGCACCCAGGTCGCTGCCAAATGCCTGAAGGGCCAGCAGGGCGCGCTCAAAACCGACGGCGAAGCCGACGCCGGCCGTGGGCTTGCCGCCCTCGAGCTCGACCAAGCCGTCATAGCGACCGCCGCCACCGATGGAGCCGACACCGGCACCGGGAGCCTCGACCTCAAAGACAGTACGGGTGTAGTAGTCCAGGCCGCGCACCAGGGTGGGATCCTCGACATACTCGATACCGGCGGCATCCAGATAGCGCTTGACCTGCTCGTAGTGCTCGCGGCACTCGTCGCACAGGTTGTCGCCCATCAGCGGGGCGTCGGCCATGATCTCGCGGCAATGGTCGTTCTTGCAGTCGAAGGCGCGCAACGGGTTGAGCTCGGCGCGCTCGCGGCACTCATCACACATCTCGTCGGCGTGATCGAGGATAAACTGCTTGACCTGCTCGCGGTATGCCGGACGGCACTGCGCATCGCCCATCGAGTTAATAAGCAGACGGAGCTTGGAAAGGTCGAAGCCCAGGCGCTTGTAGAACTCCATGAGCATGATGATGCACTCGGCGTCTGCCGCCGGATCGGGAGCGCCGAGCCACTCGATACCCACCTGGTGGAACTGGCGCAGGCGACCCTTCTGGGGACGCTCGCCACGGAACATGGCCTCGGCGTAGTAAGCCTTAAACGGCGTGGAGCCCTGGGGCACCAGGTTGTTCTCCACGACTGCGCGCACCACACCGGCCGTGCCCTCGGGACGAAGCGCCAGGCGCTGCTTGGGCTTGAGTTTGGTGTCGGTGCCCTCGGTAAAGACGCGCTCCAGGTTGGCGCCGCTAAAGACGCGGAACATCTCCTTGCGAACGACGTCGGTCGACTGGCCGATGCCGTGGACAAAGACGTCCACCTGCTCGATCGCGGGCGTCTCGATGGGCTTAAAGCCAAACGGCTCGAACACGCCGGCCGCAATCTGCTGCATCTTTTGCCAGGCGCGCATCTCGGCGCCGATAAGGTCGCGGGTTCCCTCCGCCTTCTGTGCCTGCATGGGCAAACACCTTTCTTTTGTATCGCGTCATAGGTAGTGGACATTATACGGCACAAAGCAGCAACGCGGCGGCGCGTCTGACCGAACGAGGGTATGGGGGCTCGTTCGGCCAGACGCGCCGCCGCAGTTTGTGATCCCTTTTCCTCCGTCCCCTTCGGATTACGTGATCCCTTGGGGACGGAGGAAAAGGGATCATTTCGTAGACCCGTGGCTGCCCTGGAAACCGAATGACGGTACGAGCATCCATTCGGCTTCCAAGGCAGCCACGGACAAAACGGGGCAAAGAGCTACGAGCGACGTCGTCCCTACTCCCCCGCCACGCTCGCGCGCAGCTTAGCCGCGATGGGCTCAGACGCCAGCAGGAACACCAGCATTGCCACCGAGCACGCCAGGCACACGATCCATGTGCTCGTAAAGGAGCCCGTGGCATCGAACAGTATTCCCGAGACGATGGCGCCCACCGTGCCGCCAACCATCTCGAGCGAGGTGATGGTGCCCGTGACCTTACCCAGGTCGGCCATGCCAAACTGCTTGGAAGCCGCGATCGTGGGCGTGATGGTGCCCATGCACGTTCCAACACCAAAGCTCACAGCGGCGACAATAGGACCGAGGTCCGTCGTCGGGAAGCACAGCGCCACGCAGGCGATAATGCACGCAACGGAGCCAAGGATATTGCCAAAGCGCAGGCCAAAGCGGTCATAGATTGCACCGAGCGAAATCTTGGCAATAACGACGGTGACCATGTAGGCCGAAAGTACGGTACCCGCCCACATGGGATCGTGGCCTCCCGTGACAATCTTGGCGCCGTTGACGGTAACACTCGTCATGTTGGTAACCTGGTTGGGCAGGATGGCGCCATTGACCAAGCCCATAAAGAGGAAGGCAACGACGAGCAGCCAAAACGCCGGGCTCTTCTTGATACGCGACCAGCCGACGCTAACCTCGGGCGCCGTGTGCTCGTCCTTGTCGCCAGCCGTCGAGACGGACGGATCGCCCGGGTTCTCGCCGAGCGGCTTAAGGCCAATCTCGGAAGGCTTGGTGCGGAAGGAATAGTCATGCAGTTAACGAAAATGGTGTAGCACGTGGCCATGATGACAAAGCCGGAGGCCACCACGAGCCAGCCGGGGAAAATTTACGTTGCTGGGACATGGATTACTCCTTGTGGTCCGCAATGTATCCGAGAGCGACGGCGGCATAAGCCGCGGCGCCGAGAGGAAGCTCGGCATCGTTAAAGCGCGCCTTGGGATGATGCTGGGCAAAATGCTCGTCCGTATCGGTCACGGCCGCGCCCACGGTAAAGTACGCACTCGGAATCTCGCTCGAGATAAGCGCGAAGTCCTCGCTCGCCATGGCGTGGAATAGCGGCAGGAAGGCAGCCTTGGGCAGCACCGCGCCCACGTAACCAAGCGAGGCCTGGGTCATATCGCTGTCGAGCACGAGCGGCGGAACGTCCGAAAGCGTCTCGATGGCTGCCGGCGTACGATATGTTGCGGCAACGCCGTTGACGACCTCCGCGATGCGGGTCTTAAGGTGAGCCATGAGCTCGACATCGAAGCCGCGCAGCGTTCCCTCGAGCACACAGGTGTCGGGGATGACGTTGGCCGCCAAGCCGCCAGCGAACTTACCAACGGTAAGTGCGACTTCCTTGGCCGCTGGCACCTCGCGGGAGATAAGCTCCTGGAGCGCCAGGTGCACATGGACGCCGGCCGTGATGGGGTCGATGCAGATCTCGGGGCTCGAGCCATGGCCGCCCTTGCCCTGCAGCGTGATGCGGAAACCGTACACGCCCGAAAGCGCCGGGCTCCCATAGAGCACCAGGCCGAGCGGCGATTGGCTGTTGACGTGCATGGCAAAGGCAGCCTGGGGGCGCGGGTTCTGCAGCAAGCCATCGGCGATGGCAGCGCGGGCTCCCTCAAAGGTCTCCTCACCCGGCTGGAACAGCAGTTTGACGGTGGCATTGGCGTCGACAAGCTCGGCCTCGCGGGCCTTGAGCAAACGGGCCGCGCCGAGCAGCGCCGTCGCATGCATATCGTGGCCACAAGCGTGCATGCACCCGTTGGTGGAAGCGAAAGGCTCGCCCGATTCCTCGACAACGGGCAGGGCATCCATGTCGCCGCGAAGCATGATAACCGTACCGGTTTGCTCGTCCGCGCACGTACCATTGCCCTGAGCAGCCGCGGCCGCACCGGCACCGATCAGGCCAACAACACAGGAGCCGTCGACAAGCGTGGTATGGGGAATGTCCATCTCGTCCAGACGTGCCTGGATATAGGCAGACGTCTGCGGAAGATTGTTACCGAGCTCGGGCGTCTGATGGAGATCGTGGCGCCATGCGGCAAGCTCACCGGCAAATGCCTGGGCTTCTTTGACCAGACCATCGCCGATAGCGGTCTGCGCCGCTGCGGTAGCCTGAGGCGCTGGTTGCGGTTGAAGATCGGACAGAGCTGATGCCATAGATGCCCTCCAGTAACGTTTTTGCAGCACGCACTTTGACAGCGTAAAGTGCAAGGTACAACTGTAAGGGCATGACATAAAAAATGCCGCCCCGGGAGGGCGGCGCAACAAGTTGTTTACAAATGCGGGTGTGATTTTCGGCGCAAGAAATCGAAATGCGTCTCGCTCAAGATAATCGACAAAAAGATGAGCGCAAAGCCGGAAAGCAGGCGCGAGGTGAGCGCCTCCCCCGTCAACAACACCGAGAACAGCACACCCGAGGGCGACTCCATCGAAAGAAGCAGCGAGCCCGTCGAGGCCGGGACGTGCGCCAGACCGACGTTTTGGACGAGCAGTGCCACGCACGTGCAGCCCACCGAGAGGAAGACCATCACGCCGATAAAACTCGGCGTCCACACGGACAGAGGCGCCTGAGTCTCGAATAGTAGCGACGTGATTAAGCTCAAAACGCCATTGCCCACAAACATCCAAAACGTGATGACGTTGATATCCATCTTGCGGCCATACTTGGCGGTCACCGCCATCTGGATAGCAAAGAAGACCGCGCCGCCCAGCGTGATGGCATCTCCAGCATTGAACTCGACGCTATCGAGTGCCACCAGGCCAATGCCCGCCAGGCACAGCAATGCAGCGCCCAAGTTGTAACGGGTAAGCCTTTCTCCGCTCAGGACATAGCTCGCAAACGGCACGAGGATGCAATAGGTACCCGTCAAAAACGCGCTCTTGCCCGCCGTGGTCTGTGCCAGGCCAATCGTCTGCAAACCGTACGCGCCCCACATAAGTGCGCCCATACCAAGCCCGACGATAAGGTTGCGAACATTAAAGTGTGCGATGATGCGTTTGCGGAAGATGGCGAACATAACCAGCGAAGCCGGGAGAAAGCGAACGTAGACCAGCTCGAACACCGGAATGGTGTCGAGTGCGTCCTTCATAGTGGTAAAGGAGTAGCCCCAGATAATCGCCACCGAAAGCAGTAGAACTTTCCAGAACAACGGCGAGCGTGCGCCGGCACCCCGGGGAATACCACCCGCGCCCAAATCCTCACGGGCTACAGGGCTATCGGGCATGTTTTCGATTTCGTTGGCAGCGTATTGGGCCATGGAACATCCTCGCGCTCAATCTGGGCGTGGTGTCCGCACGCGCGTGACCGCATGCCGCCTCATGGTCAAATAAAAACGGGGCGCACCGGACCCCCGGTACGCCCCGCTACTGTAGCAACAACCAAGTAACCCACGCAATTCACTACGCTAAAGCGTCGGTACAGAAAACCTCGATGTTCCGGCAACGTCAGCGAAAACGCCCCTAAGCGAGCAAGGTGACGTGAAATGAAAGGGCGCTGACCTTCTGGTCGCGCCCTTGAAATTGAACGTCAGATTGCCGCTTAGGGACGTTTGCAGCGTCGAGCCGTTACGCGGTTTGGTAAAACCGCGTAACTAAATAAGCTTTGTTGACTCCAGCTTTTCGATAATCCAGTCGTTGGCTTTGATGACCGGGCGGCGGAAGACGACGCCCAGTGCCAGCGACGGAATCAGATAGCTCGCCAGAATGCCAAGTTCAACCCAGTACTCCATATGGTAGGCGCCAGCCATGGCGGCATGCATGGCGTTGATGCCGTGAGTGAACGGCAGGAACGGATAGATCGCCTGGAACACAGGGCCGGTCATCTCGATGGGGAACGTGCCGCCCGAACCGCCGACCTGCATGACCAACAGCACGACAGCGAGCGCCTTGCCGATATCGCCAAACGAAACCGTAAGCGTGTAGACGATATTGGAGAACACGAGACTCGCGACCCAGCCCGCCAGCACAAACTGCAGCGGGTTGTCGCACTGAATGCCAAAGAACAGAATGTCGCCCGCGCACACGAGCGTTGCCTGCAGCAGGGCCAAACCGCCAAAGAACAGGTAACGGCCCAGATAGATCTCGTGCAGGCGTACGGGGATGAGCTCGTTGATGAGCTCGTCGTCGACCGAGACCTTCATCATGGCCGCCAGTACGATCGAGCCGACCCAGAGCGACAGAATCGTATAGAACGGCGCCATGGCCGAACCGTAGTTGCGGATCGGATAGACCGGCTTGCGGTCGAGCGCAACGGGGCCGGAAAGCGACACGGCCAGGCCCTCGGGGTCGTTGCCGATCATCGTCTTGATCGTCGCCAGGTCACCCGACATCAGGGCGCCGTCGAGCTCGTCCTTGAACGCGCTGATCTTGTCCGACGCCTCGCCCAGCTGATCGGAAGCCTTGTTGACCAGCTTTGCGGCCTTGGAGAGACCCTTTGCCAGCGAACCGGATGCGTCGGTCAGGCCGGCAACAGCGCTATCCAGGTCGCCCGAGATGCCGTCGAGCGAATCCAGAACGCCCGAAATAGTTTTCTTGAGCTCCTTGGCCTTGACCGAGAACGTGGAATCGTAGTCGGACTTAGCGCCCGAGATGCCCGCCTTGGCATCGGCGATGGCCTGGTCGACCTCGGCACGCGTGCTGTTGACCTCTGCCATGCTGTCGGAAAGGGACTTTGCGGTTGCCCTCAGGTCGTTGGCATTGTTACGATACTCCGTCGCGATCCTGCCCAGCGATGTAGCCACAGACTTGAGGCTGTCCTGGAGTTTTTCGTCACTCACCTGATCGGCAAAGCTGCGGAGCTGGTCGGCCGTGTCGTCGATTTCCTTGGCGCGCGATTCGAGTGCCGACGCGGCTTCGTTGAGCTGGGTCACCGTAACGTTGACATGCTGGTTTGCGGCGTCGAAAGCCTTCGCGAGCTCGGCGGACACGTTGTCAAACGAGCCCGCACTTCCGTCAATCGCGGCGTTGATGGCGTCGTTGGCGGCCTTGAGTGCTTCCTTGGAATCACTAATGCCGCTCTCGGCGTGCTCCATCAACTGCTTGGTAGATTCATCGACCTTACCCGTCTGCTGGAGCATACCGCTCGCCGACGTCAACGAATCGGAGGTCGAGCTCAAAATGCCCGCCAGCGAAGTCGCGTTGGCTTGAACGTCCTGCAGGTCCTCGACCGAATCGCCCAGTGTCGAGGACAGGTTGGCGATAAAGCTGCTGACCTGATCGGTGCTCATGTAATCGAGCAGGCTGGACACGGTCTTAAGGCCGATGGTCGTGATGGTCTTGGTAAAGGTCTCATTCACCTGGCTCTGGACGGCGCTCGAACCCTTTTCGGTCACGATCTGGGCGATGGCGTTAGCCTTCTGGTTTTCGTAGAACTCGATGTCGGCGTGCTTCACGTTGGTCGAGAAAAGCGTCATCATGTCGGCGCTAAACGTCTTGGGGATAACGACGGCGGCATAGTATGTGCCCGACTTAACGCCCTCAATCGCCTTATCGCGGTCGTTGAGGACAACCCAGTCAAAGTTCTCGTTACCGCGCAGGGTCGCCGTCACGTTTTCGCCCACGTTGATCTCGACGGGAATCAGGTCGCTCTCGTAGCCCTCATCGGTGTTGACCACTGCAATCTTAAGGTTGCCGGTATTGCCGTACGGATCCCAGCTGCCGGCGATGTTAAACCACGCGTACAGGCACGGCACGATAATGAGGCCCATCACGACGACCATGCCGATCACGGAGCGAGACACGTTTTGGACATCACGCTTAAACAGGTGCAGGATGTTCTTCATTTATGCCTCACCTCCTTTAGAGTGCTTGCCAAGCGAGGTGGTGTCCCCGTCGTTTCCGTTTACGTTGTCAGCGCCGTCGGCATCTTGAGCCTTACGATGCGCACCGATATGCGACAGACGGCTCGTAGGCTGTTCGCCTCCCTTGGCGCCACGCTCGCTGGCGTTGAGACCAAACATGCGACGGGCGGCAGGGATGGCAGCCGTGTGCTCGCGCATCTCGCGGCGAAGGTCCTCGTCCGAAAGCGCCGAGATACGCATCTGGGTATTGAGGCTCGCACGGATGTATTCGATGTTGATGAGCCAGCCGCAGATGGCGATAACCGAAATGATCCAGATAACGAGCAGGATGATCTTGCCGTTATTGTCGATATCGAGCACCGTCGAAAGCACAAAGAGCAGAACCTGCACGCCTACCACGGCGGCAAAACCGCCCTTGATGTAGTACGGGTAGCGATGCTCAAACGCCACGGCATGATCGAGCAGCTCGCGACGGTACGAATCCGAATCGAGCATGACGCGCATGGCCGTGCGCAGCGAATAGCGCTGGCGCGGCAGGTCGTTGGACTCGCAGATCATGAGGCCCGTCGTGGAAAGCTGCTTGTCAAAGAGCAGGTTGAGGTTGAGCAGCAGCGGACGCAGCTGCAAGCCAATAAAGAGTGCGATGGCAAGGAACACGCCCAGGATGCACAGGTTGAACAGGTAGTTGAACGAATACATGCCACCGACGGTCTCGCGCAGCAGGTTGATGCCATAGGTGAAGGGCAGCAGCGGATGCAGCCATTGGAAGAAGCCGGGCATCATCTCGATGGGATACATGCCCGACGAGCCGGGGATCTGCACAATGACGAGGATGACGCCAATGGCTTTACCGATATGCTTAAACGTGGTGGACAGCGCATAGATGATGTTGACGTAGGTGAACGAAATAGCGATGCCGCCCAGTACAAAGAGCAGCGGATTGACGCACTGAACGCCAATGACCAGATCTCCCACCGTAACGATGATGGCCTGCAACGCACCCAGGATCACCAGCAGCAGCCAGCGGCCAAAGTAGCCCTGACGCGCCGTAAAGCTACCGATGCCCTCGCGGTCGACCTCGAGTTTATAGATAGCGATGAGCACATAGCCGCCTACCCACAGCGCCAGATTGGTGTAGAAGGGCGCGATGCCCGAGCCAAAGCTCTTGACCGGATAGATTGACTTGGACGTCAGCTCAACCGGAGATGCCATGAAATCTGCCACGTCATTGACGTCGACGTCCATGAGGTCGGCTAACTCGCCCATAGACTCAGAGGTCTGCAGCGCCGCAATGTCATTGGCGGCGGTCACGAGCTTGTCCTGAACCTTGGCAAGGGAGGCGTCGGTTTGGGACAGCGTGGTCTTTGCCTGCTTGAGCGTGGCGTCGAGCTGCGCCAGCGTGCCGCGCGCGCTCGCTATCGTGGGGGTCATACCCGACACAATGCCGGTCAAATCGCCCGAAACGGCGGCAAAGGAGTCAAGCGCGCTCGAAGCCTTCGGAAGTGCGTTCTGACCCAGATCGGTCTGAGCCTGACCGAGGTTAGCCGTACCGGTCTGAATTGCCGCGTTGAGTGCGTTGCTCGCGTTCGAGATTGCCGTAGCGTCGTTTGCCATGGCGCTCGATTGTGCAGAAAGGCCATCCTTGATGCTCTGCAGCTTCTGGTTTTGCTCGCGAAGCGAATCGATGGTCGATACAATGCGCGCGTCAATTTCCTCGGAACCTGTCGACGTGTCATTAACGAGAATCTCCAAGTGCCCGATAACGGCCTTATTGTGATCGATCGTCGCCTGGAGAGACTCGAGCGAGTTGTCGATGCGGGTGGTCGTAGATGTGACCGTACCCGTTAGCTTGCCAATCGCAGCGTTCGCGGAGGCTGACGTCTTGGTGAGTGCAAGGCTACCTTCCGAGAGTGCCTTGGAGAGCGAGGTGATAGAGTTGCCCGCCGTGGCGCGAGCCTCGCCCAGCAGGTCGTTGCCCTGGGAGATTGCCTGCGTCAGCGACGGTGCCTGACCTTGCAAGCCGGCAAGCGCCGCATCAGCCGAGGCGATAGCGCCACTCGTCTTATCGATGGCGGCATTCATATCGCCAATCGAATCGCGCACCTCACCCAAGGTGTCGGATGCCTCGGACACCGAACTTGTCAGCGAGTCCTGAGTCTGGGTTGCCTTGTCCTTTAAATCGACACCGGCATCCTTGGCGATACTGGCAACAGTCTCGCCCACCGTGGAGACAAACTCCGAGTTGATCTGCTCCTCGATGGTGTTGGCACCGGTATCGGTGACCTTGGGCGCAATGGCGCTCTTCTTCTCATTGACGTAATAGGTGAGCTTCGGCTGATGGTAATTGCCATCGAGCATCGAGACAAGATTGTCGGAGAAGTTCTTGGGGATTACGATCGCCGCGTAGTATTCCCCGCTCTCGACGCCCTCTTTGGCATCGGCAGCCGAGTCGACGAAGGTCCAGCCCAGCTGATCGTTTTCCTTGAGCTGGTCGACCACCTTATCGCCTGCATTGAGCTCGCCCACCAAGTCATTCTGGGTGCCCTGATCGTTGTTGGCGATGGCGATTTTAATGCCCTGGGTATTTCCGTACGGATCCCAGTTGGCAACGATGTTGTACCAGGCATACAGCGAGGGAATGACGCACACGCCCAAGGTAACCACCAGGGCGACGGGGTTCATAAGCAGTCGCTTAATGTCGCGCTTAAATATCGCAAAGGAGACCTTTGCGTTGGATAGTTTGCTGCCGAGACTCACGCTTGGACCATCCATCCTGTCGTTGAATCAAATCGTACTATCAAAAACCATTGTACGTAGGCGCTTTAGCGTCTCGAAGCACAATGGTATTGAGTTTTGCGGGTAGCAATATACTACGAAGATTAGTTAACGTACAGTTGTACAGTATCTCAAATTTCAGCAGGTCACAAAACCACAACCCGCACAAATTAGCAATACGAATAGTCATTGGGAACGTTCTTAAACGACTAGTCAAACAAGAACGTCCCCAACGACCACTTTTTCTCCGTCCCCAAGGGATCATTATTGGACCGTCGATGTTTTGGTAATGCCAGCGAGCGGTCACCAGAGCGAACAAATTGGCATGAAAAGAGGACGGCATAGACCTTCTGGTCATGCCGTCCTCTTTGAATGACAAGTTGTCGCTCTGGTGCCCGCGCAGCGTCGGCTGGTCCGCCGTTCGTTAGAACGGCGGAACGAAGGGCAGCGTCGAGTAGTTACGCGGTTCGTAGAACCGCGTAACTACCCAATTACATAAGCTCGCAGACAGCTGCTGCGAAGGCAACGGGGTCCTCAGGGAGGATGCCCTCGACCAGCAGGGCCTGATCGTAGAGCAGGCCGGAGTACTGCTTGATCTTGTCGGCGTCGCCGGCCTTCTGGGCAGCGACGAGCTTGGCGAAGACCGGGTGTTTGGCGTTGAGCTCGAGCACGCGCTGGCTCTTGGGCATACCGTCGGGCGCGCCCTCAGGACCCTTCTGAAGCACCTTCTCCATCTCGAGCGAAAGCGGACCCTCGGTGGTGATGCAAGCGGGGGCATCGGTCAGGCGCGCGGAGACGGCAACTTTCTCGACCTTGTCACCGAGCGCCTCCTTCATAGCGCTAAAGAGGTCCTCGTTCTCCTTGGTGGCGTCCTCGGCCTCCTTCTTCTCGTCCTCGGTCGCCAGATCAAGATCGCCAGTCGCGACGTTCTTGAGCTCCAGGTGACGATCCTCGACCTCGGGCTCGGCACCGTCGGCAACGGCCTTCTCGGCAGCCTCGCGGGCGGCGTCGTCTTCGTAGATCTTAGGCATATCGGCGGCAACGTACTCACGCATAGCCTGGAACGTGAACTCATCCACATCCTGCGTCAGCAACAGCACGTCATAGCCGCGCTCGAGCACGCCCTTTACCACGGGCATCTTGGCCAAGCGCTCACGCGAGTCGCCGGCGGCGTAGTAGATGGCCTTCTGATCCTCGGGCATGCCCTTGGCATACTCGGCCAGGGTAATCATCTTCTGCTCCTTGGCAGACCAGAACAGTAGCAGGTCGGCGAGCTCATCGGCCTTCATGCCATAGCTCGAGTAGATGCCGTACTTAAGGCCGCGGCCAAAGTTCTCAAAGAACTTCTCGTAGGCCTCGCGGTCGTTGTCGCGCATGTCCTCAAGATCGGCAGTGATCTTCTTCTCGACACGCTTGGCAATGGCCTTGAGCTGACGGTTCTGTTGCAGCGTCTCACGCGAAATATTGAGCGTCACGTCGGCAGAGTCCACGACACCGCGCACAAAGTTGTAGTAGTCGGGCAGCAAGTCGTCGCACTTCTCCATAATCAGCACGTTGGAACTGTAGAGCGCCAGGCCCTTCTCGTAGTCCTTGCTGTACAGATCGAACGGGGCGCGACCCGGCACAAACAGCAGCGCATCGTACTCAAGCGTACCCTCGGCATGGAAGCTGATAGTGCGCGCGGGATCGTCAAAGTCGTGGAACGTGGACTTGTAGAACTCGTCGTAGTCCTTCTGCTCGACATCGGAGCTGCGCTTTTTCCAAATCGGCGTCATGGAGTTGATGATCTCGAGCTCCTGGTAGTCCTCGTACTCGGGCTTGTAGTCGTCGCCGGCGTCCTCGGGCTTGGGTTTCTGGCGGCTCTTGCTCACCATCATCTGAATCGGGTAGCGCACATAGTTGCTGTACTGCTGAATCAGGCTCTTGAGGCCCCACTCGGTCAGGAAGCGATCGTAGGTCTCGGCCTCGCCGTCGGCGTCGAGCTTCTCGTTCTCGCGCAGCGTCAGGATGACATCGGTACCGTGCTCAGCACGCTCGCCATCCTCGATGGTGTAGCCCTCAAGACCGTCGGACTCCCAAACGTGGGCGGTGTCCTCGCCATAGGCGCGGCTGACAACCTTTACGTGGCTGGCAACCATAAAGGCAGAGTAGAAGCCCACGCCAAACTGACCGATGATGTCGACATCGGAACCCTGCTGCTCGGCGTTCTCAGTCTTAAACTCCTCGGAGCCGGAATGGGCGATGGTGCCCAGATTGCGCTCGAGCTCCTCGGCGGTCATGCCAATGCCGTTATCCGAGATGGTAATGGTGCTGGCGTCTTTATCAAAAGAGACGCGAATAGCCAGGTCGCCCTGGTCGAGCTTGACACTCGGGTCCTGCAGGCTCTTAAAGTTGAGCTTGTCGACGGCATCGCTCGCGTTGGAGATAAGCTCGCGCAGGAAGATTTCCTTATTGGTGTAGATGGAGTTGATCATGAGGTCGAGCAGTTTTTTGCTCTCGGTCTTAAATTGACGCATGTGCAGTCCTTTCGCGCTACCCCCGTCCGCAAAAACGGCCCGGTTGCCCGAGCCGCATTGCAGACCTGCTATGTTCAGACTTAGATTTTATAACCCATTAGCGCGCATATATACATACGGAATCGAAAAACTGTATGTCAGAGCGCTCTGATGCGCCAATTGCCAAGGAGTGTCCCCGACTGCCGGCAGGAAAGGAACGTCCCTATCTGCCATCTACGCGCTTGGCCATCCAAACATGGGGCTGGCCCTCGTCTTCGTAGTCCACCGGGGCAATCTGCGTGTAACCCGCCTTGGCATAGAGCGGCAGCACGTATTCCTGCGCGTGCAGCTTAATGAGCTTGGCGCCGGCATCACGCGCGCACGTATCACTGGCCTCGACAATCTTGCTCGCCAAACCGCGACGGCGCATGCTCGGCAGCACGGCCACGCGCCCCATAATGTAGGTCTCCCCCGCCGCGACGCCTTCGTCCAAGTCGCACGCCGGCGACACCGGAGCCTCTGCGTCAGCTGCGCGCTCAAGCTCTTCGGGAAACACGCGCGAGCAACCGGCAAGCTCACCGTCTACATAGAGCGTCACATGGATGCAGTTCGGATCCTCGTCGATAGCGTCAAACTCATTCTCGTAGCCCTGCTCGTCCATAAAAACGACGCGGCGCACCAACGCCGCGTCATCAAAGCATCCCGTCTTAAGTTGGATATCCATGGCTGCCCTTTCATTCAATGCGAACGTTAGGGACAGATTTTAGCGAAAATGAGCTCCGCGCACGCTAAACTTCGCGCGAGCCTTCGCCAGGCAGTCGTAATGACCCACGTTATGGGCATCGCTCGCGATGAAGCTGTACAGGTTCTGATCGAACAGGCGCTGTGCCGGCTTTTTCTCGCGACCAAAGCGACCGCCGGCAATAAAGTCCGCCGAAGCCTGCAGCTTGCAGCCCATATCGACCAGGCGCTCCGCCACGCTTACATCCTTTTGAACCGCACGATAGCGCTCAGGATGAGCGATGATCACCTGGTAGCCACGGCACTGCAAATCGTAAATCGTGTTCTCGTACTCTCTAAACGCATACGCATCGGCATGCGTCGAAAGCTCGAGCAGAAACTCGTTGGTCCCATCGAAATGCAAGTGATCCGCGGCATCGATACCAAGCTCAACGAGCTTTCGATGGTTGACCTCGAAGCCCATCTGGAGCGGAAAACCGTCAGCGTTATCGCGCAGCAGCTCAAAGGCATCCCACATCTTGTCGTAATCAAAATAGGGATCACGGCAGTGAGGAGTGCAAACGATTCTGGTTACACCGGCCCGCTTGGCAGCCTCGAGCATCGCCAAGCTCTCTTCGAGATCGGCGGCGCCGTCGTCTACACCCGGCAAGATATGGCAATGAATGTCACGCATAGGTCAGCCTTAATCAACTAAACGTTTGCTCGGTTGGTGAAGATGCCCTTTTTGGAAGTGCCCTGATCGTCGGAGCCCTTCTTAACCTTCTTACCGTCCTTGGTGTAGTAAGAATAGTAGTACTCGCTGGTCTCGGTCTCACAGTAATTCATGACGGTACCGATGAGCTTGACCTTCTCGGACTTCTTAAGCTGGGCGATAGCGTTGAGCGCCTCTTCGCGCTTGGTAAAGTCCTCGCGCACCACGAACAGCGTGCCGTCGGTCAGGCTGGCAATCTCGGCAGCATCGATAAAGGTGCCGACCGGAGGAGCATCGAAGATGACGTACTGGAACTTAGCAGACAGTGCCTTTACCAGCTTGGCAAAGCGGTGAGAGACGATGATATCGGCAGGATTGGGAATGTGCGGCTCGGCATCGAGGAAGTAGAAGTTCTTCTGACCCGTCTCGACAATTGCCTGGTCAATGGAGATCTGCTCGGAAAGGACCGCATAGAGTCCGCCGCGCGAACGAACGCCGAGCATATCGGAAAGGGACCTGCGGCGCATATCGGCCTCGACCAGGAGCACGGACTTGCCGCTCGTGGCGATTGCCTGAGCAAGGTTAATGGAAACCGTAGACTTGCCCTCGTTGGGAATCGAGGAGGTAACGGTGATGGTGCGAATGGGGTCGTCCACGCTCGCAAAGCGGATGTTGGCCAGAAGGGTCTTGGCGGCATTCTGTACAACGAGCTTGTCGGTGTTCTTTGCCTTAGCCATGCCTATTTACCACCTTTCATAGCCGGAATTCGGCCAACAACGGGAATACCCAGGAGCTCTTCTGCCTCTTCGGCACCGCGGATGCGGGTGTTGAGCATGTCTGCCAAAACGACATAGGCAACTGCGATAAAGATACCAGCGAGGAACGCGACGGCAATATACAGTGTGCGCTTGGGGCCGCTGGGGGCTTCGGGGGTCTTAGCCTCGTCGATAACGTTGATGCTCTGGGCAGCGCCGACGTTCTGAGCGACCGTACTCACCGAGCTGGCAATGGCCTTTGCGACCTCAGCCGTCTCCTTGGCATCGGTACCGGTAACCGAAAGCGTAATGACACGCGTGGTGGTCTCGGAGGAAACAGACACCTTGTAGTCATCCAGATCGGTGAGGCCCAGTTCTTTGGCGGCGCCGCTCTTAACGCTATCGCTATCAAGCAGCGTGGCGATATCGTTGGAAAGCATCTGGCTCGCCGAGAGATCGTTGTAGCTCATCTGACCGCTATCGTCGGTCTTGGCGAGAATGTACATGCTCGTCGTCGCGGTATAGGTGTTGTCCATCGCAACGAAGGACACGATGCCCATGGCGATCGCGCAGACCACCGGAAGGGTGATGACCAGCTTGAGGTGCTTTTTGAGCAGCTGGAACAGTTCGAGAAGGGTCATGCAGCTTGCCTTTCATTTCCCCAGTTCGGATTGACAAAACTGTCCGTATGTTATCGCATCTTTTTACCGAGACCAAACTCTATACATAAGAAACAGGCTCTCCTGTAAAAATGTCGGAAGCAATCGTAAAAATGCACAACAACGCCGCACCCGAAAGTCAAATGCGGCGTCTATATCAATATCTATGTTGTATCGCTATGCGAATGGCTCGTCCTGCTGTATGGGAAACGTCACCGTAATGGTGGTTCCCACGCCCAACTCGCTCGACAGATCAAGCGTGGCGTGATGATACAGGGCCGCATGCTTGACAATGGCAAGCCCCAGGCCGGTTCCGCCGCGTGCCTTGGACCTACTCTTGTCCACGCGATAGAACCGCTCAAATACCTTGCCCTGTTCTTCAGGCGCGATACCGATTCCCGTGTCGGCGACAGCGAGGAACGGATGGCCTTCGTCGTTGGTGCCGCACTGCAGCGTAACCGTACCGCCGGGCCGATTGTAGCGGATGGCGTTGCTTGCCAGATTATAGATGAGCTCGTCGACCAAGCGCGACACGCCTTCGATGACCACAGGCTTGGTCTCATGACTTATCGTCACATTCGCCTGACGGGCAACCTGTTCAAGACGCTGTTCAACCGCGTAGATCGCACGCGAGAGCTCAATAGGCTCCGTGGACCCAATGGGCACCGCCTCGCCCTCAGTTGCACGTTCGGCCTCGTCCAAGTTAGACAGCGTAAGGATGTCGTTGACAAGCGCTGCCAAGCGGCCCGCCTCACGATAGATGCGACCGCCGAAGTTGCGCAGGTCGTCCTCGCCCTCGACCATGCCATTTGCGATGAGCTCGGCATAGCCCGAAATCGCCGTAAGCGGCGTCTTGAGCTCATGAGTGATATTCGCCGTGAACTCGCGGCGCATACGGTCGTTGTCCGCTAGCACCGCCATTTGGCGCTTGAGTTCCTGGCGCTGCGACTCGATACGCTCAAGCATGGGGACCATCTCGGCATAGGCGTGCTCATAGCTACGGCGTGGGTGATCCAAATCCACCTCTTGCAACGGCGCGATGATGGCACGGGACTCACGGCGCGCCATAAAAAACGAGAGTACTGCACCCGCTGCTGCGATAAGCAGCATCGGCGCCAGCATCGACAGCAAAATCGCCGCAACGCCAGGCTGGGCCTGCGCCAAGCGAACGACCTGGCCGTTATCAAGGGTGACGGCGCGATACAGCATAATCTCGTCGAGTGTAGAGCTTGCGCGCTCCGCGGAACCCGAACCACTCTCAAAGGCCTCGATGACCTCGGGGCGATCGCCATGGTTGGGCAGTGTGGAAGGCGACGCCTCGTTGTCGTAGGCAACAGATCCGTCCTTATTGATCAGCGTGATACGAAGATCCTCGCGATCGAGGCTTCGCAAGAACGGAATGGGCTCCTGCTGCTCGTCGAGGGCGGCAGCAATGAGCTCAGTTTCCTGCGCCAGATTGGCACTCGTGGCATCCGCCAAAGTGTTTTGCACAAAGAACGCACCCAGCACCGTAAACGCCACGATAACCGCCATGGCGCAGACAAAGATCGTCACAAAAACGCGGTGCGACAGCGTATGTTTTCCCTGGGGGGCGAAGACCACGGGTTACTCCTCCGATGCGGTGGCCGCGGTGTCGTCGCCTTCGGCACCATCACCGGCAGAAGGCTCGGCCAGGCGATAACCCACGCCGCGCACGGTCTCGATGGCGCTGGCATGCTCGCCCAGTTTTTGGCGAAGCGTCTGCACGTGCACGTCAACGGTGCGCGAACCGCCATCGAAGTCCCAGCCCCACACGCTCTGCAGCAACGACTCGCGGGTAAAGACCACGCCGGGCTTGCGCATGAGGTACTCGAGCAGGTCGAACTCGCGCAGGGTGAGCTTAAGCGGCTCGCCGGCAACGGTCACCTCGCGATGGCTGGGCGAAAGCACGATGTCGCCCACGCTGAGCACATCGCTCGCCTGCTTGACCATGCCGCCGCGACGCAGCAGTGCGCGGCAGCGGCTCGCAAGCTCCATGAGCGAAAACGGCTTAGTCAGGTAATCGTCGGCACCGCCATCGAGCGCCATCACCTTGTCGAGTTCGGTGTCCTTGGCGGTAAGCATCATGATGGGCACCGTCGCCGTCAGGCGATCGGCACGCAGGCGGCGCATAATCGCCAAGCCATCGGTGTCGGGCAGCATGATATCGAGCAGCACAGCATCGGGCACCCGTCGCGCCACGGCAGCTTTAAACTCGCCATCGCACGAAAAGCCCTCGGCCTCGATTCCCTGCTTGCGCAGCGCGTAGACCGTCAAATCCCTGATGTTGTCATCGTCCTCGACGTAATAGATCATGTTGAACCCCTTTGCGGCCGATATGACCGCATCTTAACCCTAAAAGCACCTGTAAAAGACAGCGTCAGCCAAAACGCCCCGTCAAATAATCCGCCGTGCGCGGATCGGACGGATTTTTGAAGAGTTGCGCGGTAGGCGCGTGCTCCACCAGCTCACCCAGCAAAAAGAACGCAACCGAATCGGAAATACGCGCGGCCTGCTGCATGTTGTGCGTCACGACCACCAGCGTGCAGGTTTCCTTGAGCTCGCAGGCAAGCTGCTCCACCACGAGCGTCGACACGGGGTCGAGCGCCGAGGTCGGCTCGTCCATCAGCAGAATGTCGGGCTGCACGGCAAGTGCGCGGGCGATGCACAGGCGCTGCTGCTGTCCACCCGAAAGACCCAGGCCCGGCTCCTTGAGCTTGTCCTTGACCTCATCCCATAGCGCAGCGCGACGAAGGGAGTCCTCGACCAGCTCATCGACCACGGCGCGGTCGCGCACACCCATACCGCGAGGACCGTAGGCGACGTTGTCGTAGATGCTCATGGGAAATGGGTTGGGGCGTTGGAACACCATGCCCACGCGCTGGCGCAAACGGCAGATGTCGCAATCGCCCAGGATATCTTGACCATCGAGCGCAATCTTGCCCTCGATGCGGCAATCCTTGATGCCGTCGTTCATGCGGTTAAAGCAGCGCAGCAACGTGGACTTTCCGCAGCCCGAAGGCCCGATGAACGAGGTGATCTGCTTGTCGCGGATCTTGATATTCACGTCCTTGAGCGCATGGTGGTCGCCATAGAACAGGTCGATGCCCTCGACGTCGATGCGCGTCGGCGAGGCGGCAAGATCCTGCGCCGTGGGGCGCGTCGCGTCTCCGACTTCGCGCTCGTGCGCAGCCTCGGCTCGCGCCTCCATTAGCTCCTCGAGCTCCGTGGGCTCCATAGCCACACCAGCCGTCATACCGCATACCTCCACGTCGATATCAATTCAGCAGTATCGATAGTAGAAACCGCGGCTCATACGCACGTGAGCGCATTGTCAGGTGTTTGTAAGGGCGCCTACGCTACGCGGCGGGCAGCTCGATGGTAAAAACGGTATGCTCGGGCGTCGATTCGCACGCGATGGTGCCGCCATGCGCGCATACAATCTCCTTGGCGATGGCGAGACCCAGCCCAGCGCCGCCGCGATTGGTCGCACGCGCCGCATCCAGGCGATAGAACTTCTCAAAGATCACCTTGAGCTTTGGCTCAGGGATCGGATCGCCCTGGTTTATAAATCGTACGCGCACGCCGCCGTTACCCAAACGTCTGGCCTCAATCGTGATCATCGAGCCTTCATAGCTATAGGCAACGGCGTTTTTCATGATGTTGTTGAATACGCGAGCCATCTTGTCGCCGTCCACGAGCACCGTCAGATCCTCGCAGATATCAACCTGGGCTTCTTTATGCTGTTCGTTGAGAATGGGATAGAACTCGTCGGCCACCTGTGCCAGTAAGAGCCCCAAATCGACGTAGCTGCGGGTGAGCACGATATCGTGGAAATCAAAGCGCGTGATGTCGAAGAACTCCTCGATGAGCGCATCGAGCCGGTGCGCCTTGTCGAGTGCCACGCCCGTAAAGCGCGCACGTTGCTCAACCGGCAGCTCAGGAGCCTCTTGCAGCAGCGAAAGATAGCCCACCACACTGGCAAGCGGGGTGCGTAGGTCATGTGCCAAGTACGTGACCAAATCGTCCTTGCGATGCGACTCGTCACGCAGAGCTTGCTGCACCTTGCGCTCACGGTCACGCACGCGGTTAAGGGCGCCCTCGACCTCCAAGAAGTCGCCGTCGATGTTATCCCAGGTGTCGGGGTGATCGATCAGGCGATCTTGAATACGAGCGGCCAGCACACAATCGGCATGCTGCTCGCCCTGCTCGTAGCCATGGTAGTACAGGGCGCGGCCGCAAAAGAACAGCACGCACACGGCAAGCGCCAGCACAAAGCCAAGCATGTTGAATACAAAGCCGGCATCGAACAACACCGGCCCTTCGATGCCGCCGAGCGCCATGGCGCCAATCGCCAACGTCATGGCCCACGCGGCACCGCCAATCACCACGCAACGGCGCACGATTTCGAATCGATCGATCAGCAAAAAGCCGACAAGCAGCACCGCTAAGACTCCGGCGATGTTGTCGATGCCAATCAGCAGCAGGCTCAGCAAAAAGAGCAGCACCGTCGCAAGCGCGCGGTTGTCGACGACTGCCCGTACGTATTCAAAGAGTCGATCGGGCACCTCGAATGCCTGCCTATCGTCTTTTGTCATATCCACTTCCCCACCATCAAAGGCGCTATTCGATTATGTAGCCGACGCCCCAGACGTTTTTGATAAAGCGCGGCTTTTGAGCGTCGTCGCCAATCTTTTCGCGCAGGTGGCGAATGTGCACCATCACCGTATTGTTGGAGCCGGGCATAAAATCCTCGTTCCACACCGCGCGGAACAGATCCTCCACGGCTACCACGCTGCCGCGATGCTCAACCAGATACAGCAAGATGGAATACTCGATGGGCGTGAGGCGTACCGGTGCACCGTCCACCGTTACGGAACGAGCATCGCGGTTGATCTCCAGGCCGTCGAGCTGGATGGTCGGCGACTCGGCCGCCTGCGAGCGGCTACCGTAGCTGGTGTAGCGGCGAAGCTGAGCGTGCACGCGCGCGATGAGCTCCAGCGGACGGAACGGCTTAACCACGTAATCGTCCGCGCCAAGCGAAAGGCCCTCGATCTTGTCTTGCTGGGCATCGCGCGCCGTCAGCATGATCACAGGATAGGTATGGCTGAAACGGATCGTACGCAGTAGCTCAAAGCCATCGATATCGGGCAGCATGACATCCAACAGTGCCAGATCGAACTCCTGCTCCAGGATTGCCTTGGCAGCATCGGCCCCGCTATAGGCAATCTGGACATCAAAGCCCTCTTTTGTAAGGTAGATACCAACCAAGTCGGCGATGGCCTTCTCGTCATCAACTACCAAAATGCGCTCGTTCATGCGTGCTCCTCTCGCGCTCCATTATGCCCGAGGCGACGCACGCCACACACAACAAGCGTGGGTGATTAAGTCGGCCTTAAGCACCCTTGTGCCCGTTCGGGCGCGGATGTGGGCCACGCACGCACGCGATGATCGCCGACGCCGGCAAACGATATACTCTAGTTCCAGAAGAGACCATCCCGTCGAAAGCGAAATCCGTGAAGTCCCTCACCTCTTTTGCAAAGCGCTCAGCCCAGCTTGCCGCCGGCTTTGTCTGCGCTATCGCCCTTGCCGCTGGCGTGCCCACCGTCGCCGGCGCCCAAGTACTCACGACCGACAATGTTTGTGGCAAAACCGCCGATGCGCGCGGCATCACGGCCGAAAACCTGCCCGATATCGATGCGACCAATGCCCTCGTCATGGGCAAAGACGGCACCGTCTACTATGCCCGCGGCGCCGATGAGCAGGTCAAGATTGCCTCGATCACCAAGGTCATGACCGCAATCCTAACCGTCGAGAATTGCAAGATGGACGAGAAGGCCACGGTGAGCAACGCCGCAGCCACCGTGGGCAATTCAACAGCCGGCCTACTCGAAGGCGACGAGCTCACCGTGAAGCAGGCACTGCGCGGCCTGATGATTCCCTCGGGCAACGACGCCGCCATCGTGCTCGCCGAATATGTGGGCAAGAAGATCGACCCTAAGACCAAAGACGCCGAGGCAACATTTGTGAAAGCCATGAACGAGCGCGCTAAGAAGCTCGGTTGCGCCGGCACGCTTTTTGAAAACCCGCATGGTCTGGACTTTGATGAGTGGGCTGGCGATATGCACTCAACCGCACACGACGTAGCGCTGATGATGCAGGAGGCCATGAAAAACGACACGATCCGCGAGGTCGTAGCGAGCGAAGATTCCTGGATCGAGGTCACGGGCGCCGACGGCACCGACCATTCGCATTCCATGGACACGCATAACTATTTGCTAGGCCAAGATGGCAACATCGGTGGCAAGACCGGCACCACCGATGATGCAGGCTATTGCTTTACGGGTGCCTACAACCGCGATGGCGACGAGATCTACACCGTCGTTTTGAACTCCACCACCACCGACCAGCGCTTTACCGATACCGCAACCCTTGCCAATTGGTACTACGGTCACAAGGTGACGGTCGCAATCGCCAACACGCAGGAAAAGACCGCCAACGGCAACCCACTTATGGCGCGCATTGGCCAAACCGACTGGACGGATAAGACGATCGACGCCACGCTCGCCGATCCTACGGCGCAAGCGACCGTGTTTTCCCTTGCCGGCGAGGTGACCGAAAAGGTTAGCTACGACGATCTTTCGGGCACGGTGCATGTGGGCGACAAGGTGGGCAGCGTTACGCTCAAGCAGGATGGCACCAAGATCGCCGTCATGGACCTGGTTGCCGACGAGGAAGGCGCAGGGCCGAATCCCATTGAGTGGCTACTCGTGAAGCTCGATCGCTTGGGCCGCCGCATCGACAACCGCCCGCTCACGACAGAAAGCGAGACCGTCGCCAAGGCGCCCGAGGTGTAGTGCGCAAGAATAATAAGCCCACTGAAGGGAGGCGTCCGAAAGGATGCCTCCTTTTTTGAGGTTCGAATCCCCAGCCTCCTTTCTCCGCACCAAAAAAGGGCCCCAGATGGGACCCTTCTTTCAATTCATACTGGCGGAGAGCTGGGGATGTCCGGGCATGCTGCGCATGCCCTCCGGCTTCAAAGCCTGGCGGCTTTTCGCCCACGGGCTACAAACGCTTTCGCGTTTGCTTAACGCCCGTGCCCTCTCGGGTTCGAATCCCCAGCTAACGTGGTTCAACTAAAAAAGGGCCCCTTTCGGAACCCTTCTT
The DNA here is from genome assembly GCA_905215115.1 of uncultured bacterium. Classification (GTDB taxonomy): domain Bacteria; phylum Actinomycetota; class Coriobacteriia; order Coriobacteriales; family Coriobacteriaceae; genus Collinsella. Next base: position 2,877 of record CAJMOP010000010.1, on the reverse strand, counting down.
TAAAGTCTTACTGGCGGAGAGCTGGGGATTCGAACCCCAGATGCCCTTTTGGGGCATACTCGCTTAGCAGGCGAGCACCTTCGGCCTCTCGGTCAGCTCTCCGTAACAGCCGTTCTATAGTAACCAAACAGCCAAGGATGAGCAAGAGGAAATTTTCTAATTGCCTAGCAGCCTTTCCTCCTTGAAAGCTTCGCCTACCCCAGCGAGCGGTTGAGAGAGCCGAGCTCGTCGTTGCCCATGGTGCGCCACATTTGGAAGATGCAACCGCGTGCCAGGAAAAAGAAGCCGTTGTCGACCAGTTGCACAGCGGCATCGGCAAGCTGATTCGTCACGGCGGACACCGGCGGCAGCTCGAGTCCAGCCTTGCGGATGGTCTCGACCGCTTCCTCGAACGTCGGAGGCTCGCTGACGCCCATCTCGTTCATAAGACCCTGCATTTCTTCCAGCGCGCTGCTGCCCGACTCCTCGCCGCGCGGCACCAGACGGTAACAAGCCAGCGCCAGGTCGAGCTGATCGCAATTCCAATAGGCAAACGCCAAGCGATAGAACAGGTAGCCGATTGCAGAACGATCGCTGGCAATACGTAGGCCGTGGCGCGCCACCTCGATAATCTCGTCAAAGCGCTCCAGACGCGCAAGCACGTTGATGAGCGCAAAGTGCGACTGCATGGACGAGCACGCCAGATCGTAAAGATGGCGCACCTCGGGCAGTGCTCGTTCAAAGTCCTCTTGCTCGGCGTAAAAGCTGCAGATCTCGTGCTGGGCAAAGTACAGCGCATCGGGCGCACGAAGGATTCGCACAGAGCGGTCTTCTTCCAACACCGGTAGCACCATGCGCACCAGCTGGTTATCGCAAAACTGCGTTTGAACCGGACCTGTCGCCAAAAGCTCGGCGACGGCGCACTTAGCCTCCAACTCCTCAACAAGACGGGAAAAGCCTTCAAAAGCACCTGTACGGTCGACTTTTGCCTGCTCGCGCAATTCAACAACACGGGCAACGTATGGGTCGTCGTCCTCTTCCATGACCTCCAGCTCGTCAGCCGCATCGGCAAGCAGCAGATCGCGCAGCGCCGGCGGCAGCATGCGATGGTCATCACGCGGACGAGCATGAACCTCCGCAGGTTCAATCGTCTCCGGAGCGGTTGACTCATATGCCTCAAGCACACGCTTGCACGGCATATCGTCCATGTCCATGCTCTCAAGATCCTTGGCGACAGGCACGCAATCGGCCAGATAGGCCGCGCGCCCAAAGAAATACGTTGCGACAACGCACTCGCCCTGCTCACTGTCGGGAGCAGCAATCTGCACATAGCAGCGCGTGATGCAGGTGCCCGCGGCAAAACACGCTGCCGCAAGCGTGAGCGCCACGCGCGCATCGTGCTCCGCGGCCCAGATCGTGCGCGTGTCCTCGTCCAGCTCGTGCCAGGCGTCATCTTGAGCGTCGTATTCACGTTGCGGCATGGCATCAACGACAGACTGCCCAAACCGAACGAGCATAATCCCCTCGGCAACGTTTGCCCGATAGGTATAGTCGAGCCGCGTGACCACGTTAAGCGCCTCGACAATACGCGCGAAGCGGGTACGCACATCCCACTCACCGCCCGGCTGGCAAGCCACCGTTCCCGGTTTGGACCACGGGTTGTCGCTCGAGGTTGTATCGAGCAGTCGGGGAACATCGTTGGTCGTCTTGGCGATATGCCACGCATCAAAGAGCGCGCAGCCCTCAAGGCTCGGCGAGGATGCCGCAGGGACCAATCCGGCCCCGATGTGCTCAAGGATGCCGGAGAGACGGTTAAGACGGCACTCGATGGCAAGCAGCATGTCAATCTCGTCCTGGTCCAGCAGGCTGCGATCAAAATTGAGATAGAAAAGCTTTGAGCGATCGATGCGAGCCAGGCTCATCTCGGACTTAGCGGCGATGGTGCGCAAGCGGGGCAAGTCAATTTCACTCATAAGGGCGGCGGCATAGCGCTCGATACCGCTCGGATTCTCGGCATGGTCAACGCGGTAGAGCAGCGTCTCGATAGCGTCAGGTAGCGGTGTCGTGTTAAAGCCCAAAAACACCTCGACCGGCTCGGGCAACTTTACGAGCTTGATCTTGTCGACAACGTTTTGCATACCCTCGTCGAGTCCGTCGGCGTCCGCCGTGCTCGCAATGGTATTTTCGGAGTCAGCGAATATCACGTAGCGCAGGAACATCGATGCCATGAACTCACCGTAAGGAAGGGAGCGGGTCGAATTCCATGTCTCGTGATCGGACTGTTCGCGCATGGGGCCTTCGGGAGAGCCGACGGTTCGCGCGCACGCGCGCATTGTGCCGTTGGCTCCCCGAACCACAATCTCACCAATACCGGAGTCCGACTCGTCAAGGACCAGTTCCATGTCGGGATCGTTGGGCAGCGGAGCCTCGCTAACGGGGCGGTCCACCTTGTACACCTCACCCGAAACGCTTACGTAGCCCAAAAGCGACACATGGCTTTTGCCAACGAATTCGACGACATAACAAGATTCATGCTGATCCTCGCCAAAGAGTTTCCAGACCACGCCATATGAGCGTCCCGCAGGCTGCTCGGACATCGCCGGAAAGCGCTTCTTGGGATCGAGAAACCTGAGCTTGTATGTCGGACGCTCTGCCACGAAATATCACCCTGATCGGTCGTTTGGAGAAAGAGCACGCCGCGGATTCACCGAGGCGCTTACTCGAAATCTTACACGAGTCGATAAGAAATCGTCCGCTTCACGCTCGCGCCTCGACCGAGGTTCGAATCCATGCAGTGCTTACGTAAAAGAAAAGCCCCCGTTGCCGGGAGCTTTAATCTCAAATGGTGCGGCGTATAGGATTCGAACCTATGACGTTCTGATTCGTAGTCAGACCCTC
>CAJMOP010000009.1 GCA_905215115.1 uncultured bacterium | reverse complement strand
CTCGCGACGCGGACGCTCACGGCGCTGGAAGTGCTCGCCGTCGCCCTCGGAGGAACCCTCGGCGCGAGCCGGAGCCTCAGGCTTGTCAAGACGATCGAGCGAAATCTTGCCGCGATCGTCGACCTCGATGACGACGACCTTTACCTCGTCGCCCACGTTGAGGACGTCCTCGACCTTCTCCACACGACCCTTGGCGACGCGGGAGATGTGCAGCAGGCCGTCCTTACCGGGCAGCAGATTCACGAAGGCACCGAATGGCTGGATGGAGACCACACGACCGGTGTACTCCTCGCCCGGCTCGGGAACCTTGATGATGAGCTTGATGCGCTCGACGGCCTGATCGACGGACTCGCCAGTGCCGCCGACAAAGACGGTGCCGTCCTCCTGAATGTCGACCGAAGCGCCGGTCTCGTCCTGGATGCCACGGATGACCTTACCGCCGGAACCGATGACGTCGCGAATCTTGTCAGTCGGAACCTGGATGGAGACGATACGCGGAGCGGTGCTGCGTGTGGTGTAGCGCGGCTCGGGGATCACATCGAGCATCTTCTGCAGGATGAAAGCACGACCCTCCTTGGCCTGCTGCAGGGCGCGGGCCAGGATGTCGAAGGTAAGGCCGGTGGCCTTGTTGTCCATCTGCAGGGCGGTGATGCCCTCGGTGGTGCCGGTGACCTTAAAGTCCATGTCGCCCAGGAAGTCCTCGAGACCCTGGATGTCGGACAGGACCACGGTCTTGCCCTCCTCCTGGATCAGGCCCATGGCGATACCGGAGACCGGGCGCTTAATGGGCACGCCGCCGTCCATAAGGGCGAGCGTGGAGCCGCAGGTCGAAGCCATCGAAGAGGAGCCGTTGGACTCCATGACCTCGGAGACGACGCGGATGGCGTAGGGGAACTCGTTCTCGTCGGGGAGCACCGGAAGCAGGGCGCGCTCGGCCAGGTTTCCGTGACCGATCTCGCGGCGCTTGGGGCTGCCCATGCGGCCGGTCTCGCCGGTACAGAACGGCGGGAAGTTGTAGTGGTGCATGTAGCGCTTGCCCTCGGTGGGCTCGATGGTATCCAGACGCTGGCCCTCGTTGAGCATGCCGAGCGACAGGACGGAGAGCACCTGGGTCTGGCCGCGCTGGAACAGGCCGGAACCGTGAACGAGCGGCAGGTAGTTGTCCTTCACCATGATGGGGCGGATCTCGTCGGCGGCACGGCCGTCGACGCGCTCGCCGGTCTCGACGACCATGGTGCGCATGGCCTTCTTCTCGAGCTTCTTGAGTGCCACGGGGATCTCGCGCTCCCAAGCGGCCTGCTCCTCCTCGGTGAACTCAGCACGGATGGACTCCTTCAGAGCCTCGACCTTACCGATACGGGAGAGCTTGTCGGCGTCGCGAAGGGCGGCTGCCATCTCGTCGTAGTGGGCGAAGATGCGCTCCTGGACCTCCTCGACGGGCTGGTCGAGCGGGTACTCCTTCTTGACGATGGGGCCGTTGACCTGCTCCCACTCGGCGACAAACTCGTCCTGAGCCTGGCAGAAAGCAGCAAGGGCCTCCTGGCCAAACTTCATGGCGGCGAGCATGTCGTCCTCGGAGATCTCCTCGGCGCCGGCCTCGACCATCGAGATGAAGTCGGCGGATCCGCCCAGCTCCAGGTCCAGATCGGAGTTCTCGCGCTCCTCGTAGGTGGGGTTGACGATAAACTCGCCGGTCTCCACGTTACGGCCGATGCGCACGCAGGCAAGCGGGCCCTCGAAGGGCACGCCGCCGAGCGTCATGGCCAGGGATGCACCCATAACGTTGATGACGTCGAAGGGGTTGACCTGGTCGGCGACAAGCGAGGTAGCGACGATGTGTACCTCGTTGCGGAAGCCGTCCGGGAAGCTCGGGCGAATCGGACGGTCGATCATGCGCGCAGTGAGCGTGGCCTTCTCGCTGGGACGGCCCTCACGCTTGAGGTAGCCACCCGGGATGCGGCCGGCGGCGTACATCTTCTCGTTGAAGTCGACGGTCAGCGGGAAGAAGTCGTAGTTCTTACGCTCCTTGGAGACGACCACGGTGTCGAGCATCGTGGTGTCACCCTGCTTGACCAGGCAGGCGCCGGTGGCCTGCTTAGCAAGCTCGCCCGACTCAAAGGTGTAGGTCTTGCCGTACAGCTCAAAGGTCTTGGATACGAGTGTCATTGTTCTCCTTTACCCCACAGGCCCCTTGCCTGCGGGCTTCTCATGTGACGCGGGCCCCCTGCCCCCGCCACGCTTCAGAGCGTGATTGTTCGCGCCCTTACACAAAAAGAGCGCCCCGCTGCGCAGGACGCTCTTAGCATGTACAAATCCTACTGGATGTTGTCGCGGATGCCCAGAGCCTTGATGAGCTCACGGTACTCGACGATGTCGTTCTTCTTGATGTAGGAGAGAAGACGACGACGACGGCCGACGAGCATGAGCAGGCCACGACGGGTGTGGAAGTCCTTCTGGTGGGACTTCATGTGCTCGGTCAGCTCCTTGATGCGCTCGGTCAGGATGGCGACCTGAACCTTGGGGTTGCCGGTATCGACCGGGGTGTTACCGAACTGGGCAGTCAGCTCCGCCTTGCGCTCTTTGGAAACAGTCATTGTTTCACCTTTCGTTTTGCGTCGCCCACGGGCGACTCGATTCGCCTCGGACTGGGAAGCCGCCGGTGGAGCGAGCAACCAAGGTCGAGGTACCAACAAGTCGGTATGTTACCACAAGCAGCCCGTGCCTGCGCATCATCACCGACCCAACATGAATTCCATCGCACGGAGGCGCTGATCGGTGTGCGTCGCAGCCCACACATGCGAAAGCCCGAGCAAGAACGCCGCCGTATGCGTGTCGATCCTCTCGACCATAAGCGCATCGAAGGTCATGAACATGAGGGCGCGCAGCCACGCGACCTCACCGGTCGACACCAGCTCGGCACCCGGAACGCTCGACGCGCACGACCCGCACATGAGACCGCCCGCCTGGGGCGAAAAATACGACAGCATGGGGTCTCCGCACAGCACGCAGGCCGAAAAATCGGGTCGATAGCCAACGTGCGACAGCAGCTTAAAGACATATGCCGCCACAAGTAGATCCATATGCGCCGCGTCGAGCCCGCTGCCCACCAGGGCAAGCGCTCGCTGCGTTATGGCAAAGGTAAACGGGTCCTCGGCGTCCTCGAACGAGCACACGCGCGCGACCTCGGCGATCGCGCTTGCGGCGCATGTCATCTCGTAATCGGGAGCAGCGCCGAGCGGCGCCTCCATAAGCTCGGCCTGGGAAACCACGTCGAGCGACCGTCCATGCGCAAGCAGCAGATCAACGGTACAGAACATCTCGCAGCGCGCAGCCAGGCGTCCGCCGGGTTTGCGGGCGCCCTTTGCCACGGCACGAACCTGCCGACCCCGCTCGTCAAGCATCGTCAGGATCAGGTCCGTCTCTTTGAGCTTCGTCTTATCGAGCACGAGCACTTTCGTGCGATATGTACGAGAACCTGCCATTCGCGCCGCGTGTCCCTAATCCTCGGCGTTATAGCCAAAGCGGCGAATCTGGGCCTCGTCGTCACGCCAGCCGGCCTTGACCTTCACGTCCAGCTCCAAAAAGACCTGGGTGCCAAAGATGCGCTCAAGGTCGCGACGGGCGTCGATGCCGATATGTTTGATCATCTCGCCGCCCTTGCCGATGATGATGCCCTTTTGGCCCTCGCGCTCGACGTAAATGGTGGCGTGCACGCGCAGCACCTTCTTGGTCTGCTCAAGCGCATCGCAAATCACGCCCACGGAGTGAGGGATCTCATCACGGGTGCGGCGCAAGACCTTCTCGCGCACAAACTCGGCAACGAGCGTCTCATCGGAAGCGTCGGTACCCATGTCCTCGGGGAACCAACGCGGACCCTCGGGCAAAAAGTGCGCAACGGTCTCGATGAAGGCATCGACGTTAAAGTTCTTGACCGACGACGTCACGATCTCGTCGTCATATTCCATAAGCTCGTGGGCGGCCTTAAGCTGCTCCATGACCTGTGCGGGGTCGGCTTCATCGGCCTTGGTGAGCACCAGGACCTTCTTGCAACGGGCGCATCTGACGCGCTCGGCAACCCAGGCGTCTCCCCTGCCGATCGGTTTGGTGGCATCAATCAAAAACGCGACAACATCGACATCGTTCAGCTCGAACAGCGCACTTTTATTGAGCTCGGACCCTAGACCGTCCTTGGGCTTGTGGATACCCGGGGTATCGACAAAGACCAGCTGGTAGCCGGGGCGGTTGACGACGGCGCGCATGCGGCGGCGGGTCGTCTGGGCCACCGGCGAGGTGATGGCGACCTTTTTGCCATAGCAGGCGTTGAGCAGCGTTGACTTACCGGCGTTGGGGCGGCCGACCAAGGCCACGAAGCCACTGCGGAAACCGGGCTCAACGTCGCCAAAGCCCGCGAGGCTGTCGTCCTCATCGCACAGGGCGTCGAGCTCCTCGTCGCTCATGCCCTCAAACGGGTCGAACTCCCCGACTTCCTCATAGGCCTCGGTCGCCTTAGCATCCGGGGACTCGTCGTCCAAAATTTCATCGATAGGCTGCATATTGTCGGACATGGGAATCCCTTTCTAAATAAAGCCGAGCGCGTGGGCAAATACCAGCAAGCCCACAATCGCGGCGGTGATTGAAAGTACGTATACCGAGGCGGCGGCGATGTCCTTGGCGCGTTTTGCCAGCGGATGGAGCTCCTGGGTCGCCAGATCGACAATGGCCTCCATGGCGGTATTGCACAGCTCGCCGTGAATCACCAGGCCGCAGCAGATGATAATCGTGGCCCACTCGGCAATGTCGAGCCCCACGATGCAGCCGGCAATGACGGTGCACACGCCGGCTACGAGCATGACCTTAATGTTGCGCTCGGTCTTGACGGCGGTGACGAAGCCCTCCATGGCGTAGGAGAACGACTTTAAAAAGGACGGATGGTCCTTGTTCGATCCGGGAATCATAAGCGGCTCCTAGTCGTGGGCATGATTGGTGATGGGGCCGACGTGAACGAGTTTGGGGTCCTCGCCGCGCTCGAGCGCCAGATCGCGCAGGATAGCGTCCTCGCGGGCCTCCATGACCTCGGCCTCGTCGTCCTCGATATGGTCATACCCCAGCAGGTGTAGCATGCCGTGTACGAGCATCAGGCGGCACTCGTCGGCAGGGCTATTGCCAAAGCCGGGGGCCTGACGGGCAATGACCTGCGGGGCCAAGATGATATCGCCGAGCTCGAGCGTCTCGTCGGCGGGAATATCCTCGTCAAAGGCCGAGTCGCATTCAAACGAGAGCACATCGGTGGTGCGGTCGATGCCACGCCACTCGTGGTTGAGCTCGTGCATCTCGTCCTCGTCGACATACGAAAGGGAAATCTCGACTTCACGTTCAACGCCCTCGGCGGCAAGCACAACCTCGCAGATGTGCTCCACCTCCTGCGCGTCGAGCAGCGTATCGAGCTCGGCATCGTTGCTGATCAATACACTCAACGGGACTCCTTTCGGTCGCGCGAGCGCTGCTCGCACACGTCATCATAAGCATCGTATGCCTCGACGATACGACCCACCAGGGCATGGCGCACCACATCGGCGCGCTCCAGGTGTGCAAACGCCACATCGTCGACACGGCCCAAAATCTTCTCGACATCCGCCAAGCCACCACGACGACCCACCAGGTCGCGCTGGCTGAGGTCGCCGGTAATCACGAACTTGGAGTTGAATCCAAGGCGTGTCAGGAACATCTTCATCTGCTCGGGCGTGGTATTTTGCGCCTCGTCGAGCACCACGAAAGCATCGCTCAGCGTACGACCGCGCATATAGGCAAGCGGGGCGATCTCGATCACGCCGCGCTCCATAAGCTCATCGGTTCGCTCGCGATCAATCATGTCAAAAAGGGCGTCGTAGAGCGGACGCATGTACGGATCGATCTTTTCCTCGAGGGTGCCGGGCAAAAAGCCCAGGTTCTCCCCCGCCTCGACAACCGGACGCGTCAAGATCAGACGGCCCACCTCGTGGCGCTTGAGCGCGGCAACGGCGAGCGCCATGGCCAGATAGGTCTTACCGGTACCGGCTGGACCCAGGCCAAACGTGATGGTATGCGAGCGGATGGCATCCACATAGCGCTTTTGCCCGAGCGTCTTGGGGCGAATGACGCGGCCGCGATACGAAAGCAACACGTCATCGCGAAGCGACGTAGCCTCGTGCTCACCGTCGCGCAAGACGGCCAGGCAGCGAGAGACATCGTCGGCAGACAGCGTGCGCCCGGCGGCCGCCTCGCGGAAAGCATGTTCGAAAAAACGCGCCACGAGTTCGACCTCGTCCGGGTCACCGCTCACGGCGATGCTATCGCCACGGGCGACCACGTGAGCGCGAACCAAACTCTCGAGCGCACGAAGGACGCCGTCGCCGGCGCCCAAAACGCGCGAGGGATCAATTCCCTCGGGAACGGTAAGTCTAATCTTCGAGGCTTCCATGGACCTCCCTGCGCGCATGGACCAAGCCGGAATCATCGACTCCGATGATAGCAACATCGAGCAGGCACGGGGCTGTAAGTCCACAGGTATCATCAAGACGGGCATGATGGAACGAACCGAGCGTTAGGTTGTCACCATACTCGAGCACGGCACGCTCGACAGTGCCCACGCGACGACGAGCATCGGCAATAGCGAGCTCCTGCGCCGTGTCTCGCATACGACGGCTGCGCTCGGCCATAACCTCGGGCGGCACCTGGTCGGGCATGTCGGCAGCAAGGGTACCGGGACGCTTGCTGTAGCGGAACACGTGCATACGCGAGAAACCCACACGGCGGCACAGCGCCAGCGACTCCTCGAACTCCTCGTCCGTCTCACCAGGGAAACCGACGATGACGTCGCACGAAAGAGACGCCTGCGGCAGGATGGCGCGAATCATGCGCACCGTGTCCTCAAAGGCCTCGGCACTATAGGGACGACCCATGCGATGCAGCGTCGCCGTACAGCCGGACTGTACGGGCAGGTGCAAAAACGGGGCAATACGCTGCGGATAGCGCGCCATAACCTTAAGCAGGCGCTCAGAGATATCCATGGGTTCGACCGAGGAAATGCGCACATGCGCAATAGTCGTGCGCTCCATGATGGCCTCGAGCAGCTCATCGATTTCGACATGCTCGTCGGTCGCGCTCTTGCCATCGTAGGCACCCAGGTTCACACCGGTCAGCACCACCTCGGGCACGCCGGCCTCCTGGGCCTCGCGAACTTGCTCAAGCACGGACTCGACGGGCACGGAGCGCTCGGGGCCGCGCGCCTTCCACACGATGCAATAGGTGCAACGGTGGTTGCAGCCGTCCTGGATCTTCACGCCCAGGCGAGAGCGACCGAGCGCATCGACCACCTCGCCATCGCTGCAGGCGGGAACGCTATCGGACTCAACGCCCAACACCTCGCAGACACGTTCGGCGACATCGATCTTGGACGGCTCGGCGATCACGCGATCCGAAAGCTCCAACAGCTCCTCGGGATGCAAATTGACCACGCAACCGGTCACGAGCACATAGGGCTCATTTGGATGGGCCAGCGCATGACGGACGGCCTTACGGGTCTTGGCCTCGGCCTCGCCCGTAACGGCACAGGTGTTAATGACGATCAGATCGGCATCCTGGGGCTCCACAATAGCAAAGCCCAGGCGCATAAGATCGGCAGTGATACGGTCAGACTCAACCCGGTTGACACGGCAGCCGAGGTTGACGACGGAAATATGGGGTGCGAGCACGCGGGCTCCTTAATCGAGGATATCGTCGAGGGCACTCTTGATACGGTCGGTCACCGACTTCTTACCGGAAGCGACGTCATCGCCCATCTCATCGGCAAAAGCACGGAGCAGCTCGCGTTGCTTATTGGAAAGATTGGTGGGAACGACCACGCGCAGTTGCACGATCAGGCGGCCACGCGAACCGCCACCGCCAATGCGCGGCATGCCGTAATTATTGACGCTCACGGTGTCGCCGTACTGGGCGCCGGCGGGAACCGTCACCTTAACGACCTCGTCGGGCATAATGCCCTCGACCTCGATCTCGCAGCCGAGCGCAGCCTGCGCAATCGAGATATCGCTCACCAGGTACAGGTCGTCACCGTTGCGCTTAAAGCGCTCATGGTCGGCGACGCGCACGTTGACAATCAGGTCGCCCGAAGGCTCGCCGCGAAGGCCGGCCTCGCCAAAGCCGCTCACACGCAGCTGGCGACCGGTCGAAACGCCGGCGGGAATATCGATGTCGATCTTTTCGTGCGAAGGCGTGCGGCCCTGACCGTCGCAGGTCTCGCAGGGATGGTCGATAACCGTGCCCTCGCCATGGCAGTCAGGGCAAGGCGAGGAAGACTGAACCTGGCCCAAAAACGATCGCTGAACCGTCGTGACGTAGCCCGTACCGTGGCAGCGACTGCACTGCTTTTCCTGTGCACCCTCGGCCCTACCGGTACCGTTGCAGTCCTCGCAAGGAGCAAGGCGGTCATAGCTGATCGTCTTTTTGCAACCGAGCGCCGCCTCCTCGAGCGTCACCGAAAGCGAGATGGCCATGTCGCGTCCGCGACGACGCTCACGACGGCTGCGGGCACCACCACCGGCACCGCCGCCAAAAAACGACGAGAACAGGTCGTCCATGCCCATGCCACCAAAGATATCGTTGATGTCGACATAACCAGAGCCACCGGGGCCGTCCGCGGTGCCGTAACGGTCGTAGTTAGCACGCTTCTGCTCATCGGAAAGAACGGAATAGGCCTCGTTGAGCTCCTTGAACTTAGCCTCGGCCTCGGGGTCGTCCGAAACATCCGGATGTACGGTACGGGCCTTCTTTAGAAACGCACGCTTAATCGTCCGCGCGTCGGCATCCCTGTCGACGCCAAGCACCTCGTAGTAATCCCTATTTTCCGACACGACCGAATCCTTCCGACTTTCATTATTGTCACAGTGCGTCCTATACCCAAGCTGGGCCGACCGCAAACAAAGGGTTTGATGTTATTGCATTTGATACGGCGAAAGCATGGCCCGTTGCGAGCAGCTCGCGAACCAAACCGACACGAGCGCGAACATGAAGCCGTTGGCAAAACCGTTGGCAAACTGCATCGCACCGCGCTTCCACCACAGCAGGCTGCGATGAAGCACACCGTCCGAAAGCACCATGAACAGGCCCATGGTAAACGGAATAAAGCACATCACGGCAAAGGCCGAGAACACGCCCGAGATGGCCGACAGCACCAAAAACGGCGCCACAATGCCCATCAGGTAAAAGCCAGTACGAGCTTTGCCTTCCAAGCGCTCGGCCTCAACATGGGCGCGGCCGACCAGGTCGCCGCCCGCGGCACCGTTGGTGCCAGCATGACCCATGTCGCCAATGCGGACCTCGTCGCCATCGTGCGTGCCGGCAGGAAACTCAATCGTCTGCTCGGAGGTCACACGGGTTCGCCCGCTGCCACCGCAATCGGGGCAGGGGTCGGCCACGACCTTACCGGAACCGCCGCACTCGGGGCAGACCGACTGGAACGTGCCCGCACCAAACAGGAAGGACAGGTCAACGTCGATGTGGCCGCGGCCACCGCAGCTCGGGCAGGTATGGGCATGCTCAGACGAAACGGAGCCCGAGCCGCCGCAGTTGCTACAGGTATCGAAGCGCGTGTAGCGGACGGTCTTGCGGGCACCGCCCTTGGCCTCCTTGGCGTCGAGTTTGATATCGACGACCACGTTGGCGCCGTTCTCGGGATTGTAGGCAGCCTGGCCGCGACGCTGCTGGCCCCAGGCGCCACCAAAGGGAAAGCCGCCCTCAAAGGGATTGCCATAGCCCGTGCTGCCGGCGTAGCCGCCACCATAGGGCGAAGCCGTAGGAGCACCGGCAAAGGGATTGCCAGAACGCATGGCGTCGTAGCGCGCACGTTTTTGCTCATCCGAAAGCACGGCGTAGGCCTCGGAAACCTCTTTAAACTTTTCCTCGGCATCCGGCTCTTTATTGACGTCCGGATGGAGCTTACGGGCCTTTTGCTGGAAGGCCTTTTGAATATCACGCGAGGTGGCGTCCTTGGAGACACCCAGAATCTCGTAGTAATCTTTTTCGTTCATCGTCGCCATGCGCGGCAACCTCCTGCTCACAGCAGCGTATATATTCCGGTAATTCTACCCGAGCGGCCTAAGCTAGATCCCAAAACAGCTCGAACAGAACATTTCCATCGAGCCAGCCCAGATGGGTCGGCGCCAGACGAGCTCGAACATGGCCCGCGACGACATCTGCCGTAGTGAAGGGTCCCTCATGACCCCAGAGCGTCTCGGGCACCCAAGTGGCAAGACCCAATTCGAGCGCGCGATCGCAGGCAGCTGCCAGCTCGCCCGTTGGGATGACGCAAGCTGCACGAGCCAACAGGTCGGACGCAACACCGCGCGTCATGCGACAAGCGAGCATCAAGTCTTCGGCGACAGCCTCACGCTGCGACAGATATTCGGCCTCGAACGCCGTCGCGTCATCGTCACGTTGCACCAAACGCACGCGGTACGCATCGCCTCGAGAAGACACGCCGGGGAACAAACCTGCAAGACGGTCGAAATCTTCGTCGTCGAGCATGCCCGCGGCAGAACGACCCAGGCCCAGGTAGCCCCGTCCGGTCCAGTAGGCAATGTTATGGGCGCACTCATGGCCGTCGAGCGCGTAGCTTGCCACCTCATACGGGTGATAGCCGGCGGCACCCAGGAGCTCGCGTGCCACATCCATGCAGGCGGCCTGAAAATCCTCATCAGGCTCGAGCGACTCGTCACGGCACGCCATGCGATAGAGTGGCGTGCCCTCCTCGAGCGTGAGCGGGTAGACCGACACATGATGAGGCGCCGCCGCCAACACGCCATCGAGCGTGCGCTGCCAACTCGCCGCCGTCTGCCCGGGAAGGCCGCACATCAGGTCGCACGACACATCGAGGCCAGCTTCCTTCACCGTCGCGATAGCCACAAGTGCCCGATTAGCATCGTGAATGCGGCCAATAGCGGCCAGCTCGGTATCGTCGAGGGTTTGCACGCCCAGAGAGATGCGCGTGACACCCGCCTCGGCAAGCGCGGTGGCGAGCTCAGCGGTCAGGGACTCAGGATTGGCTTCGCAAGTAAATTCAACGGGTTTGCACCACATGGAGATACGCCGGGCAAGTTCCACCAGGCGCTCCCCTGCCAGCGATGGCGTGCCGCCGCCAGTATAGACCGTGCGGACCTGCGCAAGCGCCCCGGCGTCGCCAAAGGAATCGAGGCGCGCATACAACTGCTCAAAATAGGAATCGAGCGCGGCATCCAAATCACACGCAGCAAAGCTGCGCGAGTCAAAGTCGCAGTACCGGCACTTTTGAGCGCAAAACGGCACGTGCACGTACAGCGCGGTAACGGCCACCCTTAAGCCTCCAGCGGATGAGCAGGCACCGACTCACCGGCGGCAAGCGCGGCCTCGCAGGCCACCACATCGCGTTCGATATCATCGACCAGCGACATGAACTCCTCGTACGTAGAGCAACGCACCACCTGAGCGCGCCAGGCGGCGGCATGGGGCATGCCCTTTAAGTACCAGCTTGCGTACGTGCGAGCACGCGACATGAGCGGCAGAAGCTCGTGCGTCAACGTCAGGTGCTCGCGCAGAGCCTCCAGACGCTCGACCGAGGAGCGAGAAGGAACCGGCGTGCCATCGAGTGCAAGGGCTCGGGCATCGCCGAACACCCACGGATTGCCGTAGATGCCGCGCGCGATAAACACCGCGCTGGCACCCGAGCCGTGCAGATGCTCAGCAGCGTCCTCGGCCGAGAACACATCGCCCGAACCAATCACGGGAATCTCGACAGCGTCGGCAACCTCATCGACGACCGACCAATCGGCCTGACCCGTGTAGAGCTGCGTGGCGCAACGACCATGCACGGCGACTGCGGCAGCCCCTGCACTCTCAAGCATCTGGGCAAATGTCGCGGCATTACGGTCCTCGGCATAAAAGCCCTTGCGAATCTTGACGGTCACGGGCACGTGCGCCGCGCCCGCCGTGGCCTCGACGATCTTCTCCGCCAGGTCGGGCGTGCGCATGAGCGCCGAACCCTCGCCCTTGGTGACAACCTTGCGGGCGGGGCATGCCATATTGATATCGATGAGCGACAGGCGATCGCCAACGCGCTCCTCGACGGCGGCGACGGCGCTCGCAAACTGCTCGGGCTTGGAGCCAAAGAGCTGCACGCAAATCTGCTGCTCCTCGTCGGCCGGTAGCACCAGGCGCCAGGTCTTGTTGCTGGCATAGGCAAGACCCGCCACGCTCACCATCTCGCTGTAGGCAAGGTTGGCACCGCGGCGGCGACACATGATGCGATAGGCGGGGTCGGTCACGCCCGCCATGGGAGCCATAAGGAACGGCTGCTCGGCATAGGCACCCAGCAGCCGCTTGCTGTATTCAGAAAGCGCCATGGACCTACTCGTCCACCTTGAGGATCGCCATAAACGCCTCCTGCGGGACCTCGACCGATCCGATGGCCTTCATACGCTTCTTGCCCTCTTTCTGCTTCTCGAGCAGCTTGCGCTTACGCGAGATATCGCCGCCGTAGCACTTAGCAAGAACGTCCTTGCGACGCGCCTTGACGGTGGAACGGGCGATGATCTTGTTGCCGATAGCACCCTGGATGGGCACCTCGAACAGCTGACGCGGGATGATCTCCTTGAGCTTGTCGCACAGGCCACGGGCCAGGCCATATGCCTTGTCCTTATGGACGATAAACGAAAGCGCGTCCACCTCGTCGCCCGAAAGCAAAATATCGAGCTTCACGAGCTCGGAGGGACGGTACTCGTTGAACTCGTAGTCGAGCGAGGCATAGCCCTTGGTGCGGCTCTTGAGCTGATCGAAGAAGTCCAAGATGAGCTCGGCGAGCGGCATATCGAAGCGCATCTCGACCGATTTGCTCGTCAGGTGGATCATGTCGGTTGTGACGCCGCGGTGCTCGATGGCGAGCTGCATGACGGCACCCGTGTACTCAGGCGGGCAGATGATCTTTGCCTTGAGGTAGGGTTCCTCGATACGATCGATGCGTGTGGCCTCGGGAAGGTCCTGCGGACTGCGGACATCGATCATTTCGCCGTCGGTCTTGTAGACGTGATAGTCAACCGAGGGACTCGTGGCAATGAGGTCCAGGTTGAACTCGCGCTCCAGGCGTTCCTTGACGACTTCCATGTGCAGCAGGCCCAGGAAGCCCACGCGGAAGCCAAAGCCGAGCGCCACCGAGGTCTCGGGCTCCCACACCAACGACGGGTCGTTAACGTGCAGTTTATCGAGCGCGTCACGCAGGTTCTCGTAGTCCTTGTTGTCGATCGGGAACAGGCCCGTATAGACCATGGGCTTGGCCTCGCGATAACCGGGAAGCGGCTCGGGGCAGGGGTTCGACGCCCACGTAAGGGTATCGCCCACGCGAACGGCCTCGGGATCCTTCAAGCCCGTGACCACATATCCGACCTCGCCGACCGTCAGCGCGTCGACCGGGGTCTCGGCAGGACGCTTGACGCCCACGCCGTCGACCAAAAAGTCGCCCTTGGCTTGCATCATAAGCAGGGTATCGCCCTTTTTGATGGAACCATCGAAGACGCGCACCGTAGCCACCACACCGCGATACTCGTCAAAGTACGAATCCAAAATGAGCGCTTTGAGCGGAGCGTTTGCATCGCCCTTAGGCGGCGAAATCAAAAAGACAATGGACTCCAGCAGATCGTGAATGCCCTCGCCGGTCTTGCCCGAGACGCACACGGCATCATCGGCAGGGATCGCCAGGTCATCCTCGATCTCGGTCTTAACCTCATCGGGATGGGCCGAGGGCAGGTCGATCTTGTTGATGGCCGGCACAATGTCCAGATTGGCGTTCATGGCGAGCGTCGCGTTGGAAACGGTCTGCGCCTCGACGCCCTGCGTGGCGTCGACAACGAGTACCGCGCCCTCACAGGCTGCCAGCGAGCGCGAGACCTCATAGGTAAAGTCCACGTGGCCCGGCGTATCGATCAGATTGAACTGATACGTCTCACCATCGTCGGCGTCATAGGAAACGCGGACGGCATTGGACTTGATCGTAATGCCGCGCTCGCGCTCGATATCCATGGTGTCGAGCAGCTGCGACTCCATGTCGCGTTCGTCGACGGTATGGGTGAGCTCGAGGATGCGGTCGCTGATCGTGGACTTGCCATGGTCGATATGCGCAACGATCGAGAAGTTGCGGATGTGGGAAATGTCAATTGAAGTATTCATGCGGACTATCTTACCCGAGCGGTACAAAAAATGGAGCCTGTTCCATAAAACAGGCTCCATTTATGCGCGTAATCTGTGTGGTGTGAAATTTACAACTTAGGCGTTGATGCTGTTCACGAGCTTGGCAAGACCGGACTTGCGGTTGGAAGCCTGGTTCTTGTGGATAACATGCTTGGCGGCAGCCATGTCGAGACGCTTGGTGACGGTCTTGAGGGCAGCCTGGGCCTTCTCGGCGTCGCCCTCGGCGACGGCGGACTGGACGTGCTTGGTCAGCGTCTTGAGCTCCGACTTGACAGCCTTGTTACGCATACGAGCTGCCTCATTGGTGCGGATACGCTTCTTCTGAGACTTGATGTTTGCCACTTCTGGAGTTCCTTTCGAGTTCCTTGCAAAAAATGTATGACACCTCTGAGACACGGTGAGGTCATGCAAGCGCCTACTATAGCACGCTCCCTCTCAAAGGGATAGAACGAATTTGTCAAATAAGCAGGTATCATCACGATTTTCTCAAGATGTTCGTAATCCAGAGCAAAAGCGCCGTCTGAGAATCGGCCGAACCCTTGAGCGCGAGCTCCACATCGACCGCACCCTCGAGCGCTGCGATGAGCTCTGCCATCGAAAAGCGGCGTGCCCAGGTCAGGTGATTCTTGACCTGCCAGGACTGGAGCTTGAGCGTTGCGGCCAGCTCGCGACCCTGCCCACGCGCGTCGAGCGCCTTGGCGACGATAAGCTCGCGAATGCGACCGCACAGCAATGTGTAAGTCCACACGTAGCTCTTGGAGGGCAGGAGCTTAAAGAGCTCGAGCGAACGCCGCATATCGCGAGCCGAGACGGCGTTGAGGAAGTCCCAGGGTTGGACCTCGGCCGTACGTACAATCCAGCGCTCAACATCGGCAAGTTCAATCTGGGGCGACTCGACCATCTGGGCAAGCTTAGCCAAGTCGTTATCGAGCATGCGCGTGTTTTCGCCCGAACGCGAGACGAGCTCCTCGGCGGCCGCCGTCGAAATCGACTTACCGCGCTGCGTCGCCATCTGCTGAACACGGCGTGGCAGTTCCCAGCGCTTGGTACCCGAGCAATCGACGATAGCCTTCTTGTCGATCTTGGCGATTGCCTTATACAGGCGCGTATTCTTGGCAAGTGAGTCGGCGATGATGAGGCAGACCGTTGTTGGGCTGGGACTCGCCAGATACCCAACGAGCGGCTCCGAGACCGCCTTGGCGAGCTTTGAGCAGCCATCGAGGATTACCAGACGAAACTCACTGCCCATGGGAAAGGTGTTAAGCGATCCGATAATGGACTCGATATCGGGGTCCTTGGTCATGTCGCGCTCGTCGAGGTTGAACTCGACCATGCCCGACTTTTCCAGACGCGCTTTCATACGCGAGACGGCGTGATCGCGCTTAACTCCGTCGGTACCGACGATCAGATATGCCGGCAGCAGACCGGTTTCGGACATTGCGCTCCCCTCCCGCAGGCCTTCGCATTCGTTCCGTGCCATTCTAGCCCAGGGGCCCACCGCACGCCAACGACGTCGTCACGGTCGCTGGCATCGCATCGCAAAACCATTCGCAGTCGGCGTGACGGTAATGTCGCCGTGTTCGACGGTACACGCGAACACACCACCCGCTTCCTTCACGGCATCGATGCAGGCATCGGACGGATGGCCGTATCGATTTCCCTCACCGGCGCTTGCGAGGGAAAGCTCAGGCGTCAGAATGTCCAGCAACTCACCATCGACTGAAACCTTGGAGCCGTGATGCCCAAGTTTAAGGACATCGATGTCCCCCACCTCCTGCACGAATTCCCGCTCTTGGTCGAGCTCAGCATCACCGGTGAGGAGTATGCGCAGGCCCTTACCTTCCTGAACATAAGAGAGCAGCAGGACAAGCGAGTCCTCATTTCCCTCGCCATCCACGGACTCGAATGGCCACATCACGCGGGCGCAAAATGAGCCGATGTCGACCGTATCCCCACGGCGCACCTGCCGATACTCCACGCCAGGTCGGTTCAATACCTCGGCAGGAGCATCCTCCAGCGCATCCGCGGCCACGGCAATCGTTCCGACCGAAAACTGTTCGAGCACGGCAGGCAGACCACCCCAGTGGTCCTCATCCCAATGCGTCACAAAGACGGCGTCGATATGGTGCACGTTATTGCGAACCAACGCCGCCACCACGCGCTCGTCGAGTCCGCAGTCGACAAGTGCAACTGCGCCGCCCTGGCGGATAAGAATCGCATCGGCCTGGCCCACATCGAGCACCGTCACCGAAGGCGGAGCGAATCGATCCCAGTAGACGTACGGAATCGCAGCCAAAAGCACTAGGCATACAAGGCCCACCGCCATAGGACGTGCACGGGGACGCGGCCACCAGACCAGCAGAACCACCAGAAAACACGGCACTAAGTAAATCCACATGCTATCGGGCGGCACATTCACGGATGCACCCGGCACGGCGGCAAACAGCTGCTCGAAGAACAGCGCGCAACGGGCGGCAATCATGGGCACAACGAGCGCCCAAGTCCGCAACGGTGCCACGAACGAAAAGGGAACCAGCACGATCGACACAGCGAGCAGTACGCTCACCACCGGACCGAGGACCGCATTTGCCAGCGGAGCAATGAGCGAGAACGTACCGAAGGCAGGAATGGTAATGGGAAGTGTCGCCAGTTGCGAGCACAGCGTGACGGAAAGCATGCTGGCAACGCCCGATGGCACACCCAGCTCACCCAAAGCGTAGGTCGCATAGGGGCAAAAGCACAGAATGGCTAAGACGCTGGCGCATGAAAGCTGAAAGCCCATCTCGAACAGCACCGTCGGCCGCAGTAGCACAAAGATGAACATGGTTACGAAGAGTGCCGAAAGGCCGTGCCGACGACGCCCCGCGCCGTTTACGACAAGCGTCACGAACACCATGCAGCACGCGCGCACGGCCGAGGGAGACGCGCCCGTAAAGGCAGCGTAGCCCACAAGCGTTATCGCCAATATCGCCCGCTGAAGACCACGTGAGCACCGAGTCTTTTGCAATACACCCTCGATTACAAACCCCACGATAGCCAAATGGCTGCCCGAGACGGCGATAAGATGCGCCGTTCCCGTCACCGAAAACCAGTCGCCCGCCGGCTGGGCGCGCAGCTCGGCCGAACGACCGCAGACGACACCGGCTATGAGCGCACGCGCCGGGTCGGTCGCAGGCGCGATGGACGCAAGCAGCCCATTTCGCAGCCGAAGCAGCGGCCTCGGAGAACCCTCATCGACCGACACAATCCGAACGGCTTTAACCTTGCGTACCTCGCCTCGAAGCACGCGCGATCGTCCATACGCATCGTTCTCAAAACGTGACACGCGACCGATAACACGCACGTGCGCCCCGACCTTGAACTCACGGTCACACGATAGGCGAACCGTTGCCAAGTTCTTACCGTCCGAGCGTGCCTCGCAGGTATAGGAATACACGTCGTCATTTATGGATGGGTCACCCTGCACGACAAACTCGAGACTGCTTGCCGCTCGACCGTCGAGCGTCTTCGAGGCGTTGAGCGCACCCACGGCCCACCACGCCGAAACGACCGCACCCGCTATGAGACCGACGGACGCGGCATACAGCCACCGCTTCAAAGGGGCAAGCCGCGCACAAGATTGAGCCAGCACAACGAATACCGCCGCCGCAAAGGGAATGGCCCATAGCGGCCCGATCGCCGGCGCCCGCTCCCTCAGCAGCGCATCAGCGGCCACGTTGAGCACCAAAGCGCAGCTCATGCACATGCCGGCACACAGGGCCATCGGCCACGGAATCAGGGGGCGCGGAGGCATCACGTGCTCGCGCTCGGTCGCACTCATACGCAGATGCAATCTTTGATTTTGGCAAGCTTTTTCTCGCCGATTCCCGAAACACGCATCAAATCGTCAACCGAGGCGAAAGCACCGTTCTTTGTCCGCTCATCGATAATCGACTGTGCCATTGAGGGACCGATGCCCGAGAGCGTCTGTAGCTCTGCCGCGCTTGCCGTATTGATGTTTACTAGGCCTGTTGCGCCACCGACGCCTGATGATGCGGAAGTCCCACCATCAACACCGGCTTCCGCAATGGACACCTGCTGCTCCCCTACCGTTGGAACGTGAATTTTTTGTCCATCAGTGACCTTGGATGCACGATTAAGCCCCGTAACGTCTGCTTCGGGCGCCAGCCCGCCGGCGGCATCAATCGCCTGAGCCACCCGCGCCCCGTCTTTGAGGCGATATACACCGGGTGACACCACGGCGCCATCAACATCGACATAGACCTCTGCCGCGGCAGACGCCTTAGGCGAAGAGCCTTCAGATGTCTTTCCACTCGAAGCATCGCCGGATCCCGGCTCCACTAACGTGCCCGAACCATCAGTGCGCTCAAACGACACACCGCCGGCACCGCCGCCAAAGTTCGCCATTGCCAGTCCACTCGCCATCGCAATGACGACCAGTATCGCCATCACCACTGCCTTATGACCGAGCAGTTTGCCCGCCCAGCGGTCCATCTTTTTGACTCGTTCGTGTTGTTCGCGCTGCGCCATAGCAAAACCTCCCAACACCATCGTGTCAGGAAAGGAGCTCCGCAACAGCCACGCCCCAAAACCGGTTTTCGCGGTCAAACCAAAAGCTGACCAAAACCTTGCGCAATAATGTCCATTTATTCAGGCAAACGTCGACAAATGAACCGTTTATCGCCTAATGCCCAGATAGCAAAAGACCGACGATGCAGGCGCATCGTCGGTCTATGCACAAATTTATTCGTGATCTTGGTAAATCTCACGCGGAGCAAGCTCCGAATGTTTGCGTTTTAAGGTCTTAGGGGCCTTGTACGTGTTGCTCTCGAAGTCGATGTACTCGGTCTGCTTAAGCAGGCGCTCGATCATCTCCTCATGATCGAACAACTCCCAGGCCTCATGCACGGCATCGAGTTTAGCGTGCGTCTCGGGACGGCGCGGCATAAACAGCGTGCAGCAGTCGGGAGCGGCCTCAGTCGAGATATCGAATGTACCGATCTCCTCGGCACGTGCGATGATCTCCTGCTTGTCCGAACCGATGAGAGGACGGAACACGGGGATCTTCACGGCCTCGTTGACGGCCATGATGTTCTCAAGCGTCTGGGAGGCAACCTGCCCAAGCGATTCGCCCGTAACGATAGCCTTGGCACCCTCGATGTGTGCAATGCGCTCAGCAACCGAATACATAATGCGGCGGTACATGATCACGCGCAGGTTGCTGGGGCAGGTAACCGAAATCTCACGCTGGCAGTCGCCAAACGGCACCACGTACAGACGACCGATCTGGACACCCGGCGCAAGCGCACGGATGATGTCCTGCACCAAATACTCGCTCGTATCGGGCGTCTGCGGACGACCGGAGAAATGCACCGGCACGCACACCGCGCCGCGACGCGCGAGCATCCAGGTCGCCACCGGAGAATCGATACCCGACGACAGCAGCGTCACGACCTTGCCGGCAGAACCCACCGGCAGACCGCCCACGCCGCGCTCAGAGCGCGCGTACACATAAACGCTGCCCTGGACCACCAGTACGTGCACCATTGCATCGGGGTCGTGCATTTGAACCTTTTTATCGGGGAAGGCCTCACACAGTACCTCGCCCACCTGACGATTGATATCGATCGAGGTGAGCTCATAGTCAGTATTGGAGCGCTTGGCGTGCACCTTAAACGAATCGAAGGAACCAAACTCGCGCAGCGCCTTCACGGCGGCGGCGCAGTACTCCTGCGGGTCGCGGTTGGTGTGATACGCCAAAGACACACGAGCAACGCCGGGGACGGTGCGGATGACACGCGCCGCCTCGTCGGCCTGATGCTCGTTAAAGGTCACGAGGATATAACCGGAAATTCGAGACACGGCGTTCACGGAAAAGGCGGCCAAGGCCGCCTTAATGTTATCCATGAGGATATGCTCAAAATGTGCGCGGTTCTTGCCCTTCAGTCCAACCTCGTGATAGTGGACTAGGCAGACGCGAGCCGCCATTTAGGCTTCAGCAACCTTGTGGCCGAGCGCCTTCTCGTAACGGGCCTCGTCGTAAGAGATGTCGCCGTCGACAATCTCGTCCATAGCCATCGAGATGGTATCGGCACCGGAAAGCCCGATGGTGATGTCATCGACATCCTGGACGGCAAGCACGCGGTTGTGCTGGCCACGCAGCATGCTATTGATGTCGCAGGCGCGCTTGGAGGCAAGCGAAGCGAGCAGGAAGCGGTTATGATCGGTCTTCTCCAGAAGATCGTCAATACAAGGCTTTACAACGGACACGGACCTCAGATCCTTTCATGCATATCGAGAACGCGAACGAGCTCATCGGTCGCGCGGTCGAGATCGTCATTCACCACGACGTCGTCGTAGCGGTCGGCAAGGGCAAGCTCATCGGCGGCGTTTGCCATACGCAGCTCAATCGTCTCGGGCGTCTCGGTACCGCGACCGACTAGACGCTCGCGGAGCACCTCAAGCGAAGGCGGCTTGATAAAGATCAGCACGGCCTCGGGGAAACGCTCCTTCACCTGCAGGGCGCCCTGGACATCGATCTCCAAAATCAGAGACGAGCCCGAGGCGAGCTTGGATGTGACCTCGCTCACCAACGTGCCGTAGCAGTTACCGTGGACCTCGGCCCACTCAACAAACTCACCGTTTGCCACGCGGCGGTCGAACTCCTCGCGCGTCAGAAAAAAGTAGTTGACGCCGTCGACCTCACCTTTGCGTGGTGCTCGCGTGGTAGCCGAAACCGTCAGACCCAGGTTCGAGCGGCGCTCGCGCACACGAGTGACGAGCGTACCCTTGCCTGCGCCTGACGGTCCAGAAATCACAAAGAGCTTGGAATCCTGAGCGCTCACTTATTTGGTCAGCTGCTCGAGGAGCTGCTCGCGCTGACGGACGCCGAGGCCCTGGACGCGACGAGTAGCGGAGATACCGAGCTCCTCCATGATCTTGGCGGCCTTGGCCTTGCCATAACCGGGGAGAGACTCGATGAGGGTGGAAACCTTCATGCGGGAAGCGATGGGGTCATCGGAGTTGAGCACGGACTCGAGGGACTTCTCGCCCTTCTTGATCTGCTCGCGAAGCTCAGCGCGGGCGTGACGTGCGGCAGCAGCCTTCTCAAGAGCCTGCTTGCGCTGCTCGTCGGTAAGCTGAGGGAGTGCCATTCGTACCTCCAAATAGTTGGGTTATATCTGATTCAATAATTGGCATTTTAGCACGTAGAACGTACAAAATGCCTAATCGCGGCTCCATAGGTTAGACGATACCCGCAAAAAGTGCAATATACTGCGCCCAAAGTTAAGCCCCTGACCTGCGATTCCACACAAAGGATGGGAAAGTTTACGCAGGCACAGGGGCTATTTTGTGCTAATGAGACCCAAAAGTGGTGACTTAGGGGAATCTTTTACGCGACGTTTTCGACCAGCTCGGCGACGATGGCGTCAAAGGCGGCAACCGGATCGTCGGCACCGGTGATGGGACGGCCCACCACAATGTGGCTTGCGCCACGCTCGATAGCCTGGGAAGGCGTCGCCACGCGGGACTGGTCACCAAGGGCGGCACCCACCGGACGCACACCCGGAGTCACGATCAGGGCATCAGGACCCAGCAGCTCACGCATGTCGTGAGCCTCCATCGGTGAGCACACGATGCCATCGATGCCATTGGCCTGAGCAAGCTTTGCCAAGCGGGCGGCCTCCTCGGCCACGGGAGACTCGACGCCGATCTCGCTCAAGGCATCCTGATTCATGCTCGTGAGCACGGTGATGGCGACGAGCTTGGCGCGGTCCTCACGCGCCTCCTCGGCACCCTCGCGGCAGGCAGCGAGCATAGCACCCGAGCCCAGGCCGTGGACCGAAAGCAGGTCGGCACCGGCAAGCGAGGCCGAGCGGGCAGCGCCGCGCACCTGATGCGGAATGTCATGGAACTTAAGGTCGAGGAAGACCTTAAAGCCAAGGTCCTTAAAGGTCTTGACGATCTGGGGACCCTCAGCGTAATAGAGCGTCATGCCGACCTTGAGCCAGGCGGCATGGCCCGAAAGCTCGTGGGCGAGCTCGAGCGCGCGCTCACGGTCGCAGTCGAGGGCGACGATAACACGGTCGCGGGCATCATTCTCTAGCATTCGAAAGCACCCACCAGCTCGTTGATGTCCTTTACGCCCTGGGACTCGGCCCAGGCCTCGAGCTCATGCGCGATCTTAAGCGAAGCACACGGATCGACAAAGTTGGCCATGCCGACCGACACGCAGGTGGCGCCGGCCAGGATAAACTCAGCCGCATCCTCGCCAGTCATGACACCGCCGACACCGTTGATGGGGATATCGACGGCCTGGGCAACCTCCCAGACCATGCGCACGGCGATGTGGTGGCAAAGCGGGCCAGAAAGGCCGCCCTTGGGCTTGGCCACGCGGGACTTGCGGGTATGAACATCGATGGCCATGCCTTGGATGGAGTTAATGACCGAAAGGCCGTCGGCTCCCGCGGCCTCGAGAGCCTTGGCAATCTCGGCGACGTTAACCGGAGCCATCTTGACGAACAGCGGCTTATCGGTCACCTTACGGCAGGCGGCCATGACGGAAGAGGCGCCCTCGGGCGTAGAGCCCATGGCGGCACCGCCGGCGGCGATGTTGGGGCAGCTCACGTTGATCTCGTAGCCGGCAGCCCAGGGGCATAGCTCGACATACATCTCGAGTGCGCGCACAAACTCATCAACGGAGTGCCCGGCAACCTGACAGATGACCTGGCAACCGTCCTTGGACAGCTGCTCGAGCCACGGACCGGACTCACGGGCAAAGGCGGCGACACCGGGGTTCTGCAGGCCCACGGAGTTGATCATACCGCCAGGAATCTCGGCCATGCGGGGCGCAGGGTTGCCCGGCCAAGGCTCGGCGGCACAGCCCTTGGTGGTAATGGCGCCCAGCTGGGAAACATCAAAGAAGTTCTGGAACTGCCAACCGTAGCCAAAGGTACCGGCTGCGGTGTTAATGGGGTTCTGCATCTTGACGCCGCCGAAATCGACGGCCATGTTCACGGTACCCACTAGAAGACCACCACCTTGGAAGCATCGAACACGGGGCCGCACATACAAGCACCCTTCATACCGTCGACCGTCTCGACATTGCAGGTGTTGCAGGCGCCAAAGCCACAGCTCATCATGCGCTCGAGCGACACCTCGCAGTACACACCGGCCTCGGCGGCAGCGGCGGCGACCTTCTTCATCATGACGGCGGGGCCGCAGCTGGCGACGTAGTCGTAGCCGCCCTCTCCAAGCAGCTCGGCTGCCGGATCGGTGCAAAAACCGTGCGTGCCGAGCGAACCGTCGTCGGTGCACACGTTAACCGTGGCGCCCAGCGCACGGAACTCATCGACACCCACGACTTTGGAAGCGGTGCCGAAGCCCAGGCACACGTCCACATCAACACCCTGCTCGGCAAGCATGCCGGCAAGACACAGCACAGGCGGAACGCCGATGCCACCGGCGACGAGCAGTGCCTTCCTGGTGCCCTCGGGTACCATCCAGCCACGGCCACCGGGGCCCAACAGGTTAGAGGTGGAGCCAGGGCCCATCTGGGACAAACGGCGGGTATCGTCGCCCACGACGGCGTACCACAGCTCGACGGTGCCGGCCTCGGCGTCGGCGCGGTAGAAACTCAAGGGCACACGAAGCAGAGAAGACGCATCGCCGGGGACGGCGATGTTCACAAACTGACCGGGCTTGAGCGCACTTGCAAGCTTGGGGGCCGAGATGACGAGCGAGAAGATGCCGTCGGCGATCTCCCGGTTCGAGACGACCTCGAAGTCGTGCATGCGTGCAGTGGAAGGTGTGGGCATAGACGCTCCAATCCCCCATGCGGTTGCATGGTCTAAACGAACAGAAAGCGCGGCACCGCAAGGGCGCCGCGCACAAAAGCGATAAGGCTATGCTAGCAGATGCAGCCGTCGGCGAGCGTCTGCTTGCCACCGACAAATACATCGGTGGCACGACCGGTGAGCGTGCGGCCGGCAAAACCGGAGTTCTCGGCGCGCGACTCGTAACCGTCCTCGCCAACCGTCCAGGTTGCGGAGGGGTCGAACACGGTCAGGTCGGCGACAGAGCCCGCCTTGACCTGAACCTGATCGAGGCCCAGAATCTCACGCGGCTTGATGGCCATGAGCTCGACCATGCGGCTCACGCTCATCTTGCCCGTGTTGACCAGCTCAGTGAGCACGAGCGACAGCGAAGTCTCGAGGCCAATCATTCCAAAGGGCGCGAGCTCGAACTCGCGGGCCTTCTCCCACGGGGTGTGGGGAGCGTGGTCGGTAACGATAGCGTCGACGGTACCGTCGATGACACCCTGACGGATGGCCTCGGCATCCTCGTCGGTGCGCAGCGGCGGATTGACCTTGAGCGAGGTGTTGTAGGTCTCGTCCAGGTCGTTCTCGGTCAGGAACATGTGGTGCGGGGTGGCCTCGCAGGTCACCTGGACACCGGCAGCCTTACCGGCACGCACGAGCTCCAGGCCATGAGCGGTGGAGATGTGCTGGATGTGCAGCTTGGCACCGGTCAGCTTGGCAATCTCGATGTCGCGGGCAATCTGAAGCTCCTCGCCGGCGGCCGGCCAACCCTCGAGGGCCAGACGGGTCGAGACCTTGCCCTCGTTGATCTGGCCGTGGCCGACCAGATCCTCGTCCTGGCAGTGGCTCATAAAGACCTTGCCGAACATCTTGCCATAGTCCATGCAGCGACGGAGCATGCCCGCACCCTGCACGCCGCGACCGTCATCGGTGAAGGCGACGGCGCCGTGGGCGACCATATCGCCCATCTCGGACATAGCCTCGCCCTTAAGGCCGCGAGTCATAGCACCAGAAGGATAGACGCGGCAGTGGCCGACCTCGGCAGCGCGGGACTTGACGAACTCAACGACGGTTCCGTTATCGGTAACGGGGTCGGTGTTGGGCATGGCGCACACGCCGGTGAAGCCGCCCTTGGCAGCAGCGCGGGTGCCGCTCTCGATGTCCTCTTTGACCTCGTAGCCAGGCTCGCGAAGGTGAACGTGCATATCCACCAGGCCGGGGACGAGGTACTTGCCGGAAAGGTCGCGGACCTCGGCTCCCTCGACGGCGAGATTCTCGCCGACCTCGGCGATCTTATCGCCGTCAATCAGGACGTCAACGACACCGTCAAGCTCGACGGACGGGTCGACGACGTGGGCATTCTTAAGAAGCAAGGCCATTATCGGCACCTCCAAGCAGCAGATACAGGATAGCCATACGCACGCAGATACCGGCGTAGACCTGCTCCAGGATGACGGAGCGTTGCGGGTGGTCGGCCATATAGGAGTCGAACTCGACGCCGCGGTTGATGGGGCCCGGGTGACAGATGATCGCGTCGGGCTTCATGAGCTTCTCGCGGTCCTTGGTCAGACCGAAGAGCTTGTGGTACTCGCGAATGGTCGGGAACGGGGCACCCTCGAGGCGCTCCTGCTGCACGCGCAGCATATAGACGACGTCCAGCTCGGGCAGGACGGAATCGAGGTCGCTCGTCACGTGGTCGCAGCCCAGAACCTCGGGCGCCGGCGGCAGCAGCGTGCCGGGGGCGACGGCGTAGGTCTCGCAGCCCATAATCTTAAGGGCAGGGATCAGCGAGCCGCAGACGCGGGAGTGCGCGATATCGCCGACGACGGCGACCTTCAGACCGTGGAAGTCACCCTTGTGCTCCCAGATGGTGTACAGGTCGAGCAGGGCCTGCGTGGGATGGTTGTGCTTGCCGTCGCCGGCGCAGATAACGCTCGCGGGCGAGTTCTGCGTGACGATGTAGGGAGCACCGGCGTGCTTATCGCGCACGACGATGCAGTCGATCTTGTAGGCGTTGAGGGTCTCGACGGTGTCGACGAGGCTCTCACCCTTGACCGTGGAGGTCGAGGAGCCGCCAAAGTTGAGGCTGTCGGCCGAAAGACGCTTCTCGGCGAGTTCGAAGGAGCTGCGGGTGCGCGTCGAGGGCTCGTTGAACATGTTGACGATGGTCTTGCCCTTGAGCGTGGGGACCTTCTTGATCGCACGCTCGTTGACCTCGGAGAACGCCTTGGCGGTCTCGAGGATGAGCTTGATGTCCTCTTCGGAGTACTCGGTAATGTCGATCAGGTGCTTATGGTTGAACGCCACGGTACTACTCACCTCCCAGCGGCGCGGAGCCCACGTGGGAACCCGGCGCGACGTCGTTAATCTCGACAGCGGTGCGGCCGTCTACTTCCTTCATATATAGGTGCACGTTCTCCTCATGCGACGAGGGAACGTTCTTGCCGACAAAGTCCGGCGAGATGGGGAGCTCACGGTGACCGCGGTCAACGAGAACTGCCAGCTCGATGCGGCTCGGACGGCCCAGGTCCATAACGGCGTCCAGAGCGGCGCGGATAGTACGGCCCGTATACAGGATGTCGTCCACCAGCACGACGCGCTTGCCGTCGACGCTGAAGGGAATGTTGGTAGCGTGGATCGCGGGAGCGAAATTGGTCGCATAGTCATCGCGGTAGAAGCTGATGTCCAGGCTGCCGAGCGGAACGTCGACGCCCTCGATCTCCTTGATCTCCTCGGCGAGCTTCTTTGCCAGAAGGTCGCCGCGCGTGACGATGCCGACCAGAGCGAGGTCTTCACAGCCCTCGTTGCGCTCGAGGATCTCGTGCGCGATGCGGGTCATCGCTCGATTGACGGCGGTCTCGTCCATGATGACCGCCTTGGGGGAAGTCGTGCCCATCGATCTCCTTCCTCACATGTCTTGACTGCTGACACAGTCAAAAAAATAGATGCCCGACCGCTTAAAGCGGACCAGACACCCACAGGAAGGGCTGCTCTTTGGCAGCTATGTAATTCCATGTGGGTATCTCGTACCCCTTTAATGGTCAAGGGATAGTGTAGCCAACCTCGAGCTTAATTGCGAGCATAAATACAGAACAATCCGTAAACGGGCGCAGGCGCTCCATAAACCTATATATATTTGTGGGACGAGCTTGAAAACGCACGCACGAGCTGGCATAATCCCCTCTGCTGCACGCAAATCGGATCTACGTCCAGGGCCGTGGCGTGAGCACTATCGCCAAAAGAGGAATATCTCTGTGTAGATTACGCACAGGGAGCTGCTTCTGTGCTATAGTTCAGGCTTGTTTGTTAACGCGACATGTTCGTTTGTCGCCCAAGGAGGGTCAGTTATGTCCAAAGTTTGCGAAGTTTGCGGTAAGCACCCCGTTGCCGGTCGCTCCATCAGCCACTCTCACCGCGTCACCAACCGTAAGTTCCGCCCCAACATCCAGCGCGTTTACGTCGTCGTCGATGGTCACCGTCGCAAGATGAACGTTTGCTCCACCTGCCTCAAGTCCGGCAAGGTTGCGCGCTCCTAAATAAGGTCTTACCAACAAGTACCTCGGACTCTCCGGGTCAAAGACCTCGCGTTCATATAGAACTTACCAAAGGCGTCCTCCCCCACGGAGGGCGCCTTTTTGCACTCATTGGGGACAGACTTACATGAGTGTTTGCACTTTTCAAAGGGATCATAGCCCCACTCATTGGGGACACACTTAGATGAGTGTTTTCACGCATTGGGGACAGACATGACGCACGCATGCGGCGTCCCGATCGGCTCCGGCCCCTATCTCACGCTGCATCCTTCCAGCCTGCAGTAGCCTTGGTCACGCTTGTGGCGCCGATACCGGTGATACGGGCAATTTGCTTGACCGTGAGATGTGCCCGCCTGAGCCTCAGCAGGCAGGCATCGCGTTCGGGGCGTGGCAGGGCCTTGAGCAACGCAGGATCTATGCTCGTCAGGACTTCGCGCGCAACGAAAAGGGCCTCCTCATCAGGGATCCGCCGGCGCGGAAGAACCTCCACTGACCAGATGCGCCCGGCAACTTTCTTGAGATGCTCGCAATAGCGACGGGAGCCTCCGACAACATCAAGCATAGGGGCCGCATCACAGATGTCAAAGGGATCATAGCCCAGCTGATACGCCTTATAGCTTGACCAGCGGTACGCCTCGAGCGAGTCAAGCGCACCCTTCACGGGATTGAGATGAATATAGTCGAGCAGCTGCACTGCCTGCGTGTCCGACTCAACCGCGACCCGCGAATAGCGATTGTCAAACAGATGACCCGTTCTTCCCGTTTTCCCATTGAAATACTTATTTTAGTCTGTCCCTAATGAGTGGGGCGATGCGGCAAACGGAAAGTTAAAAGTTATAGTTGAAACGCTTCAGTTTATTGAAGCGTTTTAGTGTGCCTTTTAGAGGAATCTGACCGTTCGCCGAATAATTTCTTGCTATCATGCAAGTCGTAGGGTAAATCTCCGATCGCAAGGAGACACAAATGGTGAAAAAGTCACCGGAAAACACTACTCCCGCAATTGTGGACAACGTAGAGGCGCTTGAGGCTAAGCTCGCTCAGATGCGAGAGGCCCAGGCGCTTTTTGCTACGTACACGCAGGAGCAGGTCGACAAGATCTTCTATGAGGCCGCCATGGCCGCCAACAAGGCTCGTATCCCGTTGGCGAAGATGGCCATCGAGGAGACCGGCCGCGGCGTTCTTGAGGACAAGGTCATCAAGAACCACTACGCCGCAGAGTACATCTACAACGCTTACAAGAACACCAAGACCTGTGGTGTCCTTGAACGCGACGAGGCCTACGGCATCACCAAGATCGCCGAGCCCATCGGCATCGTGGGCGCCGTCATCCCGACGACCAACCCCACCTCCACCGCGATCTTCAAGACGCTGATCAGCCTGAAGACCCGCAACGCCATCATCATCTCCCCGCACCCGGCAGCCGCCAAGTGCACCATCGCCGCCGCCAAGCTCGTGCTTGACGCCGCCGTCAAGGCCGGCGCCCCCGAGGGCATCATCGGCTGGGTCGATGTCCCCTCCATCGAGCTGACCAACATGGTCATGCGCGACGTCGACATCATCCTCGCCACCGGTGGCCCGGGCATGGTCAAGGCCGCTTACTCCTCGGGCAAGCCCGCCCTGGGCGTTGGCGCCGGTAACACCCCGGTCGTCATCGACGACACCGCCGACGTGCTGCTCGCCGTCAACTCCATCATCCACTCCAAGACCTTCGACAACGGCATGATCTGCGCTTCCGAGCAGTCCGTGACCGTCATCGACACCATCTATGACCAGGTTAAGGCCGAGTTCCAGAAGCGCGGCTGCTACTTCGTCAAGCAGGGTGCCGAGATGGAGGCCCTGCGTGCCGCCATGTTCAAGAACGGCGCCCTCGACCACCGCATCCCCGGCATGGCTGCCGCCAAGATCGCCGAGCTCGCCGGCATCGAGGTTCCCGCCAAGACCAAGATCCTGATCGCTGAGGTCACCTCCACCGACCCCGCCAAGGAAGAGTTCTCCCACGAGAAGCTCTCCCCGGTCCTGGCCATGTATCACGCCAAGGACTTCCAGGAGGCCGTCGACAAGGCCGAGCACCTGGTGCTCGCCGGTGGCCCGGGCCACACCGCCTCTCTGTACGTGCACCCCGCCCAGGCCGAGAAGATCAGCCTATTCGAGCACGTCATGAAGGCCTGCCGTATCGTCATCAACACCCCGTCCTCGCACGGTGGCATCGGTGACCTGTACAACTTTGGCATGAAGCCGTCTCTGACCCTGGGCTGCGGCTCCTGGGGCGGCAACTCCGTCTCCGAGAACGTTGGGGTGAAGCACTTGATCAACGTTAAGACTGTGGCCGAGCGCCGTGAGAACATGCTGTGGTTCCGCGCTCCCGAGAAGGTCTACTTCAAGAAGGGTTCCACGCCCGTCGCCCTCGACGAGCTGGGCAACGTTATGGGCAAGAAGCGCGCCTTCATCGTCACTGACCAGTTCCTCTTCAAGAATGGCAACACCCGCGCCATCGAGGCCAAGCTCGACGAGATGGGCATCGCTCACGACTGCTTCTACGACGTCGAGCCCGATCCGTCGCTGCAGTGCGCACGTCGCGGCGCCAAGCAGATGGCTCTCTTTGAGCCGGACGTCATCATCGCCGTCGGCGGTGGCTCCGCTATGGACGCCGGCAAGATCATGTGGATGATGTACGAGCACCCCGAGTGCAAGTTTGAGGACATGGCCATGGACTTCATGGACATCCGCAAGCGTATCTTCACCTTCCCCGAGATGGGCAAGAAGGCCTACTTCGTCGCCGTCCCGACCTCTTCGGGTACCGGCTCCGAGTGCACGCCGTTTGCCATCATCACCGACAAGGAGACCGGCATCAAGTGGCCGCTCGCCGACTACGCGCTGCTCCCCAACATGGCTATCGTCGACGCCGACAACTGCATGACCGCCCCGCGCGGCCTGACCGCTGCCTCCGGCATCGACGTCATGACCCACGCCATCGAGTCCTACGTCTCCATCATGGCTTCCGACTACACCAAGGGCCTCTCCGAGCGCGCTGCTAAGCTCGTCTTCGAGAACCTGCCCTCCAGCTTCACGAACGGCGCCAAGGACCCGCATGCACGCGAGGAGATGCACAACGCCTCTTGCATGGCCGGTATGGCCTTCGCCAACGCCTTCCTGGGCCTCAACCACTCCATGGCTCACAAGCTCGGCGCCTTCCATCACCTGCCCCACGGCCTCGCCAACGCCGTCATCCTGACCCGCGTTATGCGCTACAACGCCGCCGAGGCTCCCGTCAAGATGGGCACGTTCTCCCAGTATCCTTACCCCAACGCGCTGCACAACTACGCCGAGATGGCCAAGTACTGCGGCATCGAGGGCAAGGACGACAAGGAGGTCTTCGAGAACTTCATCACGAAGCTCGAGGAGCTCAAGGACTTCATCGGTGTCAAGAAGACCATCGCCGACTACGGTGTTGACGAGCAGTACTTCCTCGACACCCTCGACGAGATGACCGAGCAGGCATTCAACGACCAGTGCACCGGCGCTAACCCGCGCTACCCGCTCATGA
Organism: uncultured bacterium; assembly: GCA_905215115.1. Classification (GTDB taxonomy): domain Bacteria; phylum Actinomycetota; class Coriobacteriia; order Coriobacteriales; family Coriobacteriaceae; genus Collinsella. The sequence goes on along the minus strand of CAJMOP010000009.1, from coordinate 1,421 downwards.
GCGAGATCAAGGAGCTCTACCTGGACGCCTACTACGGCCGCGAGCCTCAGGACTACGCCGTCTGCTAGTTTTAGCACGGTTTTTAACGGCGGGGGTGCACGGGTGTTTCACACACCCCCGCCGTCGCTTCTATCGCATCGTTGAAAGGATGCAACCATGCTGCTACCCGATTCCAAGACCGAGCTCGTCCGCCGTGGCAACAAGGTCGTTTACGACCTGGGCGACAAGATTGTCAAGGTCTTTAACGAGACCAAGCCTGTCTCCGACGTGTTCAACGAGGCTTTGAATCTTGCCCGCATCAATGAGTGCGGCATCCGCAGCCCCAAGGCTCTCGAGGTTTCCCAGCTCGAGAACGCCAACGGCTGGGCGCTCGTGACCGAGAAGGTTCCGGGCACCACCCTTGCCGAGAAGATGACTGCCGAGCCCCAGCGCTTTGGTGAGTATCTCGAGATGTTCGTCGACCTCCAGATCGAGATCCACGGCTACACCTCCCCGTTGCTCAACCGTCAGCGCGACAAGTTCGCCCGCATGATCGACAGCCTTGATCAGCTCAATGCCACCACGCGCTACAACCTTCAGGAGCGTCTGGACGGCATGACCAAGGAGTTCAAGGTCTGCCACGGCGACTTCAACCCCTCCAACGTCATCGTCGGCGACGACGGCCAGCTCTATGTGTGCGACTGGGCACACGCCACCCAGGGCTCCCCTGCTGCCGACGTTGCCACCACCTACCTGCTCTTCGCCCTCAACAGCAAGGACCAGGCTGAGGCCTACCTGGAGCTCTACTGCGACCGCGCCGACATGCCCATGCAGGTCGTGCGTCAGTGGACGAGCATCGTCGCCGCTTCCGAGCTCGCTCGTAAGCGCAACGTGAACGATGAGTTCCTGAAGAACTGGATCGACGTCGTCGATTATCAGTAATATCTGAGCGATTTATTTCGCATCGGAGGCACAAGAAAACCCCGCAGCTCATATGGGCTGTGGGGTTTTCCTTTTAGATATCGAGGATGCCACAAGATAAAAGGACGGCCCCACATCTGGCTTATAGAACAAAATGTGTGTCTACTTTAGGGGCGTCGGCGCAGGTCGATGCCCCTTTTTCAGCCGTTTAAATTCCGTGCCCGCTTTTAACCGCTCGGACAGAATGTGTGTCCGGTTGCCTATCGTTCCCGCCGGTAGATACCCTTTTCCGGAACCGTTAAACACCCTTTCGGAAGAGGTGTCCATGAAGGCCGTTTATTGCCCCTACTGCGGCGGTCGGACCAAGCGCAACGGCAGGACCTCATCGGGGTCCCAGCGGTGGAGGTGCACGGCCTGCGGCGCGTCGACGACGCTGAGGTACGACGACACGGCGGCGAGGCTCGAGGAGTTCCTCGGGTGGCTCCTCTCGAAGGACTCGCAGGCCACGATGCCGGGCGGCG
>CAJMOP010000008.1 GCA_905215115.1 uncultured bacterium | reverse complement strand
CACGCAAAGGAAAGCACTTAATGTGCTTTCCGTCTTGCGCAGGACTGTAGAGCAGGAAAGCTCATATGCGCCGCCCGGCTCCCGCGGCTCTCAGGGGCAACTCTCATGCAAAAACTGTCGTGTGGTAAAGTCCGAGGTCAGTGGCGTTTTATACCGAGAATTTCAAAAAAAGGTGAAACTTCATTACAAATTTGCGTTGACTTTAGGTAACTAAAGTTTCATACTGCTTTTCATCCACTGGGGGATGTGAACACGCACGGATCGTTCACATCATGATTGAAGAGGGTTTCTTAGACATGTTCACGCATCAGCTAAACATTATCAGCGTAGTAATTATCTGATGCGGGTTAGCACATACAGCTAGCCCGTACGATAACGGGCGGCTGATGAAGATGAGGGCCGTCGAGCGCAACCGACGGCCCTCATTTTTTATGTCTAGGAAGTTCTTTTTAAAGGAGGAAATGTAATGAACGGAGTTTTGCTCATGGTTGTGGCCGCGGCGGTGCTCGCCTGCGGCTATCTGGGCTACGGCCGCTGGCTGGCCAACAAGTGGGGCGTTGACAAAGAGGCCCTCACGCCGGCCAAGCGCATGAAGGACGGCAAGAGCTTCTCGCCCGTCTCCGCCTTTACCGCGTTCTCGCACCAGTTCAGCTCGATCTGCGGTGCTGGCCCTGTCACGGGTACGATCGTCGCCATGGCCTTTGGCTGGCTGCCCGTCGTGCTCTGGGTCCTCGTCGGCGGCATCTTCTTTGGCGCCGTCCACGACTTTGGTGCCCTGTACGCTTCGATGAAGAACAACGGCAAGTCGCTCGCTCAGCTCATCGAGAAGTACATCGGCAAGACCGGCCGTCGCCTGTTCCTGCTGTTCTGCTGGCTGTTCTGCATCATCGTCATCGCCGCCTTCACTGACATGGTCTGCAAGACGTTCATGTTCACCCCGGCCGTTGACGCTTCTGGCGCCGCTACCGGTGCCATCGACTTCACCAAGTCCTATGCCGCTGGCTGCGCTGGCACCATCTCCATCCTGTTCACCTTCGTCGCTATCGCCTTTGGTTGGGCCCAGAAGAAGTTCAACCTCACCGGTGCCGCCGAGTTCGTCACCGGCGTGGTCCTCATGGTTCTCATGTTCGCCGTCGGTATGCAGTTCCCGGTCTACCTGGATAAGTTCCAGTGGTTCGCCGTCGTCATGGTCTACCTGGTCTTTGCTGGCGCCATGCCCATCCAGATGCTCAAGACCCCGCGTGACTACCTCACTTCCATCATGATGATCGTCATGATCGTTTGCGCTGTCCTCGGCATCGTCGTCCTGGGCGTCAACGGTCAGGCCACTATCACCGCTCCGGTCTTCACCGGCTTCTCCACTGCCTCCGGCATGATGTTCCCGGTCCTGTTCGTTTCCGTCGCTTGCGGTGCTCTCTCCGGTTTCCACAGCCTCGTTTCTTCTGGCACCTCTTCTAAGCAGGTCGAGAAGGAGCAGGACGCCGTCAAGGTCGGTTATGGCGCCATGATCGTCGAGTCCTTCGTCGGCATCCTTGCCATCATCGTCGCCGGCATCATGTTCTCCGACATGAACACCGCCGGTACCGGCGCCCTCAACGCCGGCGTCGCTTCCACCCCGTTCCAGATCTTCGCCGCTGGTATCTCCCGCGGTATGCAGGCCTTCGGTGTTGACGGCACGCTCGCTACCGTCTTTATGACCATGAACGTTTCCGCTCTGGCCCTGACCTCGCTCGATGCCGTCGCCCGCATCGCCCGCACCTCGTTCTCCGAGTTCTTTGCCCAGACCAACGACGCCCTGGCCATCGAGTCCAAGGCCGGCTACATGAAGGTTCTCGGCAACCCCTGGTTCGCCACGGTCGTCACCCTGCTTCCTGGTCTCGCCCTTGCCTTTGGTGGCTATGCCAACATCTGGCCGCTCTTTGGTGCTTCCAACCAGCTGCTCGGCGGTATGACCATGATCACCCTCGCCGTGTTCTGCAAGTGCACCGGCCGCAAGGGCTGGATGCTCTACGTGCCCGTCGCCTTCCTGCTCTGCTGCACCTTCACCTCGCTGGTCCAGAGCGCCATGGGCTGCATGGCCGCTGTCCAGGCTTACGGCTTCTTCGGTACCATCCCGGCTACCGCCACCACGGCCGCCGTCTCCGTCGCCGCCACCAAGGGCCTGCAGCTCGTTTTCGCCGTCCTGCTGATGGTCCTGGGCCTCATCGTCGCCGTCAACTGCCTCAAGGAGTTCTTCGGCAAGGAGGCCGGCTCCATGCCTGACGAGGAGCCCGAGTGGTCCGAGATGGGCAAGGCCGAGTACGGTCGCGCCGCTGCCGCTGAAGCTCCCGCCGACGCCGAGGCCGCCAAGGCCTAGTCGGTCGGACGGGTTGGATCTCCCATCTATTTGACTCGGAAAGACCGGGTCCGCAATCAAGCGGACCCGGTCTTTTTTCTTGTGAGAACAGGTGGTGCAAGGGCGTTCTCGCAGATGTTTTGCGTGGATAGGCTCGTGCGTTGTACCATATGGACGTATATGTGTGCATATGAAAGGGGCCCCGTGGCCAAGACGGTATATTCCGATAATCAAAACAATGTCGATGCTCTGGCTGAGCGCCTGAGCAGCCAGACGTCGCTTTCTGCTGAGCGTGCCAAGCTGGTTGCCTACGACCTGCTTTGCCGCAAGGCGCTCAAGATTAAGTCGAGTGCGCTGGCGCAGATTTTCCGCTCCGTCGATAAGGAATGCGACACCAAGGCGATGCGCGATGAGCTTATCGCGGCAAATATCGTGACCAAGATCGAGGGCAGCGGCATTAACGGGCGCCCGGCGTTCTATACCATCAATGTCGAGATCCGCGATGCCCAGGAGCAGCCTGCCGAGTCCGTCGAAGATTTTGTCGTCGAGGATTCCGCTGACGTGCCTGCTGTGGAAGAAGCTGCTCCGCGTGAGCATGTCGATACCGATGAGTTGCTCGATGAGAACGTCGTGCGTGCCTTTACGGCCAAGGCAGGACGCGGCGGTTTTGGCGGGGGTGGCAAGCGCGATGCGCAGCGCCGCGCCCAGCAGGAGCGCTTCCGTCGTGCCGTTGCTCAAAAGGGTGAGACGGATGCCGAGGCTGTTGAGAACGAGGTTGCTGCCGAGTCGCAGAGGCCCGCGAAGGAGCAAAAGCCCGTGGAGGCCCAGGAGCCCCAGCGTCGCCGTGGTGCCCACTTTAAGGCTGCGCAGCAGGATGTCGCGCATGAGGTTGAAGAGCCTTCCGAGGCCGCAGACGATGTTGAGGAGTCTGCCAAGAAGGCCCCGGGCTCATGTCGTCCCGGACGTGGTTTTGCGAGGCGCGCGTATCCCGTAAGGCGTCAGGAGAAGGGCGAGCCGGCTCCGACCGCTCAGGCCGAGAAGGCCGAACAAACCGAGAAAACCGTTGAGCCGGCGGCTCGCGAGCAGAAGCCTGTTGAGCCGCAGCTTGAGGTTGCTGCCGAGGCCAAGGGCGAGCAGCCTACTGATGGGCAGACGGAGCAGGGCGCGTCGAGCAGGCCTCGCCGCCGTCGCCATCGCGGGGGTCGCAGTTCCCATGCCGAGACTGCAGCCGAGAAGACCACGCCGCAGGACGAGGATGCGAAGGCCGAGGTTTCTTCGGGGCAGCCTAAGCGCCAGCCGGCGAAGGAGAGCAAGTCCGATCGTCCGCAGAAGCAGGCGTCTATGCCGAAGCGCGAGCGCAATTCCCAAGGCGATTCTAAGCGCAGGTCTCAGAAGAAGCCGGAGTCTGCCGCAGCAGATGCTGCTGCCCAGCAGCCCGAGTCGGCCGTCCACGGCGAGGTATCGGCGTTTGCCCTTGCCCGCGTTTTAGGCAGGCAGCTGCTCAAAGTTGTCCCTACGCCTACGGCGCTCTCTAAGATCAAGGAGCAGCAGACACAGATCGTAAAGGTCGAGAGCAAGGACGGCAAAAAGGCTCCGCAGCGCACTCAGCACAACGAGATGTCCAACCGCAAGATTGCCGAGGAAATCGCAATCATCCAGGCTTGGATCGAGCAAAACCGAGGTGCCGATACGCCGGTTGCCTCGCGCCGCCAGCGTGCCTACCAGATTTTTAACGACGAGAAGGCTTTTGACGGCAAGCACGGCGAGCGTCTAATTCGGCGTATGACCGAAAAGGGCATCAGCATGCAGGCGATTAAGGTCGCCCCCAACCGCCCCGTGCACTTTACGGGTTTCTTTACGCTGGGCGCCGATAAGCCGTTCATTATGGTCGAGAACCTGGACACCTATGACGAGATCGTCAAGCTCCTGCGCGGCCGCAAGCACGCTAAGCTCTTTGGCATCAAGGTGGGCGGCGTGATTTTTGGCGGCGGATGCAAGGCGAGCGTCTCGCATGCCCTGGACGATTATCTGGCTGAGATCGGCTATCGCTTTAACTACGTCTACTACGTGGGCGATATCGACCGCGAGGGCGCGCGCATCGTCGAGCAGGCTCGCAATGCCAATGTGGTTGAGATTCGCCTGCATGCCGGCATGTACCGCGCCATGCTCGCCGAGCATAAGCGTCGCGTGAAGGCCGGCGGCGAGTGCGAGCCCGCGGCTGCCAACCAGGGCGTGCCGCAGAACTTGGCGGCGACGATCAAGGATCTGCCCATGGTCACGCGCGTGCAGTTCCGCAATGTGCTGCGCGAGGGCGGGCGCATTCCGCAGGAGATTCTGATGACCGCCGACTATCGGGATGGCGACTCGGGAAGCTTCGACCGCATGCTGAACAACTAAATTCCGCCGGCCCCGGGAGAGCGGGGACACCGGCTTAGGTTTCCTGCTCTACAGTCCTGCTCACGACGGAGGCCACATTAAGTGGCCTCCTGTTCGTGCGGAACTCGCGATAAACCTAAGCCGGTGTCCCCGCTCTCCCGGGGCCTGTCGTGGCTTGGCCGTTGCATGCGGCTCGCTTTTCGGAACGGGGCTGACGGACACGTTCCGAAATCTACCACCGTCGCTGTGCAGGGTGTCTATAAAGAGCCGTGGCCAAAAAACATCAAATATGAGTACTGATACTCTTTTAGTAGCAGTAATTTTGACCACATTTAAGGTGATTTGACGTGTCGATCGAGCAGATAAGCTGCCGTATCTCCTCAAGTGTTCATTAAAGGAAGACCTTGATGCGAATAAATCTCATTAAGATCTTCTTTTATTAACGAAAATAATGTAGCTACAACGGTGACAGTACTCATATTTGCCGTTTTTTGGCCACAGTCCTTCGGAGGGTCCTCGAAAATAGTCCCGAGCCGGCACTTGGGGACGTTCCTATAATGCCGGCACTTAGGAGCGTCCCCAAGTGCCGACACCGCGTCTGCCTGCGGCGGCCGCGCCCCGCTGCATCGCTCCGCACCCTTGCGGGTTCGAATCCCTCCGCTTGGCGGCGTTGGCTCGATTTGCTTGACGTGAGGGGCTCTTGGCTGGTGTGGGACGGAGGGATTCCGCGTCCGCCTGGTCGGCGGCCGCGCCCCGCTGCGTCGCTTCGCTCCTTGCGTGCTGCGCTGGAAAACGCTTCGCGTTTCCTCAGCTCCGCACCCTTGCGGGTTCGAATTCCTCCGCTTGCCCACAAGAAAGCGCCCTGGGCCGTTATGGGCTTAGGGCGCTCAGTTTTAATGGCTGGGACGGAGGGATTCGAACCCCCAACAGCCGGCACCAAAAACCGGAGTTCTACCGTTGAACTACGTCCCAATGTGTGGTGTTGCCCAAAAGCAACTCGTCTAGTTTACCTAATCTGCGAGGGCATCGCAAACGCCGTCGAGTAGGCGTACGGCGAGGGTCTGCGCGTCGCTGGCCGTAAAGGTGCCGTTGTAACGCGTCATGCCGGTGAGCTCGATGCGAATTCGTGCCGGCTTTTGCTGTGCGGCGACATTGGCGGTACGGATGCGCTGGGCCAGGTTGTGGCACTCGGCGAGGGCGATCGTGGCGCGCGGGGCGGCGTCTGCAGGCAACTCGTCGCTTGCGATCTCGAGCACCAGGTCGACATCGGTCGGAACCTCGGAATCGCAAAGCATCATGCCGCTGCTGTCGGTCGTCGCCGTGGCGATGTTCCACATGCGCGATGCTACGCTGCGCGCGATAGGGTCCTCGCCGATGACGGCAATCTGGAAACGCTCGAGCACGTTGGCGGCGCGCGCAAAACCGATGCGAGACTCGGCTTCGGTGACCGAGGGCTTGCCCTCCCACACATGGTGCAGGCGGTTGATGTAGGCGTAGGTGTCCTGGAAGGCCATGCCGTCGGCAAACAGGCCGACATTTTCCTGGAACTGCTGCAGGGCGGCCTCGGTATGCGGACCAAAGTAGCCGTCGTCTTCGCCACAGGCAAAGCCCAAAACGTTGAGAGCGCGCTGCAGGGCCTTGACGTCGGCGCCGTGAAAATTGGGCATGCGAAGGTAGAGCGTGCGGTCGCCCAGCTTATACGAGGCGTCGACCAGGGCGCTCCAACAGGGGATATCGACGGCATGACCGGCAGCAAGGCCGCTGTCGAGCCTGAAGGTGCTGACGGCCTGCTCGGTGGTGGTGTCAAAGCGCTTGTCGGCGACCTCGTCGGCATCGATGGTGTAACCGAGCTGCAGAAGGCGGGACTGAACATCCTCGACGGCTGCTCCCTGCATGCCCGTGGTAATAGGTTCCATGAACGAACCCCTTTCGGCGTACGATTCGTACTATTTTGAGCGCGTGTCGGATAGACAACGCGAGACAATGCATAAACATGCACTCAACAGTGTAGCAACTTGTACCCAAACGCGCTGCCCACAGGTTTTGTGACCCCCGCTAGTTGAGGCGCTCCACAAAGAAATCTGCCATGGAGAGGAACAGTTCGCGTGCGTGCGGGTCAAGCTCAACGTTCTCGATGGCAGCCTTGGCTTTTGCGGTCAGGTCCAGTGCGTAGGCGTGAGCATATTCGATGGAGCCGGTCTGCTGGAAGATCTCCACGGCGCGCGCGAGCTGCGCGGGGTCCTCGGTGCCCGAGGAAAGGATTGCCTCGACCTCGTCGTGATGGCGCTCATCAGACAGGGCGTGCACGGCAACGAGCGTGCGTTTGCCCTCGGTGATGTCGGTGCGGAAGTCCTTGTTGGCGGCCTCTTTGGTGCCGACCAAGTTGAGCAGGTCGTCCTGAATCTGAAAGGCAAGGCCGGTGTGCAGGCCAAAGGCGCGTAGCGCCTCGACCTGCTCTTCGCTGCCGCCGCCGATAATGGCTCCGGCGGCAAGCGGCGTGGCTCCGCTGTAATACGCGGTCTTGTGCGTCGCCATGTCCAGGTAGTCATCAACCGAGATATCAAAGCGCTCGTCACGGACCCAACCCAGGTCAAGCGCTTGACCCTCGATGGTGCGGACGATCATCTCGGTAAGCTCGTGGAGCACACGCAGCTTCACGTCGGACTCGAGCGTGGGATCGTCGAGAACCGTCTTGGTGACCATGGTGAGCGCCAGGTCGCCACAATTGATGGCAAGGCCCGTGCCCTCGGTAAGGTGCATGCAGGGCTTGCCGCGACGAATCTGCCCGTTGTCGGCGATGTCGTCGTGGATGAGTGCGCCCGACTGAAAGTGCTCGATGGCCGCCGCGGCGCTGCGGGCGCTCTCAAAGCTACCGCCCACTGCGGTTGCGGCGAGCATGCAGATGAGCGGGCGGTGGCGCTTGCCAGCGTTTGCCGTAAATGCCGAGAGCGGGGTATACAGGTAACGCTCGATATCGGCGGAAGTCGCCTGTCCGTCAAAGAACGTGGCCAGATAGTCGTTAATCTGGTCAAAGTGCTGGGCTAAAAAGCTGGTAAACGGACTGGACACGGGTTCTCGCATTCTTTGATAGGTTGCATCGTTGCATTATGCAGACAACATATTGCCACATTAGGGCGTCGAGCGCGGCGGTTGAAGACGATTGGTCCATGCGGCCGCAAGTGCGGTAGGGGCTTGGCTAGATAAGCCCAAAGTGTTCGAGCGCGGTGACGACGCCGTCGTGGTCGATGCTGTCGGTGACATAGTCGGCCTTTTCCTTGAGGAAGTCCGGTGCGTTGCCCATGGCGATGCCAACGTCGACGGCGTTCATCAGCGAGACGTCATTGCTGGCGTCGCCGATGCCGTATACGGTTCCGTGGTGGGGATCGAGGGCGTCGAGTACGGACTGGATACCCTCGCGCTTGGTACATTCGCGAGGCGAAATCTCGGTCACTTCGAGCTCGAGCTCGTTAAAGCAGAGCAGCGGCTCAAACGCTTGATCCTGAGCGATGCGGTTGGCAAGCGACGTGGACATTAAGATCTTGTAGGCGCTGTAATGTTGCAGCTGCGTAATTGCATCGCCCACGGTGCGGGCGTATCCTGGGGCGTCGGGCGCATCGGCACTCATGCGAACGACGCCATTGAGTCCCTCAAAACGAATCACTTCGTCCGATTGCTCAAGAATGGGAGCAAGGCGCTGCAGCATGCCGGGCGTCATCGCCAAATCGCGAATCACGTGTCCCTCAAGTTCGACATAGCCACCCGCGAGGCAGACGATGCCGGTCCAGGGCAGCTCGAGCAGCTTTGGATGGATGCAGCTCAGCGTGCGCCCTGTGCAGATAAACGCCATATTGCCCTTGGCGACAAAATCACGGATGGCTTGCGAGACCGCTTCATTGGGATAGGGGGAGAGGTCTCGCTCGCTCTCGGGAAGCTCTTGTGCCACTCGAGGGTCTTGCCAGGCGAGTGTTCCGTCGATATCGAAGAAGCAGATATCGCCGCGCTTATGGGCTGCGCTGGCGGCAGGGGAGGCCGAGGTGGTGGACACAAATCCCGGCTCGAGGCCCATGATCTGGTCAAAATGCTCTTTAACGCGGGGAACGGAGATGCCAATAATCACCTGGGCGGTCTTGCCCGTAATGATGAGGCCCTTGGCGCCCACCGCGACAAACGACGCATTATCTGCAACGATGGAAGGGTCTGCGACCTCGACGCGCAGGCGCGTGGCGCAGTTGGTTGCGCCCACGATATTGCCAACGCCACCTAAAAGCTGAATTACCCGCTCAGCGAGGACGTGATCTTGATCGGATTGAATACTGACCTCGCCATTGGGAGATTGCTCTTTGGCAAAGCCGCTTCCCGTTAAACGATCGATTGCCGCGCGATTGGAGACATGATCCTCGCGGCCCGGCGTCTTAAGGTCATAGACCAAGATGAGTGCTCGAAAACTAACAAAAAAGATGAGGCTAAAGGCAAGACCGATACCGAGCGCCAAAAGGTAGGAGCCGGCATGCATTCGCATGAGTGGGATGAAGTTGAAGGCCGTCATTTCCATGAGACCGCCCGAGAAGATGCCGACGATGCCAAAGAAGTTCATGGTCATGGCAAGGCAGGAGGATAGGACGGCGTAGAGCAAAAAGAGTCCAGGATAGGTGAACATAAAGAGAAACTCGAGCGGCTCGGTGACACCGCAGACCACCGAGGCGACGATGGCGGGCAAAAGGATGACCTTAAGGCTGGCGCGGCGTTCGGGTTTGGCGGTGAAATAGAATGCTGCCGCGATGGCGGGAAGGCCAAAGAGCTTGCCCCAGCCGGTGGCGGTAAAACCTGCCCAGGGCGCAAGTTCATTTAAAGGGCGCGTGCTATGGGAGAGAATGGGGAGTAGGTTGGTCCACGTGGCGTAAATACCGTCGTGAATGACCAGATTGTCGTAATAGATGGGCATATAGAGCAGGTGGTGCAGCCCCATGGGCTCGAGTGCTCGCTCCAAAAACACAAAGATGCCCACGCCGAAGGGGCCGACGCCCGCAAGTGCGTGGCGCAGCGTTTCGGTCGCGGCGTATGCGAAGGGCACGATGGCGGCCGAGATGGCGGCAAGGGCAAACACGGCAAAAAAGCTGATGAGGTAGACCAGCGAGGAACCCGAGAAGGTGCCGAGCCAATCGGGAACCTTGGCATCGTAGAAGCGGTCATGGATGGCGACGACGGTTGCCGATACCGCCAGCGGGCCGATAATGCCGGTGTCGAGCGTCTTGATGCCGTCGATGACGGTGATACCGCTGGCGGGGGTCAAAGATGATGGGTACTTAAGCCCAAGGTTGTCTCCGCTCAGCTTAATGATCTCGCTCAAAAAGAAGCAATAGGCAAAATAGGCCACGAGTGCCTCGAGGCAGCAGCGTGCCGGTTGCTTTTGGGCAAGACCGATAGGCAGCGCTACGGCAAAAAGGAGTGGAAGGCGCTTAAAGACCGTCCACGAGCCGCGCTGGATGATGGTCCAGAAAACGTACCAAGGGGTTCCGTATACGGCGAGGTCGCCGACGATGTCTACGGTCGTGGCGAGGGCGGAGATGCCGACCATGAGGCCTGATATAGAAAACAGCATGGCGGGCGCGAACATTGCCCCGCCAAAGCGTTGGATTTTTTGCAGCATATTCTGCCTCTCGACCATAAGCCCGCCGTGTCTGCGGTGGAACGTTTAAACAATGAGTTAATTGTAGGGGAGTGAGCGTTCGCCGCATTGTTGGTTTTGATTCGAATCGATTGGAGCATCACGGGCGCCGTTGACAGTTAATAATCGGTGCTTTGCCGATAGACGGTTTAAACAACCCAAAGAAATGCTATCGTGCCTAGCCATACATATTCATTAGAGGTGAAATCATGCCAAAAGCGATTTACGAAGGAATCTACCGCGAGATCCGTTCGCGCATCATCAACGGGACCTATGCGTTTCAGGAGATGCTGCCAACCGAAGCCGAGCTGACCGCGGAGTTTGGCTGCACGCGCAATACCGTTCGACGCGCCTTGAGCATGCTGGCCGACCAGATGTTTGTGCAGCCTATACACGGTAAGGGCGTGCGCGTTATTTGGCTTAAGGGCGAAACCGACATGCTGGGCGCACTCGAAGAGGTTGAGTCGTTTGGCGAGTTCGCAAAACGCAACAATGCCGTCGCATCGACCGAGGTCAAGTCTTTTGAACATTTGATTTGCACTGAGCAACTCTCTCGTCGCCTGGGCTTTAAGGTGGGCGAGGAGCTGATTCGCGTAGTGCGTGTCCGAAGCCTCAACGGCAGCGCGCGCCAAGTGGACCATGGCTACTTTTTGGCGTCGATCGCCAAGGGCCTGACCCCCGAGATCGCGGCGGATTCTATCTACGGCTATCTGGAGCACAAGCGCGGCGTCAAAGTGATGGCGAGCCGTCGTACGGTGAGTGTCGAGCTCGCCAACGATGAGGACTGCAGCTACTTGGACCTTGGCAAGTACAACTGCGTCGCCGTTATGGAGAGCCAGTCGTACACCTCGGACGGCATCTTGTTCGAGGTCACGCATGCCCGCACGCATCCCGAGATCTTCCACTACCGCGTCAACTCCAAGCGATAGCCGGCTAGCTCGCAGCCTGACGAGACTCATGCCCTCAAAGCGAAAACGCCCGGTCAAACCGACGATGCATCGGCTTGATCGGGCGTTTTCTCTGCATTCGATAATAAATAATTGTTTATACAAAACTTGTCAAGTATCAAGTTGAAATTACCGTTCACCGAAGTTTTTCTACCGCTCTAGTAATACTTGTTCAAACAACTAGCCAAATAGCGTATTGTACAAGTCAGCAAAAGGGGCAAAGTCCCCGAGCCAATCTCCGAAGGCGGCGGCAAAGGGTGCCGCCACGGTGTGAAAGGGTGGATTGTAATGAAGAACGAAATGAGCAGAAGGCAGTTCCTGGGCTTTGCTGGTTCCGCGGCTGCGGTTCTTGGTCTGGGCCTCGTGGGCTGCGGTGGTTCTGCCGGCTCTGGCCCCTCTGCTTCCGGTGACGCTGCCGAGGTCTACTTCCTCCAGTTCAAGCCCGAGGTCGACAAGGAGTGGAAGGAGATCGCCAAGGCGTACAAGAAGGAGAAGGGCGTCGAGGTCAAGATCGTGACCGCCGCCTCCAACACCTACGAGGAGAAGCTCAAGTCCGAGATGTCCAAGAGCTCCGCTCCGACGCTGTTCCAGGTCAACGGCCCCACCGGCCTTAAGAACTGGAAGGACTACTGCGCCGATCTTTCCGACACCAAGCTCCGCGGCGAGCTCATCGACGACTCCCTGGCGCTGCAGTCCGACGGCAAGGATCTGGGTATCGACTGGGTTCAGGAGAGCTACGGCATCATCTACAACAAGGAGCTCCTCGAGAAGGCCGGCTACAAGGCCGAGGACATCAACTCCTTCGACAAGCTGAAGGCTTGCGCCGATGACATCCAGGCCCGCAAGGACGAGCTCGGCGTTGACGGTGCCTTCACTTCCGCCGGCATGGATGACTCCTCCAGCTGGCGCTACACCACCCACCTCGCCAACCTCCCGCTCTACTACGAGTTCGAGAAGGAGCACAACCAGGAGGACGACGAGATCAAGGGCGAGTATCTCGACAACTTTAAGCAGATCTTCGACCTGTACATCACCGACTCCACCTGCGATCCTTCGCAGCTCGCCTCTAAGACCGGCGACGACGCCACCAACGAGTTCGCAACCGGTAAGGCCGTCTTCTATCAGAACGGCTCTTGGGCCTATGCCGACCTCACCAAGGCCGGTATGACCGATGACCAGCTCGGCATGCTGCCGATCTACATCGGCGTCGACGGCGAGGAGAACCAGGGCCTGTGCTCCGGCGGCGAGAACTACTGGTGCGTCAGCTCCCAGGCTTCCGAGGATGCCCAGAAGGCCACCGAGGACTTCATGTATTGGTGCGTCACTTCTGACACCGCCACCAGCATCATCGCTGACAAGATGGGTCTGACCGCCCCGTTCAAGAGCGCTAAGGAGACCACCAACGTCTTCTCGCAGCAGGCCGTTGCTATGGCCAAGGACGGCAAGAAGACCGTTGCTTGGGACTTCGTTTACATCCCCTCTGAGGAGTGGAAGAAGAACCTCAAGCAGGCTCTCATCGCTTATGCTGCCGACAACACCAAGTGGGACGGCGTCAAGAACGCCTTCGTCGATGGCTGGAAGACCGAGAAGGCTGCTTCCGAGTAAGCAGTTGCTGCCCAAGCTATCTGATTAGCGACAGGGGGCGGGCAGACGTAGGTTTGCCCGCCCCCTGCATATTGAAAGGACCCTTCTATGGGCAAAGCACTCAAACGCTGGTGGCCGCTCTTTATGCTGCCCACGTGCCTGGCGTTTATGATCGGGTTCGTGATTCCCTTTATCCAGGGTTTCTATCTCTCGTTCTGCCAGTTTATTACCATCAATAACGCGCACTTTGTCGGTATCGAGAACTACGTGCGCGCGCTGTCCGATCCGCAGTTCTCCACGTCGTTCTTCTTTACCGTGGCGTTTGCCTTCCTGTCGACGGTGCTCATCAACGTGATCGCGCTGGCCATTGCGCAGGCGCTCACTCGCAAGGCGCTCAAGGGCACCAACATCTTCCGTACGATTTTCTTTATGCCTAACCTGATTGGCGGCATTGTACTGGGTTACATTTGGCAGATTCTGATCAACTGCCTGCTCTCCAACGTGGGTGCCCAGCTTATCGCCCTCAACTCCGCCGCTGGCTTCTGGGGCCTTATCATCCTGACCCTGTGGCAACAGGTCGGCTACATGATGATCATCTACATCGCCGGTCTGCAGTCCATTCCGTCTGACTACATCGAGGCCGCCAAGGTCGATGGCGCTACGGCATGGCAGACGTTTTGGAAGGTTAAGATCCCCAACCTGATGCCGACCATCACCATCTGCCTGTTCCTGTCCATCACCAACGGCTTTAAGCTGTTCGACCAGAACCTCGCCCTTACCGGTGGCGCCCCGGCGCACTCCACCGAGATGCTCGCCCTGAACATCTACAACACGTTCTATTCGCGTGCTGGCATCGCATGGCAGGGCATCGGTCAGGCCAAGGCAGTTATCTTCTGCATCCTGGTTGTCGCTATTTCTATGATCCAGCTTAAGGCCACGAGGTCCAAGGAGGTGCAGCAGTAATGAAACGCGATAAGGCTATCAACCGCGCGCTCTCGATCTTCTTTACGATCCTGTCGCTCGCATGGATTTACCCCGTGTTCATGATTGCGCTCAATTCCTTTAAGAAAGCGACCGCAATCAGCACCACCACGGCGTTCGATCTGCTCACGCCCGAGACGTTCAACGGCCTCGCAAACTACGTGCACGCTCTGAACGAGCAGGGCTTTGCCTCGGCGTTTATGTACTCGCTTATCATCACGGTCACGTCGGTCGTGCTGATTCTGGTGTGCTGCTCCATGTGCGCTTGGTACGTGGTGCGCGTCAACAGCAAGATCTCGAACTTCTTCTATTACCTGTTCGTCTTCTCGATGGTCGTACCGTTCCAGATGCTCATGTTCACGCTGTCCAACCTCGCGGACCGCATCGGCTTTAACACGCCGTTTAACATCTGCTTCATCTACCTTGGTTTTGGCGCGGGCCTCGCGGTCTTTATGTTCGCCGGCTTCGTCAAGAACATCCCGCTCGAGATTGAGGAAGCGGCCATGATCGACGGCTGCAACCCGGTCCAAGTGTTCTTTAAGATCGTCCTTCCCATTATGAAGCCCACCTATCTTTCGGTCGGCATCCTTGAGACCATGTGGGTCTGGAACGACTATCTGCTGCCCTACCTTACGCTCGACTCCACCAAGTACAAGACCATTCCTATCTTGATCCAGTACTTCCGTGGCGGCTATGGCCACGTCGAGCTCGGTCCCATGATGGCGTGCATCATGATGGTCGTCATCCCCATCGTCATCATGTACATCTTCTGCCAGAAGTACATCATCGACGGTGTGGTGGCAGGTGCCGTCAAGGGCTGATGCCGTAACTGTTTTGCAAGTTTTGGCGGCGCCTCTCAGCGCGGCGCCGCGTATCGAAAGGTAAAGACATGGCCGAGATCGTTCTCAAACATGTTCAGAAGGTGTATCCCAACAACGAGTCAAAAAAGAAGGGCTTCTTTGGCAAAAAGAAGAAGACCGAGGAGAAGAAGCACAACCTCAAGGTTACCGAGGACGGTGTGCTCGCTGTAGAGGACTTCAACCTCACCGTTCACGACCAGGAGTTCATCGTCCTCGTTGGCCCTTCTGGCTGCGGTAAGTCCACGACGATGCGCATGGTCGCCGGCCTGGAGGACATCACCTCCGGCGATGTCCTCATCGATGGCAAGCGCGTCAACGACGTCGCTCCCAAGGACCGCGACATCGCCATGGTGTTCCAGAGCTATGCTCTGTACCCCAATATGACGGTGTACGAGAACATGGCGTTTACGCTTGAGCTCAAGAAGGTCCCCAAAGACGAAATCGACCGTAAGGTTCGCTCTGCGGCCGAGATTCTGGGCATTACCCAGTACCTCGACCGTAAGCCCAAGGCGCTTTCGGGCGGCCAGCGCCAGCGTGTCGCTATCGGCCGCGCCATCGTGCGTGATCCCAAGGTCTTCCTGATGGACGAGCCGCTGTCCAACCTGGACGCCAAGCTTCGTAACCAGATGCGTGCCGAGCTCATTAAGCTGCGTCACGAGATCAAGGGCACGTTCATCTACGTTACTCACGACCAGACCGAGGCTATGACCCTCGGCGATCGCATCGTGGTCATGAAGGACGGCGTCGTCCAGCAGATCGCCACCCCGCAGGAGGTCTTCAACCATCCCGCGAACATCTTCGTCGCCGGCTTTATCGGCGTGCCGCAGATGAACTTCTTCGATGCCCAGCTGGTGCGCTCGGGCAACGGCTTTACCGTCAAGACCGAGGATATGAACGTGGCGCTCGCCCCCGAGACTTGCGCTCAGCTTGCCCTCAACTGGGACGGCGGCGACGTGAAGGAGATCACGGCCGGCGTGCGCCCCGAGCAGATTCTGCTTGCCGACAAGGGCGAGGAGGGTGCGCTCCAGGGCACCGTCGAGGTGACCGAGCTCATGGGTTCGACCGAGCATGTCCACGTGACTGCTCCCGATGGCCAGTTCGTCCTGATCATTCCCGTTGTCGACCTTGAGGCCAAGGGTGCGCTCAAGGCGGGCGACCCCATCTGGTTCAAGTTCGAGAAGAACGCGACCCACCTCTTCGATAAGGTCTCTGGCAAGAACCTTATCTAGGCCCGATCCAATCAGGCCCTCCTTTTGGGCGACTGCGGCTTTGCCATCCTTTTGCCGTGGTCACATATAAGGCTCCCCTCCCGTCCACTGGGCGAGAGGGGAGCCTTTCTTTGTGTTGGGGCTTTCCGTCTGTCAGTTTGTCTTGATCTGTAACAGGTAGGGCCGATTTCGGACGTTAGATGTTACAGATCGAGACGGTTCCGCTGTGCCAACCATTTCATCTAAATCTGTAACACCAAAGGCGAATTACACCTGCTAGATGTTACAGATTGAGATAAACCCAAGGGGAGGGGCCGGTATGTCTCAATCTGCAACGGCTGGGACCGTTTTGGTTGAGTAATTGCTACGGATCGAGATTGTTTGGCCGAGTCGGATCACAGGGTAACGTGCGGGCACAAAAAACGGAGCCGTGTTGCCACGACTCCGTTTCTCAAGAGGATGGGTAAGGGGAATGAGCTAGCTCAGGTGCCAGATCTCGTCGTTGTACTGGGAGATCGTGCGGTCAGACGAGAAGGTGCCGGCGTTGGCTATGTTGATCAGCGCCTTGCGCACCCAAGCGTCCTGGTCCTCGTAGTCTGCCAGCACGCGCTCCTTGGTCTGGATGTACTCCTCAATGTCGAGCAGGGCCATAAACCAGTCCTTGCCCTTAATGTCGTCGTGCAGGCGCTGCAGGCGCTCGGCATTGCCGGTCGCCATAAAGGCCGGGTTGGTGATGAAGTCCACCAGCAGTTTAATGCCGGGCTTGCGGTAGAGCACACCGGCGTCATAGGTGCCGTCGGCATAGAGCTGCTCGACCTGTTTGGACGAGGCACCAAAGGTATAGATGTTCTCGTCGCCCACGAGCTCGGCAATCTCCACGTTGGCGCCGTCGAGCGTGCACAGGGTTAGGGCGCCGTTGAGCATGAACTTCATGTTGGAGGTACCGCTCGCCTCCTTGGAGGCCAGGCTGATCTGCTCGGAGATGTCAGCGGCGGGAATCACGCGCTCGGCGGCGGTGACGTTGTAGTTCTCGATCATGACAACCTGCAGGTAGGGAGCCACGTCGGGGTCGTTTGCAATCCACTGCGACAGCGTCAGGACCAGATGGATGATGTCCTGCGCGATAGTGTAGGCAGGCGCCGCCTTGCCGCCAAAGATAATGGTGACGGGGTGCTTAGGTCTGTTGCCGTTCTTGATATCGAGGTACTTCCAGATGATGTAGAGCGCGAGCATCTGCTGGCGCTTGTACTCGTGAATGCGCTTGACCTGGACGTCGATGATGGCGTTGGAGGGAATGGTCACGCCCTGCTCGAGCGCCATGAACTGGCGCATGATGGCCTTGGCCTCGGTCTTGGTGGCGGCCAGGCGCTCAAGAACATCCTTGTCGTCGGCGAACTTGGCGAGTTTGCTCAGATCGCCGGTGCTGCGCCAGTCGGTGCCGATCACATCGTCGAGCAGGCTGGCGAGCGCGGGGTTGGCCCCATGGATCCAGCGGCGGAAGGTGATGCCGTTGGTCTTGTTGGAGAACTTCTCGGGATAGATCTCGTAGAACGGATGAAGCTCGGTGTCCTCCAGGATCTTGGTGTGGAGGGCGGCTACGCCGTTGATGGAGAAGCCAAAGTGGATGTCCATGTGGGCCATGTGGACGGTGTCGTATTCGTCGATGATGGCGACGCGCGGGTCATCGTGCTCGGCCTTCGCGATCTCATCGAGCTTGACGATAATGTCGGCGATGGCAGGGGAGACCTTCTGCAGGCTGGCGAGCGGCCACTTTTCGAGCGCCTCGGCAAGAATCGTGTGGTTAGTGTAGGCGACCATGGAGCGTACGATGGTCACGGCCTCGTCAAACTCGATGCCATGCTCGGTGGTGAGCAAGCGAATGAGCTCGGGGATGACCATGGTGGGGTGCGTGTCGTTAATTTGGACCACGGCGTAGTCGGCCAGATCATGTAGGTTGCTGCCGCGCTCGATGGCCTCGTCGATCAGGAGCTGGGCGGCGTTGCTCACCATGAAGTATTCCTGGTAGATGCGAAGCAGGCGGCCCTGCTCGTCGGAATCGTCGGGGTAGAGGAACAAGGTGAGGTTCTTGGCGATCTCGGTCTTGTCGAAGTCGATGGAGCTGCCGGGGACCAGGCCGTCGTCGACGCTCGTCAGGTCGAACAAGCGCAGACGGTTCTTGGTGGGCTGGCCGTAACCGGGCACGTCGATGTTGACGAGCTTGGAAGTAACGGCAAAATCGCCGAACTCGACGGTGTAGGAGCGGTCATCGTCGACTAGGATGTCCTGCTCACCGAGCCACTCGTCGGGGACGGCCTTCTGCTGGTTGTCGACAAAGCGTTGGCGGAACAGGCCGTAGTGATAGTTGAGGCCCACGCCATCGCCGGTCAAGCCCAGCGTGGCGATGGAATCCAGGAAGCACGCGGCCAGGCGGCCCAGGCCGCCGTTGCCGAGCGACGGCTCGACCTCGAACTCCTCGATCTTGTTGAGGTCGTGGCCTGCGGCGGTGAGCTGGTCCTTAGCCTCGTCGTAGATGCCGAGGTCGATCATGTTGTTGATGAGCAGCTTGCCGATCAGAAATTCGGCGGAAATGTAATAGAGCTTTTTCTTGCCGTTGTTGAGCGGGCAGGCGGCGGAGCGCTCCTGCACGAGTTTGACCAGCAGCTTGTAAATGCGACGGTCGTCGAGCTGCTCGAGCGAGGTGCCAAAAGACTGCTCGGCGAGTTCCA
Organism: uncultured bacterium; assembly: GCA_905215115.1. Classification (GTDB taxonomy): domain Bacteria; phylum Actinomycetota; class Coriobacteriia; order Coriobacteriales; family Coriobacteriaceae; genus Collinsella. The sequence goes on along the minus strand of CAJMOP010000008.1, from coordinate 15,472 downwards.
TGAGGTTAATTTGGGGCATGTTTCCTCCTGTAATGGGTTGATTACATGTCTGCAATTCATAAGAATCCCGCGCGAGGGGATTGGGGTGGCCTCGCGCGGGTAAGCAAGCGCGTCCGCACGGTGGGGAGGGGTCGGGCGCGGTAGCTCCTATTGAGGAAGCTCGATTTCGGCTTCCGACGGGATGCGGAAGTAGGTCTCGGTCCAGTCGGTGAGTTTGTGCTCGAGCTCGCGGGTGATGGCGCCGTCGAGCATGCGCCAGGTCCAGTTGCCGCCCAGCGTGGCAGGGGTGTTGATGCGCGCCTCGTTGCCCAAGTTGAGCAGGTCCTGCATGGTGTAGATGCACGTGTCGCTCACGCTGGCTGCGATGGTGCGATTGAGTGCATCTGCCATGGGTTCGCCGGCCTGCTGATGGGTGTACAGGGCTGCCTGCTCGCGCTGACGCGGGGTAGCCGTTCCTTCAAACCAGCCGCGTGCCGTCTCGTTGTCGTGGGTGCCCACGTAGGCGACGGTGTTGGCAATGTAGTTGTGCGGCAGGTAGTACGAGTTGGTGCCCTCAAAGGCAAACTGCAGGATCTTCATGCCGGGGAAGCCCGAGTTGTCGCGCATGTCGATGACGCCGGGGGTGAGGAAGCCCAGGTCCTCGGCGATGATGGGCAGCGTGCCGAGCTTTTCCTCGAGCGTCTTGAAGAACTTGAGGCCGGGACCCTGCGTCCACGAACCGTAGGACGAATCAGGCGAGGAGAACGGCACCTCCCAATAGGCCTCGAAGCCGCGGAAGTGATCCAGGCGGATGACGTCGTACATGTCGAGGGCGGCGCGAATGCGGCCCTCCCACCAGGAGAAGCCGTCGGACTCCATGGCGTCCCAGTCGTAGATGGGGTTGCCCCAGTACTGGCCGGTGGCAGAGAACTGGTCGGGCGGCGTGCCGGCGACGCTCACCGGATTGCCGGCGGCGTCGATCTTAAAGAGCTCAGGCGTCGCCCACATCTCGACGGAGTCACGCGAGACATAGATGGGCAGGTCGCCGATGATGAGAATGTCGCGCTCGTTGGCATAGGCCTTGAGGCGGCTCCACTGGCGATCGAAGAAGTACTGCGTCATCTGGTGGTAGAGCATACGTGCCGGATGGTCGGCGCAGACCTTGGCGGAAGCCTCGCTGCGGGTGCGGAGCTCCGCGGGCCACTCCCAAAACGCCTTGAGACCGCACTCCTCTTTGACGGTCATGAACTCACAGTAGGGGATGAGCCAATCCTCGTTGGCTTGGATAAAGTCATCAAAATCGGCCGGCTTGTCGGCAGCAAAGCGCTCAGCGGCGCGGTCGAGAATCTGACGGCGGCCGCCAAAGATAGCGCCGTAGTCGACATTGCTGGGGTCGGATCCCAGATACACGCCATCGATATCGCGCTGCTCCAGATACCCTGCCTCGATAAGCTCGGCAAAGTCGATAAAGTTGGGGTTGCCTGCGCGGGCCGAGAACGACTGATAGGGCGAATCGCCATAGCTGGTCGTCGTAAGGGGCAGAATCTGCCAGTAATGTTGTTTGCACGAGGCGAGAAAATCGACGAAGTCGTAGGCATTCCAGCCAAAGCCGCCGATTCCGTATGGTCCGGGCAGAGATGAGACGGGCATGAGGACGCCGCTTGCACGCTCCATGAATGCGCTCACCAACCTTCTTGTTGTGGGGTCGGCCTGCCGATGGGTGTGCAGTCCGCCTCCGATGTTCTGATTCGATACGCCTATTGTAAAACATGTTGTTTAAACATGTACAGGCAAGATAAAAAGTTGGTCGATTTTCGGCGAATGGTTACATGCCATGAAAAAGCCCCGACCTCACAACGTGAGATCGGGGCAAGAGCGGTATGTAGGTTTTTGCTACTCGGCGTCGGCGAAGCCGTTGGGGTTGTGGCTCTGCCAGTTCCAGCTATCGCGGCACATGTCCGCGATGTCGTACTGGGCCTTCCAGCCCATCATGCGCTCGGCCTTGGAGGCATCGCACCAGTTGGCAGCGATGTCGCCGGCGCGGCGCTCGCGGATCACGTAGGGCAGCTCCTTGCCACAAGCCTTGGAGAAGGCGGCGACGACCTCGAGTACCGAGGTGCCGGTGCCGGTGCCCAAGTTAAAGATCTCGACGCCGGTCTTGCCGTTCATCCAGTTAAGGGCGGCAACGTGACCAGAGGCCAGATCGCACACGTGGATGTAGTCGCGCACGCCGGTGCCATCGGGGGTGGGGTAGTCGTTGCCAAAGACCTGAACGGCCTCGAGCTTGCCCACGGCGACCTGGGCGACATAGGGCACCAGGTTGTTGGGGATGCCCTTGGGGTCCTCGCCGATCAGGCCCGACGGATGAGCGCCGATGGGGTTGAAGTAACGGAGCAGCACGACGTCCCACTCGGGGTCGGCGGTGTGGACGTCCATAAGGATCTGCTCGATCATCCACTTGGTCCAACCATAGGGGTTGGTCGCGGGCTTCTTAGGATCCTCCTCGGTGACGGGCGGGTTGTCCGGGTCGCCGTAGACGGTCGAGGAGCTCGAGAAGATGATGGACTTGCAGCCATGGTTTTGCATGACGTCGATGAGCACCAGGGTGTTCTCGATGTTGTTGTGGTAGTACTCGACGGGCTTGCTCACCGACTCGCCGACGGCCTTAAAGCCGGCAAAGTGGATGACGCGGTCGATCTGATGGGTATCGAAGATCTTGTTCATCGCATCGCGGTCGAGCACGTTGGCCTCGTAGAAGGTGAGGTTCTTGGCGGCCTCGTCGCCCACGATGGTCTTGACGCGGTCGACGGCGACGGCGCTGGAGTTGGAGAGATCATCGACGATGACGACCTGGTAGCCACCCTCGAGCAGCTGAACGACGGTGTGCGAGCCGATAAAGCCGGCGCCACCGGTAACGAGGACGCAGGTGTCTTTGGGGTCGAGTGCTTTGGACATGTAGTCTCCTATCGAATCAGGAACACTTCTTCAGGGGAGTATAGCGCAGGCAGGGACGCCCAAATCGTGCGCTGTAGGAAAAGCAGAGGATTGATGTTAACGTACTCATAGGGTGTTATTTGCATAATCCTTACCTTTGGTGTGGGACGTATTTGCGAGCCGCTGACCATGCTTTTCCAGCCGTTCGTGGAAATAGTTGGGACAAGCGCGATGTGCGTTAATATGTTTGAGTTGAGCGACATATAAATAAACATGTAACGGAGTACATATGTCACCGAACAACGATTCCATTTTTTCGCAGGAGCTTTCGCGCCGCACTGCCCTTAAGGCTCTTTTCGGCGCCGCTTCCGCGGCTGTTCTTTTTGGCCTGCCCGCCCGCGCCCATGCGGCTGAGGCCAGCCAAGAAACCACCGACAAACTAAATGCCGCCCAGGCCCAGCTCGACGAGGTCCAGGCTCAGCTCGACAGCATCGCCAATGAGTACGCGACGCTCGCCAACAAGAATGCCCAGACCCTCAGCGATATCGAAGGCGTGCAGGGCCAGATTGACGAGACGCAGGCTCAGATCGACACCAAGAAGACCGAGCTCAAAAAGAAGCGCGGCGACCTTTCCGATCGCGTTGCCGCCAGCTACAAGTCGGGCGGCACCAACATCCTGTCGCTGTTACTGGCTTCGGGCTCATTTGAGGAGCTTGTCGCCAACGCGCATTACGTTGAGAAGATCAACAAGAGCGACCGTGACGCCATTGAGGACATCCAGACCATCCAGAAAGAACTCGATACACAGAAGTCCGAGCTCGAGTCGCAAAAAGCCGACCTGGAGAAGCTCAAGGACCAGCAGACTGCTCAGATGCAGGACATGCAGGCCAAGCAGCAGGAGGTCCAGACGGTTCTGAACGGCCTCTCCGACGATGTCAAGGAGCTCATGGCCCAGCGCGATTCCGAGATTCTCGCTGCCGCCCAGGCAGAGGAGGCTGCCAAGAAGGCTGCCGCTGCCGCGGCTGCCGCAAACAAGAACAATTCCTACTCGGGTGGTTCAAGCTCGGGTGGCGGCTCGTATTCCGGCGGCACCCCGCAGCAGAATGCCGGCTCGGGCAAGCAGCAGGCTGTCGTCAACGCATGCTACTCCACGCCTTCGCCTGGCCTGAACTGGTGCGCTGCCTGGGTTACCAACGTGTTCCGCAACGCCGGCGTGGGCTACTTTGGCGGCAACGCGTGCGACATGTTTAACGCCTGGTGCTACAGCTCCGATCGTTCGGCGCTGCAGGTGGGCATGATCGTGGCCGACTCGTCGCACAGCGGCACCGGTACGCCGGGCCTGCTGTACGGACACGTGGGCATCTATGTTGGCGGCGGCATCGTTATGAGCAACGAGGGCGCCATTACGTCTAAGTCACTTGATGCGTTTATTCGGTTCTACGGCACTGGCTCTGGCGTTCGCTGGGGCTGGCTCGGCGGTATTGCGCTGTCGTAAAGCCGACTGGGCCGCGTGCCCGCCCGCAATATATTTGATTGTCTGCTCGGGCAGTCCTGCGCAAGAAGAAGGCCACATTAAGTGGCCTTCTTTGCGTGCGGAACTCGCGATCAATCATATATATTGCGGGCGGGCACGCGGCCCTCTCGGGTCCTGAGCGCGACTCACCGGACTGGTTGTCTGAATATAGGAAAGCGCCGGTCCCTTGGGCTAAATACTTAGTTTTACTTTACGCTGCGCTTTTTCTTTCCGCCGTAAACGGTTGTTAAGGTTACTGCGCCGACGCTGGCGAACAGCAGGGCGATCCACAAAGCAAGGCTGTTTGTATCGCCAGCCTGCGGAAGCTTATCGGATGTTCCCGGTTTGGTGCTGGCAGGTTTTTTCTCCTTGGTGCTGACAGGTTTTTTCTCAAGAGCAGCAATCGCATCTTCAATAGCCTTTGCCATTGCATCAACTTCGCTCTGTTCAGTGATGTTCTTGCCACGGACAACAGCATTGACGGCAGCTTCCACCGCAGTGAAGTCTTTGTAGTTATCCTTGTTCAGTGCATTTGCCTTGGCAATGGCTTCGTCGACCTTAGTGTAGTCGGCAGGTAAATAAGTCATTGCAATGGTCTGCACATGAGTTGCTGTATCAGCCGTAATCGTAATATTGGAATTGAAAGCCTCGCAATTATCTGCGCTGACTTCGACTTGATAAGTACCTGCCTCCAAATTGGCGGGGTTTGTTACTGCCTGACCGTCCACTTTGATGATTACATTTGTCAGTTCAGCAGGTGTTACAACAAAAGAAACTGCATATTTCGGTGCTGGCAGAATAGGTGTGCCATTTGGGTTAAATCGATAATTGCCGCCAGCAGCAGTGATCTCATTAAAGAACTCTTCCGTTTTCATAGAGTCAAGGGTCTTTTCTGTTCCGGCATCCTGGTACTTAAAGCAAGCCGGGACATTTTCAGTTCCCACGAAATAGTTGTTTTCAAAAGCAGGTGTATCAGATGAAACGCCGCCTGCAATGCCACCCAAACGCTTATAAGGCGTAGTGGCAGTAAATTGAGATAAATCCATTTCACCAGCGAAATAGCAATGTCTGATTTCAGTGCCTGCACCAACTATGCCTGCAATGCCGCCGAAATCCGTAGTTCCCTTGCCAAGAGGAGCCATTTTCCCTGTGGAATAACAATTGATAATCTTTGAGGCTTGATACAACTGTCCAACAATTCCGCCGGTGCAGGGTGTCCAAGAGGTCATCTCGCCTGTATTAGCACAATACTGTACGGTACTGTTTTGAGCAACGCCTACGATACCGCCCATCTGGAAAGAGCTGACATCTTTCGTTATTGAAAAATTCCCCTTGTTTTGGCAGTACTCAATCGTGCTATTTATTGCATATCCGCACATAGCCGCAGTACCGTTAATATATTTGTCTGTATTCGTGAACGACACATCTGAAACGCAGTCAGAAATATTGCTGTCTGCTGCAACACCCGCTACCGTTCCAAAATAGACATACCCCGAATTGGATACATCCAGCTTGCCTTGAATTGTCAAACTGGAAATTTCAGCGCCGTAAACCTCACTGAATAATCCGAAAGACGGATACTCTGCCTTGCCGTAGTTTTCGGAAAAATCTAAATTGGAAATCGTATGCCCGTTTCCATAAAACTTGCCGCTGAAGTAATGCTGCAGAGTTCCATCAGCAGCAAATACGCTACCAATTGGTGTCCACGCAACACCTGTTAAATCCAAATCTGCATCAAGCGATACAACAGCATCTGTTTTATCGTCATATTCGCCATTGTCCACAGCTTTTGCAAATTGCAAAAGCTCATCTACTGTTGTGATTGATGTTTTGCTGCTTTGCTCGTTTTCTTGTGCAAGCGCTGTCATCGGAACAAGCACCATCGCAAGGCACAGCGCAAGCAGAGCGCCTAGAAGCTTCTTCTTCATTTCCATTCCTCCAAACTATTTCTATCCGCTATTTACTTCCTCCGACAGCGGGCACGCCGGAGAAGATAGAAGTCTTAACCGGAAAAGACTGATTTGACGGTCGTGGTTAGGACTTCAATATCAAACCACCGTCCTTCCGGAAAACGCAAAAAGCCGAAGCCAAGGCATAATGCGCCCTGTCTCCGGCAACCGATTCGTTATAAATTGTATGAAATAAGACTTGAAAGGCTGAAAAGGCGGCGCTATGCTCCTGCCGAGCCGAGCCGAGCCGAGCCGAGCCGAGCCGAGCCGAGCCGAGAAAAAGTCGCTGCATTTCCATTTGCCATAGTCAAGTCCTCCTTCCATATTGTAATTCTCCACGTACGATTGATTTTACCAGCCAATTCAATCATTAGTGGAGGATTACAAAAGCCGAAAGGGAGAGGACTTTCTTACGAAGCCTCTCCCTTTCGGGGCCTTCTTTGTTAGAGGAATTCGCCTACTCGGTGGACTTCGGGTTCTAGGTCTACGCCGAACTGCTCTTTGACTTTGGCTTGGATGTGGCGGATGAGTTCGTCGACGTCGGCGGCGGTGGCGTGGTCGGCGTTGACGATGAAGCCGCAGTGTTTCTCGCTCACCTGGGCGCCGCCGACAGCGTGACCGCGCAGGCCGGCGTCCATGATGAGCTTGCCGGCAAAGTAGCCTTCGGGGCGCTTGAAGGTGGAGCCGGCGCTCGGCATGTCGAGCGGCTGCTTGTCCTCGCGGCGTTGGCGGTAGTCGTCCATTTCGGCCTTGATCATCGCGGCGTTGCCCGGGGCGAGGTTAAAGGTGGCCGAAAGCACGATGAAGCCGTCGTCGGCAATGCGGCTCTTGCGATAACCCAGGTTGAGCTCATCGACATCAAACTCAATGATGTTGCCGCTACCGCGGGTACCGTCGTCGAGCACGCGGGCGGGCTTATAGACGCGCGCGGACTCCAAAACGTCGGCCATGCAGGCACCGTAGGCACCGGCGTTCATGTAGCAGGCGCCGCCGACCGAGCCGGGGATGCCCGAGAGGGGCTCCATGCCGGTAAGACCGGCCTCGGCTGCCGCTGCCGCTACGTCCGAGAGCAGCGCGCCGGCTGCTGCCGTAACATGCGTGCCGTTGACCGTAATGTCGGAGAGACCCTCGCCCAGCGCCACGACGATGCCGCGGATACCCTTGTCACCGACGAGCAGGTCGGAGCCGTTGCCCACGATGGTGAGCGGCAGATCGCAGCGGTAGCAGGTATCGAGCGTGGCGACGAGTCCCTGCTCGGTATCGGGCGTGACAAAGACATCGGCCGGGCCGCCGATCTTAAACGTGGTGTGCTCGCGCATGGGCTCGCTCATGAGCACGTTGTCCTCGCCGGCAACGCCAGCGAGCGCGCAGAGCAGGTCCTCGTTAAAAAAGTCATTCTCGTGCATACGAATATCCGCCTTATGGTGGTCGTTTTCATCAATCGAATGCAATATACCCCACCCGGATGGATTTGGTGCAAAGTAACCTGACCCCAATGCATCACATAGTGCAAAGGGGTCAGGTTGCTTTACACCAATCGCGGCGATAAAACAGCCGTCTACCGGATTGGTAAAGTGTTTATCATCGAGGTAGAGGGACGGTCGCTATACTTTCAAGAGATTGCGCGAATACTCGGAAGGAGCGAGATGGGCAACAAAGTTACTCTCAAGCAGATTGCCCAGGAGGTGGGGCTTTCCCCCTCGTCGGTCTCGCTTGTTCTCAACAACCGGCCTTGTCGTATCTCGGAAGAAAACCGCAAGCGCATCAAAGAGGTCGCGGCGCGCAACCATTATGTTCCTAACCAGATTGCGCGCAGCCTGGTCATGCGCGAGTCGCGCACGCTGGGCCTTATCGTTCCCAACATCGAGAGCCGCTTTTTTGCCTCGCTCGCTGGCAGCCTGGAAAAACGCTGCCGCGAGGACGGCTACGCGCTCTTTATTACCAGCTCGGGTGGAAGTGCCGAGGACGATCTGGAGCTCCTGCGCCAGCTGGTGACGCGCGGCGTCGATGGCGTCTTTTTGGTGGTGGGTGACGAGTTCTCCGACGACCGCGCCCTGCGTGAAGAAGTCAGCCATCTGCCCATCCCGGCGGTAATGGTCGACCGTGCCATTGAGGGACTCGAGTGCGACAAGGTGATGTTCGACCACGAGATGGGCGGCTACATGGCTACCCGCTACTTGATCGAGCAAGGCCACCGTCGCATTGCCTGCTTGGTTAACGCGCGCCGTTCCAATACGGGCCGCAAGCGACTTGCCGGCTACGAGCGTGCGCTGCGTGAGGTTGGCCTGCCGATCGACGCGCGTTTGGAGTTTGAGAGCGAGTACTACATTCCGAGTGCCTACGAGGCCTCGGAGGCGGTGCTCGCAACTGACGCCACCGCCGTGTTCGCAAGCTCGGACAACATTGCGCTGGGTCTGCTCAAGCGCCTGCATGAGATGGGTAAGAGCATCCCGGACGATATCTCGGTTGTAAGCTATGACAACTCGGCGGCCGACGTGCTCTTTGAGCCGGCGCTGACCGCGATCGAGCAGGATCCTGGTGTCCTTGCCGAGCATGCTTTTGGCTGCATGTCCAAGCGTCTTGCCGGTAGGGGTGGCAGGCGTGCCGAAGAGGTTGTTCTGGAGCCCGCGCTCATCGTAAAGGACAGCGTGCTCGAGCTTACTAAACACAACTAAACACGTTTATCAATTTGCAGAGACTGAATGTGGAGCACCTGTGACAGGCAATGCCGCAGGTGAATGTTTGCTTTTGCCTGTCCACATGGCAAATCAGGATGCTAAAACGTTTTTTCACCATGATAAAACGTTTTAGCAAATATACTAGTCCCAACGAAAGGTTGCCGTATCGGAAGGCGACCGCGCAGCGAAGGGACATAAACAATGGCTAAAACACTGGGAACGCCGTGGCAAAAACTGGGACATGAGGTTCCCGCTTCCGAGCTCGAGGGTGTCGACCTGTATTGGCGCGCCTCGAACTACCTGTCCGTCGGCCAGATTTACCTTCGCTCCAACCCGCTGATGCGCAGCGACTTTGTCGACGAGAAGACCGGCGAGACGCGCGATTTTGGTCGTCCGGACGTTAAGCACCGTCTGGTCGGTCACTGGGGCACCACGCCCGGCATCAACTTCCTGTTCGGTCATGTCAACCGCTTCATCGCCGACCACAACCAGAACGCCATTTTCTTGATGGGCCCGGGCCACGGTGGCCCTGCTGGCACCGCCCAGTCGCTGCTCGATGGCACCTACCGTGAGATCCGCCCCGACATCACCAATGACGAGGCCGGCCTGCAGAAGTTCTTCCGCCAGTTCTCCTATCCCGGCGGCATCCCGAGCCACTTTGCGCCCGAGACGCCCGGTTCCATCCACGAGGGCGGCGAGCTCGGCTACACGCTCAGCCACGCCTACGGCGCCGTCATGGACAACCCGAGCCTGCTGGCCGTGGCCGTGGTGGGCGACGGTGAGTCCGAGACCGGTCCGCTTGCCACCTCTTGGCAGTCCAACAAGCTCGTGAACCCGGCAACCGACGGCATCGTCCTGCCAATCCTGCACCTCAACGGTTACAAGATCGCCAACCCCACCATCCTCGCCCGCGTGTCCGACGAGGAGCTCACCAAGTTCTTTGAGGGCATGGGCTACAAGCCGCACTTCTTTGTCGCCGGCTTTGACGACGAGAGTCACGCGAGCATCCACGAGCGTTTCGCTGCCCTGTTTGAGCAGGTCTTTGACGAGATCTGCGACATCAAGGCCACCGCGCAGGCCCAGACCGCCGCGGGCGAGACCGTGGCCCGCCCTGCCTACCCCATGATCGTGTTCCGCACGCCCAAGGGCTGGACCTGCCCCAAGCACATCGACGGCAAGAAGACCGAGGACTCCTGGCGCGCCCATCAGGTGCCGTTGGCGAGTGCCAAGGACACCCACGAGCATTTCCGCGTACTGCGCGAGTGGCTGCGCTCCTACAAGCCCGAGGAGCTCTTTACGCCCGAGGGCCAGGTGCGCCCCGAGGTGACGGCCTTTATGCCGACCGGCGAGCTGCGCATTGGCGCCAACCCCAACGCGAACGGCGGCAAGGTGCGCCGCGAGCTCGAGCTGCCCGATATCCACGCCCACGAGATCCCCGTCGCCGAGAAGGGCCATGGCTGGGGCTCCACCGAGGCCGCTCGCGTCTTTGGTGAGTACACTGCCGACGTTCTGGCCAAGAACATGGAGGATTTCCGCATCTTTGGCCCCGACGAGACCGCGTCCAACCGCCTGCAGGCCGCCTACAAGGTGACCAAGAAGCAGTGGGATGCCGGCTTCTACGAGGACGAGGCCAACGACGAGCTGCTGGCCGGCTCCGGTAAGGTCGTCGAGCAGCTGTCCGAGCACCAGTGCGAAGGCTTCCTCGAGGCCTACGTGCTCACCGGACGCTCCGGCGTGTGGAGCTCCTACGAGAGCTTTGTGCACGTGGTCGATTCCATGGTCAACCAGCACTGCAAGTGGCTCGAGGCCACCAAGCGCGAGATTCCGTGGCGTGCTCCCATCAGCGGACTCAACATTTTGCTGTCGAGCCATGTTTGGCGTCAGGACCACAACGGCTTCTCGCACCAGGACCCCGGCTTTATCGACCTGCTGCTCAACAAGGCCAACGACACGCATATCGTGAATGCGTACTATCCGGCCGACGCCAACATGGCCCTTGCCGTGGCCGAGCGCGTCTACCAGTCCACCGACTGCGTCAACGCCATTTTCTGTGGTAAGCAGCCTGCCCCGACCTTCCAGACGGTTGACGAGGCCTGCGCCGAGCTCGCCGAGGGCGTCGCGGCTTGGGAGTGGGCATCGACCGCTGGTTCACTCGCCGAGGCCGACGTCGTGGTTGCGACCTGCGGTGACGTGCCGACGCTCGAGGCTCTGGCCGCAACCGATATGCTGCGCGAGCTAGGCATTAAGGTGTGGTTCGTTAACGTGGTCGATCTGCTCAAGATTCAGAACGTCTGCGAGAACGACCAGGCCATCAGCGATGAGCGCTGGGCTGAGCTGTTCGGCTGCGGTGGGAAGCCCGTGCTCTTTGCCTTCCACGCCTATGCCGGCACGATTCGCCGCCTGATCTGGAACCGCCCCGGCCACGACGCCTTCCGCGTCCACGGCTACGAGGAGAAGGGCTCCACGACCACGCCGTTCGACATGCTGCGTCTGAACAACATGGACCGCTGGGCCCTGGCCGCCGACGTGCTGCGCATGGTCGACGCCGACAAGTTTGCAGAGCAGATTGACGAGTGGGAGGCATTCCGCACCGAGGCCTTTGAGTTCGCGTGCAACGAGGGCTTCGATCACCCGGCCTTTACCGACTGGGTCTGGCCCGACGCCGCTGCCGCAACGGCAGCCGACGGCACGCTCTCCGCAACCCAAATGACCGCAGGCGACAACGAATAGCATCCGGGACGGTCTCGCGCTGGGGCCGCCTCCGGGCGGGTGCCTTCCTCTGAGAAGTGGGCTTCGCGAACTTCTCAAAACAAAGTATGCCTCCCCGGCCCTCGCCCGTATTACCCCGCTGGGCGAGCCATAGACGCCGCGTACCGATAGGGTAAGGCGGCGGCTTGAAATTGGTGCTATATTCAGCTTAAGTTGTTTAATGCTAGTACGGGAGGCTGATATGGGGCTGTTCAAGAAGAAAAACCCGCAGGATGCCTTTGATCCCGATGTGTTTACCATCACGGATACGATTTTGGACCCGCCGCGGTTTACGTTTTTGCCGGCTATCTACCAGGATGCCACGCGTCGCAAGTGGGCCGTACATCAGCGCGGCGGCGAGCCGAAGATTTTTGACTATGCGGACGTGTTGCAGTGCGAAGTGGCCGAGGCGGGCGATCCGGAGGCCGATGAAGCGGTCTCTAAACAGGAATTTGCCCAGCGTATTCTGGCAAATCCCGCTGAGGCGGCAAAAATGAACGCAGCCAAGCGTAATATGTGTCTTGGTATGGGCGTTGTTGTGGCGGTTCAGACGGGAAAAGACGGGGTTTCCAAACTAGAGATTCCCGTTATGACCGATGAAGTCAAACGCGATTCAAGCCTGTATAAGTCGTATCGGAATGTCGCCGAGAAGATCAAGGCCGAATTTGATGCCATGGGTGGTCTGGCCTAATTTTGGCGACATACGTTTCTGAACGAGGAGTCTGTGCAATGGCAGGCGAATCTTATGCAATTCCCCCCAAAGATCGTGCTGTTGAGGGGATTCTTTGGTATATCCAGCACCATCAGCTTGCCGGCGGCGATCGCCTGCCGGCCGAGCGCGTGCTGTGCGAAGAGATTGGCGTTTCGCGTACGGCGTTGCGCGCCGGTATCACGCGGCTCATCTCGTGTGGAACGCTCGAGAGCCGTCGCGGATCGGGTACGTATGTGTGTCCTCCCAAACCGCTCAATATCTTTCAGGAAACGTATAACTTCTCCGATGCCGTGCGGACTGCCGGCCTGCACCCCTCTTCTCGTCTGGTTTCCACCGGGGCCATCGAGGCGGATGAGGCGCTTGCCGACAAGCTTGGGGTTGCTGTAGGCGCTCCTTTGCTCCGCATGCAGCGTGTTCGACTTATTGAGGGCGAGCCGGCGTCAATTGAGACGGCTCACGTTAACCTGTCCCTGTGCCCCTCGCTTCCCGATCACGATTTTGAGTGTGAGAGCCTTTACGATGTCTTGCTCAAAGAAGGCGGCGTGCGCGTTGAGCATGGACGTGAGCATATCTCCATCTCGCGTTTGAACGCCGAAGAGGCCGAGTTGCTCCAGCAAGAAGAGGGAACGCCGGTGTTCTATGAGAGCACGATAGAATTTGATAAGGACATGCGTTTTGTGGAGCATTGCAAATCGGTGATTTTGCCCACAAAGTTCCGCTTTGCCGATAACGGCGAGAAGAACGGCATGAGGAGCGTGGCAGGTGAACAATGGCTGAAACAGTAGATGCCACCCCGGTTTATATGCGCATTCGACGCCGCATCGAGGAGCGTATCGAGCGCGGTATATATCCCACGGGTTCCATGATTCCGTCCGAAAAAGACCTCGCCGAGGAATTTGGTACGACGCGCTTGACCATCCGAAGCGCTGTCGATGAGCTGGTTCGGCGTGGGCAGATTCGACGCGTCCGCGGAAAGGGCGCGTTTGTGGCACAGAAAGTGCCCGTTGCCTACGAGCGAACGGGAGGCTTTCGCGAATCAGTTCGTGCTTCGGGCGGCGAGCCGTCCGTCCGCATCCTCGCGCGTTCCAAGCGTTATGCGGGTCCATATTATGCCAACCTGTTTGGCATTGCCGAGGACGATTTACTGTATTCGATTCGGCGTTTGAACTGCGTCAACGGCGATCCCGTATCGATTGAGATGACGTTCATCCCGTGCCTGCTGTTTCCCACAATCGAAGATATTGACGTGTCGGTCTTCAGTTTGTACGAGACCTATGAGATGTTGGGCCGAAAGCCGGTCATGGCACAGGAAAAGCTCGATATCGAAGCGCTGGGCGCGCGAGATGCCGGCCTGCTTGGACTGGAGCAGGGCGATCTTGCCTTGACGCTTGAGTGCGTGAGCTTCGATGCGAGCGGCCAGGCAATCGAGTACGTCAAGTCGTTTAACCGCGGTGATGCGGGTGGATATACCTATACGTACTAGCTGGTTTTTAGCATAACGGGCTGAAAAGCTGACGGAATTTTGATTCGTTGAGCAAACTGCATATACAACCTTACATGGCTCGAAATCGACCGTTCGCCGATGGGGATAAATTAATCGACAAAGAGGTATCAAAAAGCCGTAACCTGTAACTGTGATTGGTTCAAATACTAATGATTTGTTACGAGGTGAGACGATGAAGATGCTCGATTACGTTCAGCTTGCCCATGTGCGTATGGGAGAGAACCTCGAGCGTTCGTCTGAGCTGGTAGCGCAGCTCGTTGATATTTTCCAGTCCGGTTCTTTTGACGCGCTGCGCATCGTTGCTTCGGGTTCGTCGCGCCATGCCGCCGATTGCGCCCGCGATTACCTGCAAGATACCCTGCAAATGCAGGTGTCCGTTGTGACGCCCGAGGCCTTCGTCGATTTTGAACACACCTATCCACAGCATGCGCTCAACATTGCCGTTTCGCAGAGTGGCTATTCGACCAATACGATCGCGGCTCTTGATTACATGCGCGCACACGATATGGCTGCAGTTGCGCTCACGGCAAACGTCGAGGCACCCATCAAGGAACACGCCGACATCGTTCTTGACTACGGTGTGGGTGTCGAGTCGGTGGACTTTGTGACTCTGGGCGTCGAGGTTCTCGTTGAGTACCTGGTGCTCTTTGGTATTTACGGCGGTCAGGCGCGCGGAACGATTGACGCCAAGGGCGTTGCTCAGCGTCTTGATGGCCTGCGCGAGGCTATCCAGGCTAATGCCGTGATGTGCAAGACCGCCGAGGCATATGTCCAAGACCACATGCTCGAGCTTTCTGAGCACACGCCCGCTATGGTCGTCGGCAACGGCCCCAACTACGGTGTTGCCGAGGAGGCGGCGCTCAAACTGAGCGAGACCATCAAGATTCCTGCCATGCATCACGAAGGCGAGGAGTTCGTCCACGGTCCCGAGATGCAGATAACCCCAGGCTACCTGGTGTTTATTGTCGACGATCCGCAGGGGTCGGAGCGTCTTGCGAATATCGCCGACGCGCTATCGAACGTTACGGCAAAAACGGTGCTGCTCACGGCCCATCCCAAGGGTAGGGCTCACGAGGTTGTGGTGCCTCAGGTGGCTCCGCTGCTCAGTGCAATTCCCAATCTCGTGTTCTTCCAGACGATTGCGGCAATAATCGCCGAGCGTCTGAAGTCATGGGACGTTCACCCGTATCTCGATGCTGTCTCCAAGCAAATGGAGGTCAAGGCGGAGGGCTACGAAGAGTCAGTCAATGCGCTTAAGGCCAAAGCGGCCGAGTGTTACGGAATGTAAGCGGGTTTTGATGCCCGTTGGCATGGGGGATGTGGAAACAACCCCAGAAAGGAGAGACAAATGAAGGAAACCGAGAAGATCGAGATCATGCATTTCGACCAGGAGGGCTATCTCGAGGACGGCAAGGCGCTCTACGAGACCGGCAAGAAGATGACCGCGCTCGCCGA
>CAJMOP010000007.1 GCA_905215115.1 uncultured bacterium | reverse complement strand
GGTGATCTCCGCCTTGAGAGGGCGGCGTCCTAAACCGCTAGACGAACGGGCCATAAGCCTCAGCAGAAAAGAAGTGGTAGCCCGTACCAGATTCGAACTGGTGATCTCCGCCTTGAGAGGGCGGCGTCCTAAACCGCTAGACGAACGGGCCACATGACATCTGCACTGCCGTGCTGTGAAGAGATATATTACGGGACATAAAACGCAAGCGCAAGAAGAAATTCCAAATTGCCGAAATTTTGTCGCGAGGTTATGGAACGCGCAGGTCAACAAGGTAGCTAATTTGGGACGGGGCTATTTTTGCTACCCTAGGTGGAGATGAGTCAGGAGGGCTTCACGGGTGTTGGGGATGTTGTCCTCGATCACGGCGTCGAGGGCGGCGTTGAGAAGCTGTCCCAGCTCCGGCCCCGGCTTGACGCCGGCGCGAATCAGGTCGCCGCCGTTGATGGCAAGCATCTTGAGCGTATAAGGCTCCCCCGCCTCAAGCAGATCATGGGCGAGCGAGCGCATCTCCTCGATCGTCTCGACGTAATAGAAGCACGAGGGCGCCTTGCCGAGCGTGTCGGCACGCTTAAGGTCCATGAGTTCGTCCATCAGACGCGGCGTATCGACGCCCTCGCCCGAAAGCGCGCGCATCATATTGAGCAGGCAGGAGCGCTCGGGACGCAGCGGCTTGTCATGGTATTTGATCAGCAGGCACACATCGCGCACCAAATCGTGCGAGAGCGCTAGGCGATCCATGATGACACGCGCCTTCTTGGCGCCGAGCTCGGGATGACCGTAGAAGTGACCGCTGCCGTCGTGATCGACCGTAAAGCACTCGGGTTTGGAAACGTCGTGCAAAAACGCCGCCCACATAAGGCTCGACGAGGGCGCGACGCCGTCGCACAGCGCCAGCTCCCCTGCCACCGTCAGCACGCGGGCGATATGCTCGTAGACGTTAAACGCATGATAGACACTGCGCTGATCAAACCCGCGAGCGGACGCGAGCTCGGGCACGGCGGCGCAAACAAGCTCGGGGTAGCGCAGCATCGCGTCTCCCCCGTGGCCCGTCGAAAGGATGCCCTCAAGCTCAATGCCCACGCGCTCGTGCGCCACGGCATCGAGCAACGGCGCACATTCGGCCAGGGCCTGCTTGGTCGCAGGCTCAATCATAAAGTCCAAGCGGCAGGCAAACCGCACCGCGCGCAGCATGCGAAGCGCGTCCTCGTTAAAACGACGCATGGGATCTCCAACGGCGCGGATAAGCTTGCGCTCCAGGTCGCCCTGGCCGTCGTAACGGTCGACAAGGCCGCGCTCGGGATGCCACGCCATGGCATTGACGGTAAAGTCGCGGCGCGCCAGGTCGTCCTCAAGCGACGCCGCACGCTCCACGCTCTGGGGATGACGACCGTCGGTATAAAAACCATCCAGGCGGTACGTGGTGACCTCAATACGCTCGCC
This sequence comes from uncultured bacterium, assembly GCA_905215115.1. GTDB lineage: Bacteria > Actinomycetota > Coriobacteriia > Coriobacteriales > Coriobacteriaceae > Collinsella. Next base: position 36,379 of record CAJMOP010000007.1, on the reverse strand, counting down.
ATCGCAAATAGCCGTGATGCCGCCAAATTTGATGCCTGATTCAACCACGGAGATACCCGCTGACTCGAGCGCCGCTTTGGACTCCTGCCACAGGCCGCTACAGCACATGTCAACATCGTGGCTGGGGCGCCCCATCAGGGCATCACGTACCCAACCGCCTACGTACCAGGCCTCAAGACCGGCTGCCTCGAGCGCACGCAGAACACGGATGGAGGCATCGGTCGGCTGCGTACCGTTGAGCGAAACATTGCACATGCCTATGGCCTCCTGCGACTATCAAATTGGCTATCGATTGCGTCTGCAAGAAGTCTAGCAAGAAACAGCCTCCACTGCACACGCAAGTCCGATAAACAAAAACGCATCCGTCCTGGTCTGAGACGGATGCGAAATAATCGAACTATTCAGGCAAGGTGCCGGAACTAGCAGACCTGACGAATGGCGATACCCTTCTGATACTCATCGACCTTGGCAAAGTCGCCCAGACCAGGGCACTCGACCACGTTGGCGCCGGTGGCCATCGAGAGGCGCAGGGCGTCCTCGACGCGCTCGGGGGCGTCGTGCCACACGGACAGGAAGGCGGCCAACGAAGAGTCACCGGCGCAGACGGTCGACAGCAGCTTGACCTCAAAGGTACGGTTGGCAAACCAGATGTGCTCACCGTTGGAGAAGTACGCTCCGGCGCCACCAAGGGTCAGCAGCACGTTCTTGGCGCCCTTGGCATGAAGCTCGGCCATCGCGCCCTTGACAGACTCGTCGTCGCCACCGCTCACCTTAATGCCAAAGATGTCGAGCAGCTCGTCGTCGTTAGGCTTAATGAGGAGCGGCTCCATAGCAATGAGGTCGGCCAACTGATGGCTCGAGATATCGAGCACGAACTCGGCGCCTTTCGCCTTCACGCGACGCAGGACCTCGGCCAGGAAGCCCTCGGAGGTGTTGGGGGGCAGCGAGCCGCTAATGACCAGGCAGGTCATGTCGTCGAGTGAATCGATGAGCTCAAACATCTCCTGCTCGTTGGCAGCGTTGATGGCGGCACCGGCATTGACCATGTTGTACTCGGTGTCGGGACCGGCGTTGAGGAACACGTTGACACGAGTGATGCCGTCAGTCCACACGGGCTTGACGGGCACGCCCAGGGCCTCGGCGCCCTTAACGATGAACTCGCCCGAGAAGCCGGCGAAGAAGCCCAGGATCGTGGTGTCGACGCCGTAGTGGTCGAGCGTAAACGAGACGTTGAGACCCTTGCCGTTGGGGGTGTAGACCGCGTTACGGGTGCGCGTAACGGTATTGGCGGACAGGCCATCGCAGGAGATGTTGTAGTCAATGGCGGGATTTGCAGTGAGCGTGTAAATCATGAATGTTCCTTTCACGAAGCAACGTGTTAATGAAAGTATATTCCACGCTTCGGCAAAAGGCTACAACAACTCGGCGAACGGTGTGGAAGCGGTGAAGGGCGGTTTCATCTCACTTTTCCTACGAAAAAACGGCGCCCCGATCAAAACCGGGACGCCGCATGCGCACGAATATGTCGCGTTTCGCTTACTTGCGATCGAGCTTACGGACGGCAACGCGCTTGCTGTACTCGTCAACGTGACCGAAGTCGCCGATGCCGACGGACTCGGCAACGTTGGCGCCGGTGGCCATAGCGAGCTTCATGGCCTCCTCGACGTTGTCGCGATCCCTGTACCACTTGTGCAGGAACGCAGCGAGGGTGCAGTCGCCGGCGCAGACGGAAGAAACCAGCTTGATGTTGAACTCACGCTTGGCGTACCAGATGTCCTCGCCGTTGGAGAAGTAAGCGTCGCCGCGGCTACCACGGGTGAGCAGCACGTTCTGGACGCCGGCCTCGTGAGCCAGCTTCATGGCAACTCGGACCTCGTCGTCGGTGTCGACCGGCACGCCGAAGATGGCCTTCATCTCATGATGGTTCGGCTTGATGAGCAGCGGCTTCTTGTGAGCGAGCTCCTTGAGCTTGTCGGAAGAAAGGTCCAGGACGACGTCGGCGCCACGGGCCTGAGCGTGCTCCATGACCTGAGCCAGGAAGTCGGGCGTAGCTTTGGGAGGCACGGAGCCAGAGACGATCAGGCACTCAAGATCGCCCGCGGTGTCCAGGATGTTGTAGAGCTCCTCCTGGTGCTGCGGCGTAATAGGAGCACCAGGGTTGAGGATGCCGTACTCGTGCTGGCCATCGTTGACGTAGGTGTTGATACGCGTGATGCCGTCGGTCCAGACCGGGCGGCACAGGCAACCCAGGTTCATGACTTCCTCGACGATGAACTTGCCCGTGAAGCCGGCGAAGAAGCCGAGCGCGACAGTGTCGACGCCCATCTTCTTAAAGGCGAAGGACACGTCGAGGCCCTTGCCGTTGGCGGTGTAGCTGGCCGAGCCGGTGCGGACGTTCTCGTCGGGCTCGAGCGGAGAGCTCGAAACCGTCATGTCGACAGCCGGGTTAGCGGTTAGCGTGTAGAACATTTACAGTACCCCCTGTATATGTGAGGGCCGCGTGGCCGGCCCATTCCAACCACGCGGTTACCTCTGATACCAAATTAACGAGCTGCGGACTCGAGCAGTGCCTTGACCTCGGCGGCGGTGTTGCAGGCGAGCGCCTTTTCGGCGAGCTCGTCGCACTCGGCCTTGGTCCACTGGCTGATGGTCTTGCGGGCGCGCAGGATGGACGGAGCGCTCATTGAGAACTCCTCCAGGCCCCAGCTGATCAGCAGCGGCTCAAGCAGCGGATCGGCAGCGGCCTCGCCGCACATACCGACCATGATGCCGGCCTTCACGCCGCTCTCGATGATGTTCTTGAGCGAGCGGAGCACGGCGGGATAGTACACCTGGTACAGGTTGGAGATGGTGTCGTTGCCACGGTCGGCGCACATGGTGTAGCCGATCAGGTCGTTGGTGCCGATGGAGAAGAAGTCGGCCACCTCGGCCAGGCGGTCAGCGAGCAGCGAAGCGGCAGGCGTCTCGACCATGATGCCGACCTCGATGTTCTCGTTGAACTTGCGGCCCTCTTCGGTCAGCTCGGCCTTGCACTGCTCGACGAGCTCCTTGACGGCCACGACCTCCTCGACGCAGGTGACGAGCGGGATCATGATCTTGACGTCACCAAAGGCGCTGGCGCGCAGAAGGGCGCGGAGCTGGACCTTGTACTGATCGGGGTTGGCCAGGCAGTAACGCACGGCGCGGAAGCCCATGAAGGGGTTGTCTTCCTTGACCATGTGCAGGTACGGAATCTCCTTGTCGCCGCCCACGTCGAGCGTACGGATGATGACCGGAGCGCCCTTGAGCGCGCTGGCGACCTTGCGGTAGGCGTTGAACTGCTCCTCCTCGGAAGGAAGCTCAGCGGAGTCCATGAACAGGAACTCGGAGCGGAACAGACCGATGGCCTCGGCATCGTGATCGAGCGCGTTGGGCACGTCATCGGGGTTACCGATGTTGCAGGCGATGATCTTCTTGATGCCGTCGGCAGTCACAGAAGGCTTGCCGCGGAAGGCCTCGAGGGCTGCCTTCTCGGCAGCAAAGGCCTCGGCCTTGGCGGTGTAGGCAGCGAGCGTCTCCTCGTCGGGATCGGCCTCGACAACACCCTTGCCACCGTCGACGACGACGGTCATGCCGTTGCGAAGGGCGGTGCAGCTGTTAGAGACCGAAAGGACGGCCGGAATCTCGAGGGCGCGCGCGATGATCGCGGAGTGCGACGTGCGGCCACCGGTCTCGGTGACGATACCGGCAACGTGGGCCTTATCGATCGTGGCGGTCATGGACGGCGTAAGGTCGTGCACGACAACGACGGTGTTCTCGGGCAGGACGGAGAGGTCGACGACCTCCTTGCCCAGCAGCTCGGCCAGAATACCGGTGCGGATGTCGGCGATGTCGGCCGCGCGCAGACGGAACATCTCGTCGTCCATGGACAGGAACATGTTCTCGAACATGGTCGAGGTGTCCATGAGCGCCTGCTCGGCGCAGGTGCCGCCGTCGATGGCGGCGTTGATGGCGTCGGTCATGCCCGGGTCCTGAGCCAGGACAATGTGTCCGCTCATGATCTCGGCCTCGGCCTCGCCCACCGTCTCCTTCATGTGGTCGGCCTGAGCCTGGGTCTTCTCGCAGAAGACCGAAAGAGCGGTCTGATAGCGCTCCTTCTCTGCTGCCGAATCAGCGACCTCGTGCGGTTCAAACGTCAAGTCGGGATCGACGGCGACCATGACGGTGCCGATTCCGATGCCCTCGGATGCGTTGACTCCCTGATACATTCCCATTCCTCTCTCCGTGCCATGTGATAAAGCGTTTTGCCATATCCATGACAAAAGAGCGCAGCTACCTTGATGCAGGTCACTGCGCCCCCAAGTATGAACTTAATTGTTCAACATGCGACCCGTTTGAGTTCTACTCGCCAAGACCGCTCTTGATGAGCTCGATGGCAGCAGCCAGAGCCTCGGCCTCGTCGGCGCCGTCGCACTTGACCTCGACCTCGGTACCGCAGGGGATACCAGCAGCCATGAGGGCCATCGGGGACTTGCCGTTGACCTCCTTCTCGGGGGTGACGACCGTCACGTCGCAGGCGTACTTGCCCATGGTGGAGGCGAAGAGGCCAGCCGGACGCATGTGAAGACCCTGCGGATTGACGAGGGTAGCCTTCTCAGAAACCATAATTGACTCCTTTTTGTGTTTAACCCCTGTCGTGTATGCGGCAGGAGTCAGATTCACGACGTTGTTTATATTAACTCACATCAAACGGTTTTTCATTGTGTTTCGCACGAATTGTTGGACAGATGTGTTTGTCGTCCGCTTGCTCGCCCACAGGGGGCCGGGCGCGGGCTGTGAGATTTCCTGCTCTACAGTCCTGCTCGCACGAAGAGCACATTAAGTGCTCTTCGGCTCGTGCGGAACTCGCGATAAATCTCACAGCCCGCGCCCGGCCCCCTGTGGGCGAGCAAGCTGCGGAAACTCGGTCGGTCCAGAGCAATATCGTGCGAACGGAATTCTAGCTATTTTTTTGTTCGCCTGGTTGATCTAGTTGATGGAGCCTATCTATACCCTCTTGTGGACTGAGGACTGTCCCAAACTGCCGGCAGAAAAGGAACGTCCCTAAGTGCCGAGTAGGGATGAAAAAGGCGGAGGCCCTGGTGAGGGTCTCCGCCTTTTTACAGGGGGCGATATTAATCGCTGACTGCTGGATTAGACCAGGCGGGCGTTGATCGTCTTAGCGATCTCGGCGGCGTCGGTGGAACCCTTGACGGTGGCACGGAAGTCCTCGTCCATGAGCGCCTCGGCGACCTTGGACAGGATCTTGAGGTGCGTGGTGCCAGCCTGAGCGCCCGGGATGAGCAGGGCGATGGCCACGTTGACGGGAGCGCCGTCCATGGTGTCCCAACCGGTCACGCCGGACTCGTCCTTGACGACGATGACGGCAGCCTCGGTAATGGCGTCGGACTTGGCATGCGGGATGGCGAAGCCCTCCATCATGCCCGTGGTGCCCTCGGCCTCGCGGGCCAGGAAGGCGTTCATCACGGCGTCGGCGTCGCCGGCGATACCGGCCTTGACAGCCTGGTTGGAAACGAAGCTCAGAGCCTCGTCACGAGAAGCGAAGTCCTCGGCGACAAAGACATTCTCAACCTTCACGAAGTCGGCAGCCTCGGCCTTAGGGGCCTCAACGGCAGCGGCCTTGGAAGCCTCAACCGGCTTGGCTACAGGAGCGGCCTTCTGATTCTTCTCGAAGTCGTGCTTCTTGAAGGCCACGAACAGGATGCCACCGACAACAGCACCGATGAGGATCGCGAGGACCCAAAGCGGACCGTTCTCGACAACGGGCAGGACCAGGAAGCCACCGTGAGGCGCCGGATCGTGAACGTTGAACATAATGGTCAGGATCGAAGCGATAGAGGAACCGAGCATCATGATGGGCATGACCGGCCAGATGTTCTTGGTCATGAACGGAATGGCGCCCTCGGTGATGTGGGTGCAACCAAGAATGAGGTTGACGATACCGGCGTCGTGATCCTCCTGGCTAAAGTACTTCTTGCCGACAACGACGGCAAAGGTGGTGATCAGCGGCGGAACGATGCAGGCGGCGGAGACGGCAGCCATGAAGTTGGTGCCGAAGTTGTAGGTATCGGTGCCAACGCCAGCAGCCAGTGCCTCGGTGAGCATAGCGGTACCGGTGACGTAAGCAGCCTTGTTGACCGGGCCACCCATGTCAAAGGCACACATGCAGCCGATGGCAAGACCCAGGACAACGGCGCCAGAGGCGGACAGGCCCTTGAGGAAGTCCATCATGGCAGTGTTGATGGCAGCCATGGGGCCGGAGATGCCGAGCATGACCAGACCGACGATAGCCGTCGAGAACAGCGGGTAAAGGAAGATAGCCTTGAGGCCATCCAGGTTCTTGGGCAGACCGGCAAAGACCTTCTCGAGCAGCAGGATGACATAACCGGCGAGGAAGCCGCCGACGATGCCGCCCAGGAAGCCGAAGCCCACGCCGGCGCCACCGGCGTCGATCATGCCGGTCTCGGCGTTAACAGGCAGGCCCTGGATGGCCATCATACCGGCAACAAAGCCGGGAACGAGCGCCGGGCGCTTGCCGATGGATTCGGCGATGTAGGCGGAAAGCACCGGAACCATGAGGTTCATAGCGATACCGCCGATGATCTTGAGCATCGCAGCAAAGCTGTTGTAGTCAGACGCCGTCGAATCGAAGGACGTAATGCCCCACAGGAACGAAACGGCGGTCAGAACACCACCAGCAACGACGAAGACCAGCATGTGGCTGACGCCGTTCATGAGGTGCTTATAGATGACGTGGCCGATGGACTCCTTCTCCTCGACTTCGTCCTCGACATCGGCAGCGGCTGCAACCGTGCTGTCGCCCTTAGCGGCGAGTGCGCGGTCAATCAGCTTACCGGCGGCCTCAACGGACAGGGCCTTGGAAACACCAACGGAAACCATGGGCTTACCGGCGAAACGCTCAGCCTGGACATCCTTGTCGGCTGCGACGACGACGGCCTTGGCACCAGCGATCTCACTCTTGGTGAGCTCGTTCTCGACACCGACCTGGCCATGAGTCTCGACCTTAATGGTCAGACCGCGCTCGGCAGCTGCCTTCTCCAGCGCCTCCTTAGCCATGAAGGTGTGCGCAATGCCGGTCGGGCAACCGGTGGCGGCTATGATGTCAAACTTAGCCATGTGTCCCTCCTTTTAAAGTTTTGCGCCCGCAGGCGCTCCCCTACACGCGCGTCCTTGCGCGCTTTTCCACAACTGAAAGATACCAACCTACCGTCCGCGTGAGAAGAGACAAGGTGCAATTCTCCGGTGAAAGGTTCTTTCATAACCGTAAACGGTAGGTGAAAGTTTACCATCAACACTTGAAACGGCAAGGTGTATCTTGTAATTGAAAATCCCCCTATACTATGAGAATACAAACGAGTCCGATTTTCATGCCAACCAGGAGCCATCCATGACCGATAGTAGCAAGAGCGCACTTTCCCTCATTAGTACCCACCAGGGATACAGCGAGTCCGAGCAGCGCATTGTCGACTATATATTGGAGCACCAGTCCGAGGCGCCACGCCTCACGGCGGCTCAGCTCTCGCGCGCCGCTGCCACATCCGAAGCGACCGTTTCGCGCTTCTGCCGCAAGCTGGGCTTTGGTAGCTTCCGCAGCTTTCAGTTTTCTCTGGCGAGGGATTTGGAAAGCCAGCGCAACGAGGGTCTGACTGACGAGGTCTCGCTCGACAATATGGAGCAGAGCCTCAAGAACATCCTGGCCGCCAAGGTGAGCGAGCTTAATGCGACCATCGACGGAATCGACCACGATACGCTGGCGGCTGTTGTGCATGCCCTTAAGCATGCAGGGGTTATTGAGTTTGCAGCTGTGGGCAATACGAACGCGGTCGCGCTCGATGCGACGTTTAAGTTTTCGCAGCTGGGCCTGCGCTGCATGGCGAGCACCATTAGCGAGACCTCGATTGGTTTTGCGCTCACGTTACGCCCGGGTGACGTTATCGTACTGATTTCAAACTCGGGCAAGTCGCGCCGTTTGAATCGCATGGCAAAAGCGGCTCGCGACTGCGGCGCAACCGTAGTCGTCATCAGCAGCGACAGCAAATCCCCGCTCGCGCGCCTGGCAGACTACACTTTTAATACCGTCAACCACGAAGCGCTGCTGACGACGGGCGACTTTGCGTTCTCTAAGATCAGCGCCACGATGATCATCGAAGTCATCTACAACTTCCTGCTGCCCGAGATTGAAGACGCTCGCGAACATATCAGCTACTACGAGGAGCTCATCCAGCCGGATAAGGTCGTTGAGTAAAACGCGTAGTGGGACAAAAATTTCAGTCTAGTTTGTCCCACCAACACCGCTGATACGACCTAACCTCGAGCTTCTTCGAGCATCTGCTTGGCGTGCGCTAAGCTCGCCTCCGATTGATCGCCGCTCAACATGCGGGCGATCTCGGCGGTACGCGCTTCGCCGGTTACCTCGTCCAAATGCGTCTGGGGAACCACGCCCGGTTCCTTGCTGACGACATAATGCTTGTCGGCCATGACGGCGACCTGCGCCAGGTGGGTTACGACGATGACCTGATGCGTGACGGCAAGATCGGCCAGCACGCCAGCAAGAGCACGAGCCGTGGAACCACCGACACCGGCATCGACCTCGTCAAATACCAGCGTGTCGACGCCGTCCGCATTACCCAGGACCACCTTGCTCGCCAGCATAACGCGGCTCAGCTCACCGCCCGAGGCGATGCGGCGCAGAGGGCGCGGTGTGAGGCCGGCACCGCTGCGATACAGAAGCTCGTAGCTCGAAGGGCCCGCGGGTGTCCACTCAGCGCGAGGGAGATCGCGGGACTCCCAGACCAGCTCAGCGCCGCCCATCTCGAGGCGTGCCATCTGACGACCCACCTCGTGACAAAAACGCGGGGCTGCCGTATTGCGTGCGCGCTTAAGCGCCTTGGCAGCGGCGAACAGTTCGTGCTCCGCCGCGCCGAGTGCCTCGCGTGCCTTCCTAATCTGCTCGTCACCATCGTCCACCAGCGATAACAACTCCCGCGAGCGGTCACGCATGGCAAATACATCGTCCATGGTGGGACCCCACTGCCGCAGAAGTCCCTTAAGGTCGGAATACCGCTCTCGCATGCGAGCGAGCTCGCGAGGATCGAACGCAACACCATCGCGATAAGCACGCAGCTCATTGGCGCAATCCTCGAGTGAGATGCAGGCATCCGAAAGGGCATCGGCGATGTCGCCTAGCTTGCGGTCAACGGTCGTCATGCGTGAAAGCTCGGCCACGGCGCTGTTCACGGCATCGAGCGCTCCCCCTTCGGCGGCAATCGATGCATGGGCTTCGTTAGCCGTGGCCACCAGCACCTCGGCATGCTCCGAGCGCGGCAGCAGCTCCTCGAGCTCCTCATACTCACCTGGCTTGGGGTCAACCTCGGCGATGCGCTCTAGGGCGAAGCGCGCCTCCTCGACGCGACTCCCCTGCGCACGCGACGCCTCCTCTACGCGACGGACCTCCTTGGCAGCCGCACGCGACGCCTTAAAGCAGACACGGTACTTTTCCAGCGCCTCGAGCGCAGAGCGACCAGCCCAGGCATCGACCATGGCAACATGATGTGCCGGATCGAGCAGGCGCTGATGTTCATGCTGGCCGCACAGATCCATCATCACGCCGACGCGCTCGGAAAGCTCGCGCACGCTGGCAATGCGACCATCAATCTTGACGCGGCTGCGGCCTTCGGCAGAAAGGCTGCGCTGCACGGTGAAGCCCTCCGTGTCGTGCGGGCCATCGAACAAGCGCGCCTCGACGCTCGCAAGCGCCTCACCCTCGCGCACGGTCGACGAATCCGCGCGCTCGCCCAAAATGAGCTTAAGCGCCGAGAGCAGTGCGGTCTTGCCGGCACCGGTCTCGCCGGTCAGGACGGTCAAGCCGGCACTCGGCACCAACGTCGCCTCGCGAATGAGCGCAATGTTTGAAACCTGCAGCTCATCGATCATGGCGAACTCCGTAGAATACGCGGCTCACCGAGTTATAGAAGCTCTCGGGGCCATAGTCGAGCAGCAGAACATCGCCGGGACCGCGGCGTACGGCCACGCTCTCGACGGTACCATCGCAGGTAATAAACTGTCCGTCGATAGCGATGGCAGGCACACTCGGTCGGTCGTCAGACATAAAAATCTCGACGACATCGCTTGGCGAAGTCAAGAAAGCGCGAGCTTGAATGGTGTGCGGCGCGATGGGCACGCAAACCATACCCGTGTAATCGGGGCTCACGATAGGGCCGCCGGCGCTCAGCGCATAGCCCGTAGAGCCGGTTGCCGTGGACACAACAACGCCGTCGCCACGCAGCCGGTCGATATGGTGGCCCGAAACGGTGATATCGAACTCGACCATATCGGAAAGCGGCCCGCGCGTGAGCGCCATGTCGTTGAGGGCAAAAGAACGCACGACATCCTTGGTGCCGTCCTCGCGCACAGAAACGATGTCTGCAGCGATCGTGGCGCGACGACTCACGTGGAGCTCACCGGACAGGGCATCGCTCACAACCTGCAAAATATCGCGTTCCTCGGGACTGGCCGCCGTCAAAAAGCCCAAGTGACCATAGGAAAGACCAAGAATAGGAATCTCGCGGTAGTTGAGGATACGGGCCGCACGAAGCAACGTGCCGTCGCCGCCGAGCGTGATGACAAGATCGGCACCATCCACGTCGGGCGTACTCTGGATCTTGGAGCGCTGGTCGGCCGCCCATGCGACCTCGTAGCCTTGGCGCGTCAGCCAAAGCTCGAGCATCAGGCCGCTCTCGACCGCCTCTTGCTTGTAGTAATTGGGAACCAGAAAGACCTTCATAGCGTTGCAGCTTTCTCGCTCAAAGCCGATACCTGGGATTGCAACTCGTCATCGGAGCGCTCGCTGGGGGCAAACCTCGTGCCGTACAGGAAAAACTCCACGTTGCCCTTGGCGCCATGGATGGGCGACACGCACACGTCGACCGGGAACAAGCCTTTTGCGGCGAACAGCTCAATCGCCGCCACGAGCGTGTCAACACGCACAGTGGGATCTGTCACGATACCGCCCTCGCCCACCAGCGCCGCCGGAGCCTCAAACTGCGGCTTCACGAGCGTGCAGAACGACCCCGTCGGCGTCAGGCACGCCAGCACGGCGTCGATGATGTTCGCGATGCTGGTAAACGACACGTCGCACACGGCCAGGTCGATTGCGTCGCCGTAGCCGAGCTCGGGCAGCTGCGTCACATTCGTGCGCTCGTGCAGCGTCACGCGATCGTCCTGGCGAAGCGACCAGTCGAACTGAGCACGGCCCACGTCGACCGAGACAACAGTCGCAGCACCGCGCTTGAGCAGGCAATCGGTAAAGCCGCCGGTAGAGCAACCTACGTCCAGGCAGGCAAGGCCCGTGGGATCGATACAAAACGCATCGAGCGCACCCTCGAGCTTAAGGCCACCGCGCCCAACGTACGGAATGCGTCCCTTAACATGCAGCGGCAGGCCCGGCGTCACCTTGAGCCCCGGAGAGGTCAAACGCTCACCGCCGCTCGAGACCAAGCCGGCCATAAGAGTGCGAAGGGCATCCGCGCGATCGGCGCAGATGCCCTGTGAAATCAGTTCGTCATCGAGACGCACGCGTTTCATGAATGCCATCAACCATTCGTATCCGGGGATGCAGCCTGTCTATCTTGGGACTCGTTTGCCGCATCCTCATCGTATTCCTGCTCGAGCTTGTCGGCCTCACGCGGCGTCAGCTCAAACTTGTCGACCATATCGACCGCACGGGAGCCAAGCTCAATCGCCTCGTCAAACAAATCGAGCGAACGCTCCAGGGACGTATCCTTGGAGCGAACGGTGGCGATGATCTGGTCCAGGCGATCCGAGATCTCATCGAAGTTGCGGACGGAACCCTCTGGCATGGCTACTCCTCGACGGAGTCGGCCTCGACGGCCTCAGCAGCGTCCGGATCCTCGGCAAGTACACCGGCGGCAGCCTGAGCGGCAGCGACCTTTGCGGCCGCCTCGGCAGCCTGCGCCTCCTCGCGAGCGCGATCCTCGGCCAGCAGCTCTTGGTACAGGTCCTCGCCCGGCAGCTCCTCGCTGCGAGCGATCTTGCCCAGCACGCCGTTGACGAACGACGCGGACTGGTCAGTGCCATAGGCCTTGGCGAGCTCGACGGCCTCGTTGATCACGATGGCGTCCGAGACCTCCTCGTCGGTGAGGAAACGCATCTCATAGACGGCGATACGCAGCAGATTGCGGTCGGCGCCGGGCATGCGCATAAGATCCCAGTTCTTGGCGACGGCGCGCAGAGCGCAGTCGATGCGGTCGATATGCTCGTAAGCACCGCGGCACAGCTCCAGCGCATAGGGGTCGAGGGGACCCTTCGAGATCAGGAAATCGCCCTCGAGGACGCGCTCGAGCGGGCTGTCCGTGGCCTCGGCCTGGAACAGCAGCTGCAGCGCCTGACTGCGGGCAAGCGTGCGCCCGCGATAAACCTTAAGGCTCAAAGGTTACTCCTTGGGGAAAACGAGGCCGTCGATGCAAACGTCAACGCGCTCGACCTCAACGCCCACCTGGGCATCGATGGCGGTGACCACGGCGACGCGAACGGCCTCGGCGAGTTTCTTGAACGGATAGCCAAAGAACACCACGACACGCACGGTGAGTGCGAGCTTGTCGCCGACGACCTCGGCCTCGACCGCCGGCTCGGAAGCCGGGGCCTTGGACGAGAGCATCATGGAGACAAGGTTGGTGGCAAGGTCCTTGACGCCAACGGAGGCGATGCCCTCGACATCCGACACGGCGCGCGAGACGATGGCGGTCAGAACATCGGGTGAAATGCCGATGCCGTCAATCTTGATTTCCTGGGGCATGAGTCCTCCTAGAAGAGTTGGTTGCTAGACGCGGGAGACGAACTTGCCGTCGCGGGTGTCAACCTTAATGACCTCGCCCTCGTTGAGGTACATGGGGACCTGGATGACAGCGCCGGTGTCGATCGTGGCCGGCTTGGTGGAACCCTGGACGGTGTCGCCCTTAAAGCCCGGGTCGGTCTGGACGATGGTGGTCTCGATGAACATCGGCGGGGTCACGCCCATTAGCTCGTCGTCGGCGAAGAGCAGCTGGCAGATGTCGTTCTCACGCAGCCACTTGGAGTTCTCGCCCACCATGTCCTCGGGAACGGGAACCTGCTCGTAGGACTCGTTGTCCATGAAGATGTAGTCGGTGCCGTCGTTGTAGAGGTACTGGAACTCACGGGTGGTGAGCATGACGCTCTCGAACTTGGTGCCGGCGTTGCAGGTGTTCTCAACGACACGACCGCTCTTGATATCGCGAGTCTTGTAGCGCACAAAAGCACCACCCTTGCCCGGCTTGACGTGCTGGAACTCGACGATGGTATAAACCTTGTCCTTAATACGGAGACCGAGGCCGTTCTTGAAGTCGGCGGTAGAAATGGTAGGCATAGCGACCTTTCTTCTTATGGGCAGAACGCGCAGGCGTCCAAATTACATACGACCGAAATTATACACTTGCAGACGGCGCCTGCAGCGAGCGCATAAAAAGAGAACGCGGGGCGTCCGAATCGATCCGGACGTCCCGCCCCAAAAATCTATCGAAATGAGCTAGCAATCGATGACGTGAAGGTCATGCGGCGTCTTGGTGAAGGGCTCGTAGCCGTTCTCGGTGACCACGCCGTAGTCCTCCAGACGCACGCCGCCCACGCCGGGCAGGTAGACGCCGGGCTCCATGGTGATAACCGAGCCGACCTCGATGATATTCTTGCTGCGGTTGAAGTTGGGCAGCTCGTGGATGTCAATGCCCACGCCGTGGCCCAGACCATGGTTGTAGTAATCACCATAGCCGGCATCGCCGATGATCTTCTTGGAAAGCTTGAAAATGTCGTTGCCCTCGACGCCCGGATGGATTGCGGCGACGCATTCCTCGTGCGTACGGCGCACGAGCGCGTACAGGTCGAGCTGTTCGGACGTGGGCTCGCCCATCACGACGGTACGAGTCATGTCGGAGCGATAGTCGCAGTAACCCACGCCATAATCCATGAGAACGAAGTCGCCCTTCTCGATCACGCGGTCGCTCGGGACGGCATGCGGGTTGGCGGTGTTGGGACCGCTCGCGACGATGGAGCCAAAGGCCAGGCTATCGGCACCGTTAGCGAACATAAAGTTCTCGAGCTCGTTGCGGACCTGTTTCTCAGTCATACCGGGCTTAATATAGCCGAGCATGTGCTGGAAGGCGGCGTCGGTGATCGACTGCGCGTGGCGCATGAGCTCGATCTCCTCGGCGTCCTTGATGGCGCGCATCTTACGGATGTCGTCATGCATCAGCGGCAGCATGCAGGCAACGGAGCGGTCCTCCAGGCCACGCTGAATACCCTGGTAGAAATTGATCTGCATGTCGTCCTCGACAGCGCAGACGCGGCACTTGTTGGCCGCGATCTTGCCGGCGACCCAGCCGGGGATGGTGCCCTCGTCCATGTCGTAGACCCAGGGGCTGCCGGCGGGCGTGTTCTCCTCAAAGCTGTTGAGATAGCGCGAGTCGGTATGGAACAGGCACTGGTCAGCCGTAATAAACGCAGCGTGCGGGAACTCGAAGGTGTAATCGAAGACGCCCTTGACGCCCGTAAGCCAACGAAGGTTGGCCTCGTCGCGCACCACGATAGCGTCGTAACCGCGCTCAACCATCAGGGCACGGACACGCTCGATACGACCGGCAGGACCGGCAGCAAACTCAGACATGCAGATTCCTTTCTTGTTGTCTTCATAAAGACGGGACGGGCTCAATCAACGTACGGAATCGCGAGCGATTCGCAACCGATTGGAAACCCGCCCCTCAACATGATACGAAAGACGATGGATGTCAATAAATCCTAGAGAAGTTCGTTGCGAGAAGCCAAGTATGCGTGAGCATGGCGGTCGAGAACCTCGTCCTCAACGCTCGTTAGACGAATGGCGCCGAGCGCCGCGGGCAGCGGCAACATGCTGCGGTTCGAGCGGACAAACTGCTGCCTGCGGAACTCCTCGATATATGCGGCAGGCTCCAGATCGAAGGCAAGCTCCTCGATACCAAAGTCCTCCAGGCAGTCATCGACCTCAAAGACGTAATCGATATCGAAGTCGCAGGCATCATGTGCTAGGCGCGCCTCAAAGCGCATGCCCTCGGACAACAGCTGGTAGGCAGGCACCGGCGAAGCGGCATCGCCCAAGCAGGCGCGCAGGGTACGCTCCCCCGTCTTGCCAAAATCGAGCGCATGGCGGGCGCTCGGGTTCGTGGCCATCAGTACGTCCTTACGGGCAGTCTGAGACCACTGAACGGCATTGACGAGCGCGACCTCCTCGCCCGCGAGAATCTCGGGAATGGTCTCGGTAAACTGATTCCAGCGGGACTTGCTGCTCGAAAGCATGGTGCCAACAAGTACCGCATAACCGAGCTTAAGGTCCTCGGGGTCCGCCGCGCGAACAAGGTCGAGGTCACACACGACCAAGCCCGGCTCGGGACGGAACGCGATAGCGGGAAGCGCATTCGCCGACGATGCGACGAGCGGCTTCATGGTCGTCGCAACCGTGAGCATGGCGTCGAACGTCGTCGGCAGCAAGGCGCACTCGGTGCGACCGCACCACTGATTGGCACACCAACAAACGACCGAGCAGGTCGCCGTGTCACCGACAGCGACAACGAGATCGTCGCAGGTAATGCCGTTAGCCGACAGGGCGCCAAAGACGGTATCGGCATCGGCCAGCGTAGCACCGGCAGGAGAAACCTCGAGGACGAGCAGCGACACGGCAAAACCGGCGTCGACCAGCGCATGCTCGACGACCTCGCCAAAACGCTCGGATGTGGCGTCGTTCCAAACCACCATCGCGCGCTTAGGCTTGCCCACGGCCGAGGCAAACATGCGCGACAGCTCCTCGAACGCGCCCAATCCAACGCGGACATCGACACTGCGGTTTTGGAAATTGATAAGTTGACGGCGAATCATAGCAGTCCACGCTCCAAAAGCATCTCGGCACAAAGGTAGGAAACGTCCTCGAAGGACTTGTTGCGAATATCAAGGGTAATATCGGCGGCCTGGCGATACAGCGGACGGCGATGCTCAAACAGGCGCGCAGCGTGCTCGGGCGAGCGGAAATCGGGCCGGGTATCGGAGCGGCGAATCTGGCGCAACGAGTCCTCAAAGTCGCCTTCGAGGTACACGCATATACCCATCTCATGCATCAGCTCAATGTTCACCGGCGTCTCGACGATGCCGCCCCCGCACGACACCAGCAGGCTGCGCTCGCTTTGAAGCGAACGGAGTGCCGAGGTCTCAAGCTCGCGAAAACGATCCTCGCCCTCGGTCTCAAATATCTCGGTCACCGACTTGCCACATCGACGCACAACCAAACGATCGGTATCGATAAAACGCCGCTTGAACATAGTGCCCACATTGCGCGCAAGCGTCGATTTGCCCGCGCCCAAAAAGCCGATAAAGAAGATATGGTCGCAGCCGTGTTTGATGTGCTGAGACATGGCGAAACCTATTCCTCGCAGGGAAGGTCGCGCAGGGCCCGGCGCTCAAAGATACGGAAGATCTGCGTGTACCACAGGTCCTGGGTTGTCTGCGGCTTGACCAGAATAGTGTCAACGCCGGCAAAGTTACCGCTCCACACGTCCGTGTACAGCTGATCGCCGATCAGCACCGCCTCGTCTGCCGTGGCGCCAAGGCGCTTAAGACCCGCCTTCAAGGCAAACGGGGCGGGCTTCATGGCGTGGCTGATGGCCTCGAGTCCCAGCTCGCGTGCAGAGCTCATGACCTGATCGCGATGCCAGTTGTTGGACACCATGCACAGCTTAAAGCCTTTGGCGCGGGCGGCTTCGAGCCAAGCGGAAACCGCGGCGGGAACCTGCTCGGTGTCGCGCGGCACCAGGGTGTTATCGCGATCGAGCAGAATGGCGCGTTTGCCGTCGGCCCACAGGGTATCAAGGTCGATGCGATCGACCGAGGCAACGTATCGTTTGGGGCTAAATATCCTCATGCTAATTCCAAGACTGTTGATGCTCTTCGTAGGTTTGCGAGAAGTACTCCTCGTCCTGCGTAATGTAGAAATAAAGGTCATCGGAGTCGGTCGGCTCAAGCGTGGCCTTGAGTGCCTCGAGCGACGGAGAGCAGATGGGCGTGGGTGGCAGACCCTCGTGCTTATAGGTGTTATAGGGGCTATCACTCTGCAGGTCGTCGGCGGTAACCTCGCCACCGGTGACATACATCATGGTCGCATCGCTGTTGAGATAGCGCAGACCGTCGAGCTTGCCGGCAAGGCGGTTGTAGAAGACCGAGGCCACGTGTGCACGTTGATCGGCGTTGAGTCCCTCGCGCTCAACGATAGAGGCCAAGTTGACGATGTCATAGTCGGACATCTCCACACCGTAGCGCTCCTTGATCTTGGCTTCGCAGCTCGCAAAGTCAAGCGACTTGTACTCGGTCTTAAACTGATCGAGCATGGCGCGAATCACGTCATCGGCCGTCGGCGAATCACCCAACGAATAGGTCTTGGGGAACAAGAAACCCTCGAGCGAGTCGTTGGCGGCGCCCTTAAGGAAGCTATAGTCGTCAACGTAGTTGGAGGCCTTGGCCTGGTTGAGGAAGTCTTCCTTAGAGATGCTGTCGTAGGCCTGGGTCACGCGGTCGGCGACTTGATCGACCGTCAGACCCTCAGGGATAGTCAGCGCATTGGAGCCCGCGTTGGGGCCTTCCATGAGCTGCTGAACAACCTTGGTCGCATCCATGAGTGTGGTGAACGAATAAGTACCAGGCTTGAGCGACATATCGGCGTTGAGCTTTTTCACCGCCGCGTAGTAATCCTTGGGATTTTCGACGATATGGTTCTCGGAGAGAATCGAGGCGATCGCATCACCCGAAGCACCGTCGGGAATGGTCACCGTAACCTGCTGACCAGCCGTGACCTTCGTATCCTCACCGGCAAAGAAGCCCTTGACGGCAGGCACGACAAAGAAAGCGATAGTAGCGAGCGCGATTACGGCCACCACAACGCCGATGATCATAGGAACCGGAGAACTCTTCTTTTGAGCACCGCGACGAGCATGCGTGTTGTAGCTCGAGCGAGTCGCCGGAGCAACGCCATGCGAACCGCGAGCGTGATGCGAATGCGATTGGGGGGCCTGCGTTCGCTGGGTAGGTGCCTGTTGCTTAAAGCGAGCACCGCCTGCAGGCTGAGCCGAACGAGCAGTGGGCTGCTGAGCCGCGTGAGAAGCCGGATACTGAACCGAACGAGCAGAAGGCTGCTGACCCGTCCGTTGAACAGGTTGGGCCGAACGAGAGGAGGACTGCACCGGGCGCGCGGCAGACTGAGCTGCGCGCTGGGTCGGCTGTGCCGGACGCTGGCCAGGCTGGGCAGGGCGCGACGCCGGCTGACGTGTACGATTCGGCTGGCGCGGATCGGGAGCGCTAGGCATGCGAAACCTCCTCGTTTTTACGATCAAGCCACGTCTGCAAAAACAGGCTGGCGGCAATCATGTCAATCTTGCCCCTCATCTGCTTTTCGTTGAGGCCCTGCTCGCGCAGGATACGCTTTGCCTCTTGCGAGGACAGGCGCTCGTCCTCAAACTCCAACGGAAGATCGAGCTCGTCGGCAATCTTTTGCGCAACAGCGGCAACGCGCTCGGCCTGGGGACCGGGCTCACCGGCCATGGTCAGGGGATGCCCACTTACCAGGATATCGGGCTCATAGTCCTCGACCAGGTAGCGGAACGTCTTGGCCATACCGGTGACCTCTGCAGCCGGGAGCACCTTGACAGGCATCGCCATCTTGCCATCACGGCTCGAGACGGCGATGCCGATCCTGGTCTCCCCTATGTCCAGCGCAAGCGCGACCACAGCGACTACCTAGATTCTTAGGCGCCGAGCGCGGTCTTAGCGGCCGCGAGGGCATCGGCGATGCCGGCGGCATTCTTGCCACCGGCCTGGGCCATGTTGGGACGGCCGCCACCGCGACCGTCAACCAGGCCCGCGATCTGCTTGATCACGTTACCGGCGTGGAAACCGGCCTTGACGGTGTCATCGGAGCCGGCGGCGAGCAGGGCCGGGGTGCCCTTCTCAGTCACGCTGGCGACGACACAAGCGACAGGGCCGGCGACCTTCTGGTGCACAGTATCCCAAACGTTGCGCAGGTCGGCGGCCTCAAGGCCCTGAAGCTCAGCGACGACGAGCTTGTAACCGTCGAGCTCGACGGCGCCCTCGATGGCGCTGGAGATAGCGTCGGAGGAGCCACCGGTCAGCGCCTTCTTGAGCTTGTTGGAAGTCTCGCGCAGCTCGGCCTGCA
Source organism: uncultured bacterium (assembly GCA_905215115.1). Classification (GTDB taxonomy): domain Bacteria; phylum Actinomycetota; class Coriobacteriia; order Coriobacteriales; family Coriobacteriaceae; genus Collinsella. The sequence continues at coordinate 17,049 of CAJMOP010000007.1, read as the reverse complement.
GGTTCTCCACGCGGGCGGGAACCTCATCCACGCGGCACTTGAGCGCAGCAGCAGCGGCGTCGACGAGCGCCAGACGGTCGGCCATGTAGTCGAGAGCACCCTTAGAGGTCACGGCCTCAATGCGGCGGACGTTGGAGCCCGTAGAGGACTCGGAAATGATCTTGAACAGGCCGATCTCGGCGGTGTTGGCAGCGTGCGTGCCACCGCAGAGTTCGCGGGAGAACGGCTGGTCCTCGGCGCCCACGGAGACAACGCGGACGACGTCACCATACTTCTCACCAAACAGGGCGACAGCACCGGCGGCCTTGGCCTCGTCAATGCCCATGACGCGGGTCACGACCGGCTTGGAGGCGAAGATCTGCTGGTTGACCAGGTCCTCGACAGCCTTGAGCTGCTCGGAGGACAGGGCCTCGAAGTGCGTGAAGTCAAAGCGCAGGTGCTCAGGCGTCACCAGCGAGCCGGCCTGGGAGACATGCTCGCCCAGGACCTGCTTAAGCGCGGCGTCGAGCAGGTGGGTGGCGGTGTGGTTGCGGCGCAGGAAGCCACGGCGCTCGGCGTCGAGCGTGGCGGTCACAGCGGCACCGACAGTCAGCGTGCCATCGACAACGTGCGCGACGTGGGCATACAGACCGTTGTGGTTCTTGGTGTCGGCAACGGTCAGAACAACGCCCTCGGCGGAAAGCTTGCCGGCATCGCCTTGCTGGCCACCCATCTCGGCATAGAACGGAGTGCGGTCGAGAACGACCTCGACGTCCTCGCCGGCGTCAGCGGACTCGACGGACTCGCCGTTGCGCACGATGGCAACAACCTTGGCGCCTACGATCACATCGTTGTCATAGCCGTCGAACTCAGTCGCGGCGACCTTGTCGGAAAGTTCGACCCACACGTCGTTGAAGCTGCCCCAGGCGTCGCCCTTGGCATTGGCGCGGGCGCGGGCCTTCTGGTCCTCCATGCAGGCGGTGAAGCCGTCCATGTCGACGTCGTGGCCAGCGGTGCCGGCGATCTCGACGGTCAGGTCGATGGGGAAACCAAAGGTGTCGTGCAGCTTAAAGGCAACATCGCCCGGAAGCACAGCACCCTCGGCAAGCGCTGCCAGGGCCTCATCCAGGTAGACGCGACCGTTGTCGAGCGTCGTGGAGAAGCGCTCCTCCTCGGAGGCGACGATACCCTTGACGAGCGCGACGTTCTTGAGCAGCTCGGGATAGGCCTCGCCCATCTGAGCGTTGACCTCGTCGATAAACTTGGTCAGGAAGGCGCCCTCGATACCCAGCAGGCGACCGTGGAACACGGCACGGCGGAGCAGGCGTCGAAGGACGTACTCGCGACCCTCGTTACCGGGGAGAATGCCGTCCGAGATCATAAAGTCAACGGCACGAGAGTGATCTGCGATGATGCGCAGGGAGCGGCTAGCACCGGAGTAATCGTCGGCGTCATAGGTCTTGCCGCTGATCTTCTCGCCCAGCTTGATGAGGTGCTGCATCAGATCGCCGTCGTAGTTAGCGGTCTTGTGCTGCATGATGGCGGCCATGCGCTCCAGACCCATGCCCGTATCGAGGTTGCGGTGCGGCAGCTCCGGCATGGAGCCATCCTCCTGGCGGTCGTACTGGGTAAAGACGAGATTCCAGAACTCCAGGAAGCGGTCGCAGTCGCAGCCGGGCTTGCAGTCGGGGCTGCCGCAGCCGACCTCCTCGCCCATGTCAAAGTAGATCTCGGAGCACGGACCGCAGGGGCCGGTGGGGCCAGCGGCCCAGAAGTTGTCGTCCTCGCCCAGGCGGGAGATGTGATCCTCGGCAACGCCCAGGGAGCGCCACACGTCATGGGTCTCGTCGTCCTCGGTAAAGACGGTGAAGTACAGGCGATCGAGCGGCAGCTTGAACTCCTTGGTAATGAGCTCAAAGGCCCAAGCGCAGGCCTGCTGCTTGGAGACGCCACCAAAGGAGAAGTCGCCGAGCATCTCAAAGAAGGACAGGTGACGGCCGTCCTCGCCGATGCAATCGATGTCGTTGGTGCGGACGCACTTCTGGCAGGAGATTGCGCCGATCTCCTTCATGGTCTTCTTGCCCTGGTAATACTCCTTAAACTGGTTCATGCCGGCGTTGGCAAGCAGCAGCGAAGGATCGTCGGGGACGAGGGACGAAGAAGGATAGAGCTTAAGACCGCGCTCCTCAAAGAAGTTGAGGAACTTAGAGCGAATCTCGGCCGTAGTCATTGACGGGTAGTCAGCACTCATAGAGGGAATCTCCTCGGTTTCACATCGAAACAGTTCAAACGTAACGATATTACCATCCCACCGCGCAAGTGCAAAAAAGAGGGCCGGCACAATGCCGGCCCTTCAGCGAAATTGCATGTTAGCGCGTATGAATGTTAACCCGAATTACCCCGCTACTTGTCGTCATCGTCCATGGAGCCGTCGATGCCGGTTTTGGTATCGTCCGTATCGGAATCGTCATCCTTGGCGAAGGGGTTCTTGAAAAAGCCCGTGGCATCGGGTTGCAGACCCGAGAGCTTGATCCAGGGATTATCGAGCTCGGGCTTGGGCATGGCCTTGGCCTCGGGCGCAGTCTCGTTGCCGATGAGTTCGGACTCGTAGATGAAGGTGTCGTCGCCGAGCGCGTCGTAGGCGGCGACCGGGTTGCCATCGGCATCGCGGTACGGCGTGCCCTTAAACACGGCGCCGTCATAGGCCACAAGCTGTCGGCCGGTCTCATTCTCGAAGTAGTACACGAAGATACCCTTGAGGGCCGCACACAGCGGGATGGCAATAATCATGCCGATGGGGCCCATGAGTGCCGAGCCAATAACGAGCGCCGTGAGGCTCATGATGGGATGCACCTGCACCGAGCTCTGCATGACCTTAGGCGAAATCACGTTATCAGTGACGTTTTGCGCGACCATCGTCACGATGAGCGTCCACAACGCCAACATGGGGCTGAACATGAAACCGAGCACTGTGGCGATTGCCGCGCTCACCCAGGGGCCGACGACCGGAACCAAATGCATGATGCCGGTAAAGATAGCCATGAGCGCCGCATACGGATGGCCGATAATCATAAAACCAATAAAGGCGAGGAAACCACCGCAGATGGACGTCACGACCATACCGCGCATGTAGCCGCCGACAGAGCGAGAAAGGATGGCGACCATAAAGCGGTACGAAGTCTCCTTCTCCTGACCGATGATGGTGCAAATCTCGTGGTGCATGCGAGGATAATCGCAGGCCATCCAGTAGGCAAGCACCAGACCAAGGAAGATCACGAACAACTGCGAGGCCGTATTGGTGATGAGCGGGAACACACCGCGGCCAAGCTCGGCAGCGATCTGAGACACATACTTCGATGCCACGGTAACCAGCGACGAAAGATTATCGTCCAAATACTCCATGAGCGGCGTGTTGTTGAGCGTCTTGACATGCGAGACCATCTCGTTGAGGTCGCCACCCGCAACACGAAGCTGCTCGGGCAGGCGGCTCAGGACTTCCATGATCTGACCAAAAAGAATCGGCGACAAGATGCAAACAACACCGACGAGCACGGCAACAACAACAATAAGCGCTATAAGCGAACCGATGCCGCGATTCACGCCATGATGCTCGAGCCAGTTGGTGATCGGGGACATCACAAAAGCAATGATGGAACCAACAGCGAGAAACTCGATAACCGGTGCCAGGATGCCCATAAGGTTAAAGATGACGGCAGCGATGACAATGCAGCCGACAACAGCCCAAATGTGAAGCGTCAGAATGCGGGTATCGCGCAGCGTGCGGTCTGTTTGTTGGGGGTGCTCACTCATGAACGAATCATCACTCCGTCGGGGTCAATCTTATCCTGAATCTTCTTGAGGGTGCGGCGCAACAAGCGCGAGACCTGCACCTGCGAGATGCCCAGCTTCTTGGCGATCTCGATCTGGGTCATGCCCTTTACAAAGCGCAGCTCGATGACTTCGCGCTCGCGCGGCGAGAAATCGCGGATGGCCTCTTCAATGACCAGACGGTCATCGGTAAAGTCGAGCTCGTTGTCGTCGTCGGCGTAGCGGTCGAGAATCGAGGGCGCATCGTCGGAATCGGACGCACCAGGAGCCTCAATGGGCACCGAGGTATAGGCCGAAGACGATTCCATAGCCTCCAGGACCTCGTCGACGGTCACGTCCAGGTACTCAGCGATTTCTTCGACCTTGGGCGAGCGCTGCAACTCGTTGGTAAGCTTGTCGGTAGCCTGGTTAACCTTGGCAGAAAGCTCCTGCAGGCGACGAGGCACGCGCACGCTCCAGCCCTTGTCACGGAAGTGACGCTTGATCTCGCCCAAGATGGTGGGCGTGGCAAACGTGGTGAACTCGAGCCCGCGCTCAGGGTCAAAGCGGTCGATCGCCTTGAGCAGGCCCAAATAGCCAACCTGCATCAGGTCGTCGAGCGGCTCGCCGCGATTCTTAAATTTGTTGGCAAGAAACCTTACCAGGTTCATATGGGACATGACGAGCTGCTCGCGGGCTTCCGGATCACCGGTCTCCTTATAACGACGAAATAGCTCGCGGGTTTTCTCCTTGTCCCAAGCGGCCTTGCCGCTCCGGGAACGTTCGGTCATATTAGATATCCGCCTTGAGGTCGAGGGAAAGCGTTAAGGGCGCCGCAGTCTTTTCGTAGGAATCGCACACGCTCGCGAGGATGAGCTCGGCATACACCGCAGCCTGGTCGTTTTCATCAACCGTAGCCTGGTCTCCAAAGGTAATAGTCATGCCAACGTGAGTCTCATCGACATCGAATTTGATGGTGATGTCGTCGCAGTCGACCGCGGTGCACCCAAAGATGAAAGCCTCCTCGGCAGCCATGCGGATGTCCTCGATGCGATCGACAGACATGGAGCACAGGGCACCAACGTTGGCCGCCGTCATGCGCACAAGTCGAGCGAGACGCGGGTCGCCGGCAACGGTCAGCGTGATGGGGCAGGTTGCTTCGCTACTCATCGCAGGACTCCTCAGAGGACTCGGCGGGCGTATAGGTGTAATACTGAGCCGGCTTGCCAACATGCTTATGGCAATCATCGTCGCCCGCGGCGGCCTCGTCCCCGGCTTCGCCAATCAAGACGCGCTCGGTCGGCTGCTCGGCTTCGGCGGCAGAGGAAAGCTTGCGCTCGGCGTCGGCCGCGGGAGCCTTCACCTTGTTAATGAGTTTCTGCACGGCACCTGCCGCGGAATCAGTTACACTCGACACAGCATTGCTGGCCTCGGCCATGCTGCCCGTAACCTCGGAAATGTCGCGAACCACGGCCTCAACTTCTACGAGATTGGAGGTAAGGGCGTCGACGGCGGTCTTGCTCGACTTAAGCAGCGGCTCCATCTGGGCAAGTGCCGGCGTAAGCTCGTCGACAGCACCGTCGAGTTTTGCCACCACCGGCTGCGCCTCGGCGATGGTGTTGTTGAGGTCGTTCACGGTCTTATCGAGCGAATCGACAACGTTGCGGGTCTTGCGCAGGGTAAGCGCGAGCTCAACGATAGCCCACACGCCGGCAACGGCGAGCAGCAGCAAGGCGATTTGAATGGGACTCATACAAGCCTCCCAAAGGAATCGAAATACAGACGCTTTCCATGGTACCCCAAAGGGGACCGAACATGCCAAGAGCAGCAACGTGGGACAAAATTATCAGCAGCTACTTCGGTGCATTCCCGCTACGGTCACGTTCGCTTTGTTCTACGCGCCATTCTTCCCAACCACGGCCGGCAGGCCGCCAAAATGCACCGCGTTCTAAGCCTTCGGGCAAATAGCGCTGGTCGACCCAGCCTTCGGGATAATCGTGCGGATACTTATACACACCGTATTCATCGCTGCCCGGGCGATGGCGATCGCGCAGATAACTCGGCACCTCGCGAAGCCCACTAGAGTGGATATCGGCAAGCGCCGCATCGATCGAAGCCTCACACGCGTTGGATTTAGGCGCCAAGCACACATAGAGTGCAGCCTGAGCCAGGTTAATACGGCACTCGGGATAGCCAATGACCTCGGCAGACTTAAACGCGGCATGCGCCACCAAAAGCGCCTGCGGATCGGCGTTGCCAACGTCCTCAGAAGCCTGAATCATAATACGGCGAGCGATAAACTTGGGATCCTCCCCCGCATCAATCATGCGCGCGAGCCAATAGATCGTAGCATCGGGGTCGCTACCGCGCATAGACTTAATAAACGCACTGATAATGTCGTAGTGCATGTCGCCGTTTTTGTCGTACGAAAAGCCACGACGCGGGTTGGCAATCTTTACGTCATCCACGGTGATGGGATAGCGCTCCCCCGCCGCCGGCGCTGGCGTCCCTTCGGTATCGGGACGCGTGACGGCAATCTCGCTCGCCAGCTCAAGTGTCGTCAGGGCCGAGCGTGCATCACCCGCAGCCAGCGTACAAATGGTCTTGACCGTATCCTCATCGGCCGAGAACTTACCGTTTAAACCCTGCGGCGCCTCGAGCGCACGCTCAATGAGCATGGCGATATCCTCGTCCTTCAGGTGCTCAAGCTCTACCACACGCCCACGCGAGAGCAATGCCGAGTTGACCTCAAAGTACGGGTTTTCCGTCGTGGCGCCAATCATAATGACGGTGCGGTTCTCAACCGCATGCAGTAAGGCATCCTGCTGCGACTTAGAGAAGCGATGGATCTCATCGATAAACAGAATGGTGCGGCGGTCGTAGGTGTTCAGACGGGTCTTAGCCTCATCGATTACGCGGCGCAGGTCCTTCACAGTGCCCGTCACGGCGCTGACCTCGACAAACTCGCTCTTGGTATGGTTGGCGATAATGTGGGCCAGCGTCGTCTTGCCCGTGCCAGCCGGGCCGTACAGAATCACGCTCGACAGCACGTCATGCTCAATCGCGGCGCGCAGCCACGAGCCCTTACCGACGGCCTTTTGCTGGCCCACATACTCGTCGAGCGAATTGGGGCGCATACGCACCGCAAGCGGCGCATTTTTAAAGGAGCGCTCGCGCGTCGAAGCAGAAAAAAGGTCGTCCATAGCCATCCCATGCATTAATCAAAATCGTTGTTGACCAACAGTATACCGAAAGGATACGAACTACCGTTCGTTAATATAGGTGCGGTGCGGAAACTTTAGACCTGGGAACAATTTGCTCGTCAGCTCGCAGAAATAACCATCCGTCATGCTTGCGATGTAATCGACGACAGTCTGATCCTTGTCGTCCTGCCAAGCATAGATGCGGCCATAATAGGAAAGCTGCTGCTCAATACGCGAAATGTGGTGCTTAAAGATGTAGGAGGACTCGTCACCCTCGTTTATATCCTGCAGGCAACGGTCGTAGAGCTTTTCGAACGCCTCACGCAGCTCCTCCTCGGAATCGCCTTCGATACCGCCCTTGCTATAGATCTTCTCGTAGTTCTCGCGCTTGGCTCGGCGGATCTCCTCAAACAGGTCCTCGCTCATCTCGATACGCGGTTTGCCGTAGCTATGCTCAACGATATCGATGGAAGCGTGCGTGAGAATCCAGCTGTTATAGGCGCCGCCCCGACCATCGTCAAAAGCGTCGGGCGACAGCAGGCCCGCCGCAATGGCGTCCTGACGATCACGACCGACGTAGGCGAGGATATCCGAGATACGCACCACACAGCCCTCGAGGGTCATGGGGCGCAGGTGCTCGATCGCGCCATAGCCCGTGGCAATGCAGTCCTCGACGGTACGGTCGAACTGGTCAAACGACGCCATGTCCGAGAGTTCAAAGACACGCTGCTCGTACTCGCCGTTATGGCACAGCACGCCGTCGAGCGTCTGGAGCGACACGTTGCGGCCGTACAGCGCGTCGAGCACGCGGACGGACTGCACGTTATGGAAAAAATAACGACCCGTACGCTCGTGATAGATATCGTTGAGGAAACGCTCGCCGGCATGGCCAAAGGGCGTGTGGCCCAAATCGTGGCCCAGGCCAATCGCCTCGATCAAATCGCAGTTGAGGCCCAGGGCACGGCCGATATCGCGGGCAATGCGCGAGACGAGCTGCACATGAAGGCCGCGCCGCGACAGGTCGTCGTTACTGCGAAAGCTAAAGACCTGCGTTTTGCCTGCATAACGCGTGTACGCAGGAAGATGAAGAATCTTTTCGGTATCGCGCATAAACGCCGGACGCATAAGCGTGCCTTTGTCGGCAGCGCGATCTATACGACGAATGACCTGGTCGTCGCAGCATCGATAAGGATTAACGACACCCGAGGCGCGGTCGGCGGCGATACGCTCGACCAGCTCGGGCGACAACGCCGCGGGAATGCGGTCCATGCGCGCCTTAATGACGGCCGTTTCTTGATTAGTTGCCATGGCATGCTCCTTAAAAAGGATGCGCAATCGGTTACAATGCCCAGCCCACGACCTCGATTATGGCAAATATCGGCACCAAAAACGGGAGCAATGGCAGGGAGCGCGATTTTGTGAAGAGGCAGGAGAGGGCCAGTACCAGGAGCGCGACGGCAAATGCCACGATGCCGCCCAGAGGGTCGAGCGTGCAAAGCGCGAAAAGCGCCTTGGCATCTCCCATGCCGATGCCGGGGGCATGGCGAAGGCGCCGCCAGAGCGACTCAGTGAGCACAAGGGCAAGGTACACGATGACCGCAAGACCGGCGTAGTCAAGTGCGATGTCCAGGCCAAGATCAAGCCAGACGCCCGCAAACGCTGCCACGGCACAGGCAGCGGCGAGCGCGTTAGGAAACCGCCGCTCGCGGGCATCGATGAGCGCACCGGCAAAGGCGCACAGCCAAAACGGGATATAGAACAACGAAACCTCCTCAACCTAGGGCTCAAAAACAAAAGCCACCACAAAGGTGCGTGTCCCCTTTGTGGTGGCTTAGGTGGTGGTTATTTGGCACCCTGCATAACTTCGTCGAGGGTGACGCTTACGGCGTGCTGCGTCGGGACCCAGTCGACCTTCAGGAACAACGCAGCCACCGTAATGGGGATATAGCTGAACATAAAGATCGGGAAGGTAAACAGGTTGGTCACCAGGCGCCACTTTTGCGCGCAATGGATGTGCTTGTACTCGAAGATAGTCGTGAGCAGCGCCAGGATAAAGAAGGTCTGGTACATCATCGCGAAGGTCATAATGAGCGAGGCGGCACAAGCCTGCATCTCGACTTCGGTAGCCAAGAAGCCGTGTGAGAGTCCACCCACGATGAGGAACGTCGCGTTGGCGAGCATGGAAATCAGGGACAGAAGCATGCCCGGAGCGATGGTCATAAACATGTCGTAGGCGGCAAAGCGATGGTAACGGAAGGTCGACTTGACCAAGTGCTTACCATATGTAAAGAACACCTGATAAAAGCCCTTGGTCCAGCGCATACGCTGCTTCCAGGATGCCTTGAACGTCACGGGTTGCTCGTCAAAGAACTCTGCCGGCGCATAACCGATGCGGATGCCGTGAATGGCGCAGAACGTGGTGAACTGAATGTCCTCGGTCAGCGTGTGGAACTGCCAGCCGTGCATGCCCTCAATAACACTGGCGGAGATGAGGTAGCCCGAACCCGAGACGGCGCAAGAAGTCTTGCAGATGTTGCGCGCGTTGTTGAGAAAGCGTGCCTCGCGCAGATACCAGGTGGCATTAGCTGCCGAGATCCACGAGCTGCCGAAGTTCTTGGAGTTGCGGTAGCTTGTGACCACATGGAAGCCCTGGTCAAAGGCGTCATTCATCTTGGATACGTAATCGCGGGAGATAACGTTATCGGCGTCAAAAATAAAGTAGCCCTCAAAGGTATCGGGATACTCGTTAAGAATGCGGTCAAAACCAAAGTCCATGACCCAGCTCTTACCCTTACGGGCCAGGTCGTTACGCTCATAGACGATGGCGCCAGCCTCGCGAGCGAGCTGCGCCGTGTTATCGGTGCAGGCATCGGCAACCACGAAGACCTCGATAAGCTCGGACGGATAGTCCTGGTCTTTGATGGAGCGCACGAGATTGGCAATTACCGCCTCCTCGTTATGCGCCGCAATAAAGAAGGCATAGCGATGGAGCTTTTTGGCCTTGGGAGGTGCGACCTCACCGCGCAGGGCGCCAATGACAAAGAAGACCACCTGGTACAGAAAGCAGACCGTGAGCAGCGTAACCACAATCTGGTTAAAGATCACGATGGGCGTGTTGGTTTGTAAAAAGGCGAGCATGCAGGCTCCCAGGAACGCGTTACGTAAACAACCCTATATCTTACCGCAGGCTAGGGGCGTTCAAGAAACCACCTAATACTAACTAGGCTTCGAGAAGACCGAGCTGCGGAACGATTTCATCTCCAGCGGCCGTGCGACCGAGCGAGCGCGGAGCCAGATCATCCAAAACCGCCGCAAGGTCCCACGGCAGCTCGTCGCGGCACTCAATGCGCTCCCCCGTCACGGGATGATCGAACGCCACACGCCAGGAATGGAGGAACTGCCTGGTCAGGCCCTGATCGGCGCGCGCATCGCACTTGCCGTAAAGCGGATCGCCCACGCAAGCGTGGTTGATATGGCGCATGTGCACACGAATCTGATGCGTGCGGCCGGTAAAAAGGTGGCACTCGACGAGCGTGTAGCCGTCGTCGAAACGCGTGGAATCAAAGCGCTCGAGCACCTTGAAGGTCGTGATGGCCTGGCGCGCAAAGGGGTCATCAGAAACCGCCATCTTCACGCGGTCGCGCGTTGAGCGGGCAATACCGGTGTTGATAGTGCCCTCGTCCATGGCGATGTGTCCGTGAACGAGCGTAATGTAGCGGCGGTCGAGCGTACGCGTACGGATGAGATTTTGAAGCGCGCGCTGGGTGTCGTCGTCTTTTGCCGCGAGCATAAGGCCCGAGGTATCGCGATCCAGGCGATGCACGATGCCGGGGCGGTCCTCACCCTGCACGGTGCCCAGATGGTCGATACCGCAGTGATAGACCAGGGCATTCGCGAGCGTACCGCTCTCATGACCATGCGCAGGATGGCACACCAGGCCGCGCTGCTTGGAAAGCACGATGAGGTAATCGTCCTCGTAGCGGATATCGAGGGGAATGGCCTCGGGAATCACGTCAGTCGGATCGTGAGGCTCGGGCAGGTCAACCGAGATGCGGTCACCGGCGCGTACGGCATACTTTTTTGACAAACAGGTCTCGCCGTTCACGATTACGGCGCCGCCCTCGATCAGATGCGCGCAGGCAGAGCGCGTAGGGCAGCCGTCATTGGCGCCCAGATAGGCGTCAAGGCGCTGACCAGCGGCATCGTCGGCAACAAGGATATGGATGTCGGCCATTAGCGCTCATTCCTTTCGCGAATCTTGCGGGCACGCTCCCCACGCTGCTTGGCTTTGCGCTTGGCGCGGGCCTCGTCACGAGCGTTAAGCTCGGCGGTCGCATCGACCTCACGGGCCGCGGGGCTCAAGAACATGTAGCCAAAGAGGGCAAGCACGACGCCTACGGTGATGCCGATATCGGCCACATTGAAGACGGGGAAGTCGATGAAGGTGGTGGCAATAAAATCAGTCACGAAGCCAAAGGCCAAACGATCGATAGCGTTGCCGATAGCACCGCCCGCAACCATCGCCATGCCCACAACCTCAAGATGGGCGAGCTGGGGTGCACGAACGAGGTACACGGCAATAGCGATAATGACCGCCAACGCCAGCGCGGCAAACGCGATGCCATGCCCCTCGCCCATGCTAAAGGCAGCACCGATATTGCGGACAAACATAAAGTCGATAACACCGGGGATGACGGTCACATGCAAAGCGTCGCCCACGGCACGAACCGCAAGCTTGGTCAGCTGGTCAACAAGCAGCACAACCAGCGCCACCCCACCAGCAGCACCCAACCGCCAACGCAAAGGCGGCGTCATATCCGCACCACGACCCAAAGAAATCCCCTACCCTCAGATAATCAAATTCCGTTTAACGCAAATAACCATCTTATATTGCCACACGCAGAGCACACGACACATACGCTAACGTCAGATAAATAACCAGCATAAAAGAAAGCGGCATTCCGGATAACGGAATGTCGCTTTTCTTCAGCGGAGCAAATGGGCCGAAGGCGTCAAATTCTCCCTATAACTAAAATGCCGAGTTACCGTGCCTTAAAGGGCATTCGCACACCTCTTGCAAATGTGAGCGTGACCGTTGTACTCGCCAACGGTGGTGCGGTAATTCCAGCAACGGTCGCAGCACTCGCCCTCGGCAGCCTCGATGGCAACGGAGAGGTCCTCGCCCTGGGTCAGTTCAACAGCGGAGACGATGTAGAACTCGGCCAGGTCGACGGCCTTGTCGCCGGTCAGCAGCGCATACATCTCGGCGGGAACGACTGCCTTGACGCGGACCTGCTGGCTCTTAGTGAAGGTGCCGGCGGAGCGGGCATCCTCAAGGGCCTTGGTCACGGCGCTACGGAGCTCGAGCGAAGCCTCAAGCACGCCCTCAAACTCATTGGCCTCGTCGACCGTAATGGGCGACTTATACCAATCGAGCAGCGCGGCGTACTTCTGGTGATCGACGCAGCCGGTGGGTGCATAGGCCATGGCCTCGTCGACCGTGTAGGACAGGATCGGCTGCAGGTCGCGCATGAGCATCGAGAAGAGCTCGGCAAGCACGGTCTGGGCGCTCCGGCGCTCGAGCGAGCCGGGCTTCTCGCAGTACAGACGGTCCTTCAGGGCGTCGAGATACACGTTGGACAGCTCGGTAACCACAAAGTCGTAAAGCGCACGGTAGGCGCGCGGGAACTCGTAGCTAGCGTAGGCGTCGTCGACCTCGGCCTGGACCTGGGTCAGGCGGGCAACCATGAGCTTGTCGAGCGGCAGCAGGTCGGCAAAGGCGACGCCGTCGGTCTCGGGCTCAAACTGACCCTCGAGCTCGGAGAGCAGGAAGCGCAGCGTGTTGCGGAAACGACGGTAGGCATCGGACGTGCGAGCAAGAATCTCGTGGTCGATGGACACGTCGGAGCTGGTATCGACGGAAGCAACCCACAGGCGGATGATGTCGGCGCCCATCTCGTCACAGACCTTGTTGGGGTCGATAACGTTGCCGAGTGACTTGGACATCTTACGGCCCTGGCCGTCGAGGGTGAAGCCCTGCGAGACGACCGCCTTGTACGGAGCGTGGCCGTTGGCGCCCACCGAGGTGAGCAGCGAGCTCTGGAACCAACCGCGGTGCTGGTCAGAGCCCTCGAGGTAGACGTCCGCCGGGTACTCCAGCTCGGGACGGTACTCGCAGACGGCCTTCCAAGACACGCCGGAGTCCCACCACACGTCAAGGATGTCCTTATCAGCCTTGAGGTGATGGCCACCGCACTTGGGGCAGACGCAGGCCTCGCCCAGATAGCTCTCAGGAGCGTCGGTGAACCAGGCGTCGGAGCCCTTCTCGTGGAAGAGCTTAATGACGGCGTCGAGCGTGGCGTCGTTCATGACCTTCTCGCCGCAGTCGGCGCATGTGTAACTGGGGATAGGCACGCCCCAGTTGCGCTGGCGGCTGATGCACCAGTCGGGACGCTGCTCGACCATGGCGCCGATGCGGTTGGCGGCGTGAGCCGGATACCACTTGACGTTCTCACGGACCTCCTTGCCAGCCTGCTCGCGCAAACCGGTCTTGTCCATCGAGACGAACCACTGGTCGGTAGCACGGAAGAGCACCGGGTGCTTGCAGCGCCAGCAGTGCGGATAGCTGTGCGTGATCTTCTTCTCGAGAACCAGGGTGCCGCGCTCGCGCAGGAACTCGATGATGTGCGGGTTGGCCTCATCGGTATCCATGCCGCTGAAGGGGCCGCCGGTGCCAAACTCCTCGCCGGTGTAGAACTTGCCGTCGTCATCGACCGGCATGCAGATGTCGGTGATGCCCTCCTTGAGGCAGGCGAAGTAGTCGTCGACGCCGTGGCCGGGCGAGTTGTGGACGATACCGGTACCGTCATCGACACCGACGTAATCGGCCAGCAGCGCCACGCCCTCAACGCCGTCAAAGATCGGCTGCTTGTAGTGGATGTGGTGGAAGGTCTCGGCGGAAACCACGTAGGGCTTGCCATCGACCATGACCGGGGTGTACTCCCAGCCAAACTCCTCACAACACTTAGGAGCCAGGTCCTCGAGCATGACCTCGGCACGGCCCTCGTGCTCAACGGCGACATAGGCGGCGCCGGGCTTAAGGGAAACGGCCTGGTCGGAGGGGATGGTCCACGGCGTGGTCGTCCAGATGATAAAGTCGACCGGGCCGTCGAAGTTCTCGAGGCCGGCGGGCTTGGAGGTCATCTCAAAGCGCACGAAAATGGACGGGCTCGTCTCGTCGGAATACTCGATCTCGGCCTCGGCGAGTGCGGTGTGGCAATGCTTGCACCAGTGAACCGGCTTGTGGCCGCGATAGATCATGCCCTTATCGAACATGGCCTTGAAGACCTCGATGTCGGCGGCATCATGCTGGTGATAGAGCGTCAGATAGGGGTTGTCCCAGTCGCCGAGCACGCCCAGACGACGGAAGCCGGCCTTCTGCAGCTCGATGTTCTCGACAGCGAACTTGTTGCAGAGCTCGCGGATCTTAGCCGTGGAGGTCTGGTTGAACTTCTCGGTGCCGAGCTTCTCCTCGACCTTGTGCTCGATCGGCTGACCATGGCAGTCCCAACCGGGGACGTAGGGAACCTCATAGCCCTGCATCATCCAGTAGCGGTTGATCATGTCCTTGGAGATCTTATTCATGGCGTGGCCGATGTGGATCGGACCGTTGGCGTACGGAGGGCCGTCGTGCAGCACGAACTTCTTGTGACCCTCGTTCTTCTTCAGAACCTGCTCGTAGACCTTGTTGTCCTGCCAGTCCTTGAGTCGCTTGGGCTCGGACTTGGAAAGACCGGCACGCATGGGAAAACCGGTCTTGGGCAGATTCATCGTCTGCTTGTACTCGTTTGCCACGGTACCCCTTTCATGTCGTGGGCGCGCACGCCCTCTGGGCACCAAAAAAGCGCCCGTCCCTACAAGCTGGGACGAAGCGCCACAAACGGGCTGCACGCCCGCAAAAGCTCTTCGCTTAACCACCCAGCTTAGATGCCCTCGCCCGCGTATTCGCGCGCTCGCATCCGTTACTCGGCTGGTCTGTATCGACGACCATCTCGGCGATGTCTACTAAGACGAACCTACGCGGCACGTCCGTTGGGACCGCAGCTCCGGGGTGATTTTCATCGGTCGCATGCACGGGTTCTCAGCGCTCCCCGCTCTCTGTAGCATGCGGACGGCCGACTACTCGTCCCCATCAACGCTTATACGGAGTATGCTAGCACGTTCCGCACCGGCGAAAAACCCTCAACACTGGTTTTATACGTTCGAAATTTCTTGCGGCCGTGGACCTTCTCTTGGAGCAAAATACCTGTAAGCACTTTATCGAACGAAAGAAGATTGCTATGCGCACGATCGGAATGAGCGACTATACCGTTGGCGAAGACTGCTTTGACGAGCTGCACGGCGCGTTGGCCGAGTACGGAGC
This sequence comes from uncultured bacterium, assembly GCA_905215115.1. GTDB lineage: Bacteria > Actinomycetota > Coriobacteriia > Coriobacteriales > Coriobacteriaceae > Collinsella. Next base: position 1,638 of record CAJMOP010000007.1, on the reverse strand, counting down.
AACCAAGGTCGCCATCATTGGTGGTAAACGAGCACTGGCCGCAGCACTTCCCGGTATCGAAGCTGCGCTGGCAGGTACCGACGTCGAGATTCTGGAGACGCGCGTCTACGGCACCAACAGTACGCGCGCAAATATCGCCAAGGTCGTAAACTCCCCTGCCTGCCAGGAAGCTGACGTGCTTATCGCATGCGGCGGCGGCAAAGCGCTCGACACCGTCAAGACGGCGGCCATCGAGCTCAAGAAGATCGTCTTTACGGTACCGACGATCTGCTCCAACTGCTCGGCCGCGACCGCCATTGCCGTTGTCTACAACGACGACGGCTCGCTCGAGGGCTATTCGTACCCCAACCGCCCCGCGCACATCTTCATCAACCCCAAGATCATCGCCGAGGCTCCGGCGGAGTACTTCTGGGCGGGCGTGGGCGATGCCCTGTCCAAGCAGCCCGAGGTCGAGTACGCCACGAGCGCCGGCAACCTGGAGCACACCGCAGGTCTTGGCCTGGCGCTCGCACACACCTGCTCCGAGCCGCTGTTTACCTATGGCGTGCAGGGTCTTGAGGACGTTCGCCAGAACCTGTCGACCGAAGCCGTCAAGCAGATCGCGCTCGATATCGTGGTCAACACGGGCTACGTCTCCAACCTGACCAACCAAAACGATTACTACTACAACTCGAGCGTGGCGCATGCGTTCTACAACGCCACCTGCAGCATTCCGCGCGAGGGCTCCTACCTGCACGGCGAGGTCGTAAGCCTGGGTGTGCTGGTACTGTTCGCCTATACGGGCGATACCGAGAACCTTGAGCGCTACTCAGCCTTTAACAAGCAGATGGGACTGCCCGTGACGCTTGAGCAGGTCGGGCTTTCCGAGTCCGATATCCCCGCCCTGTGCGAGTACGCGCACACCACCAACGAGTGGAAGCAGGGAAACCCCGAGCCCTTCACCGACGAAAAGTTCGCCGCCGCCATCAAGGCTGCCGACGCTTACGGCCACACGCTCTAGGACTGGCCCAAAACCACCACAAAGGGGACAGGCACCTTTCTGGTGGTTTTTTATTGCTCCAGCATTCAGTTCGTACTCGAACCCGATTCTTTACGAGAAAGGGTTCGAGTACGTTTTTTGTTTATCGGAAATTCTGCGGAAGGACTACTCGGAACGGTAAACAGGAACGAACAGAGGCAGGGTATCATCATGGTGATGGTATCCTGCCTTTTGTTTTGCGGGATCAAGGTCGCTTTATGCGAACTTGATCGCCACTTATATGGCGCATTGATGGCAATTGCTTCGTACGTGCATACCGGGAGCCTGTACACCTCTGGCAAGGCGTAACACACTAGACTTTGTTCCAAAGTCCGTGTGCTAAGGGGGCAGGCCCCTTAGAATTCCTGTGGAGTGTGTACGCACGTACGCAGGAAAACGGCAAAATTTCGCTATATCAGGGCGTTCTTTCATTGGAGAGTATGGTATACACGGCTTAGTTCAACAAATAAGAATTTATATATAAAGGAGAATATTGATGAAACTGTTTTTATGTTCTCACTTTTCAAGTGTAGGAAGTCTGATAAAGGAAGAAATTGAAAATAAAAAAGTCGCATTTATTCCAACAGCTTCGCTGCGTGAAGGCTACACCGGTTATGTCG